>CAZNSC010000110.1:5714-10261 GCA_964575695.1 uncultured Dehalococcoidales bacterium
CCGGCAACCGGGTAATGACATCTCCCAACGGAATCGACTGGACGATACGTACATCTGCGGCGGATAATCAGTGGCTTTCAGTTACATACGGTAACGGGCTTTTCGTAGCCGTGGCAAATAACGGAACCGGCAACCGGGTAATGACTTCACCCGATGGTAGCTGGGGGTATATATCAACAGACGAGGCCTCTGATTATTGGCAGAGACATGGTGAGCATGTTTTTCGAGTCGCTCCCTCTGGCACCGCAGGGACAGACGTCTCCTGGACTACTGCCATGACTATTGATAATAGTGGTAATCTTGGTGTGAAAGCAACGCCTTTGGGCACAGGTTCAGCATATACATCCTTAACGCTGGGCGGCAACACATATATAACCGGAGGCACAACACAGCAAGCCTCTAATATAACCTACATAGCCCAAAACCAGCACTATGATATGGATGCGTCTTGGGAGTATATTTCTACCGACTATGCAAGCAGATATTATCAATACCAGGGAGCGCATGTTTTCCAGGTTGCGGGTTCTGGGTCTGCCGGAAATGATGTGACTAATAACTCCGCTTTAACCATAAACAATAATCGAAATTCAACATTTTTTCGCGATGTAACTATAGACAGCAACCTTTTTGTTACTGGTGATAGTCTGATCGCCTCTGGATTTGTTGTAGCAGATTCAATTAATATCACAAATGGTGCGGTCATTGGCGGTGATTTGAGCTTAACTGGAAGCGTAACTGGAAATTGGACAGCGGATTCATTGGGCACCGGCAATGAGAACTTTGAATATGATGAGGGTTCATTTTCTTGCATATTTGAAACTGATTGCTCTGCGGGCCTTGATACCTCTACATGCTATTATCAAAACATAAATGGATATGTAAAACTTGACTTGCCAGCGTTTGAATGCACCAGTGATGGCACTAGCGCCGAAATAGAGGGATTACCATCTGCAATACAATTAAGTACTGGTTGGACAATCCAGGCTATTACATGCGAAGACAATGGTACATGGACGTGGTGCGAAGCTTATATTGATAATAGTTCAACAATATCAGTTAGAAAGGAGGCAGCAGCTAATAATTTTACAAATAGTGGAAACAAGGGGACGCGGGCAATGACATTGACATATTATACACACTAACAATCTATGAGGCTATTACTATTAATCATGACCGCACTTAGCGTATTGGCAGGCAAGGGAAGCGCGAAGGGCTTGATTGCCCGTATTGAAGAATTGTACGACTTGGCGGAAGCGGGGATCACAATTAACGATGATGCCGATAATAGAGTGCTCACCGCTACCGGCTCAAGCGATACATTGCAAGCGGAAGATGGACTGTTATTTAATGCCGGGGTTTTAACGGTCAACGCGGATGTAGTAATTGGAGACCTTGGAAATATCGGGAGCGCGACAACTCCCGGAGCCGTTACAATCGCCGCAAATGGTGACGTTACCTTTGCGCAGTTTCCTATTACTCCTAGTGCTGCACCGGATGCAAATTACGAAGTGGCAAATAAAAAATATGTGGATGACCAGGTATCTGCTGGCGCGGTTACTCTCAATAATAACACAGATAATTATATGGTCACAATGTCTGGAGTGGCCAATACATTGCAAGGAGAGGCAAATTGCCAATTCGATGGCACGGATGGCACGATAGCCGGTTATGGGAAATGGCAGTTCGGAGACTCAACCCACTGGATAGGGCTGGACACAGAGGAAGAGATGGAAATACTCACCCTGACCGACCCCAATTCAATACACCTCAATACCCCCTGGATATATCTTGGAACTGGCGGAGATGTTGATCCATACATCTATTTTTATGCCAATACGAATTCAGGGTTTATAAGGTGGAAGGAGGATGAGAATTATTTCGATATTCCATTTGTTACTTTGATAAGTAATAAACTTGCCTTCACCCAAACCGACCTCAATGAGTATATAGACTCCCTTGCAGACGGGTATATGGATTATGGGGCTACTACCTGGCACAGGTTTAATAATACTATATCCGTAACCACAAGCAATGAATTTGGCTACATGCTGGATCACAACTACAATGTTGATTTAACAAGTGGAGTTTATAGTCTATATATAGATACCGACATAACGGCCAATGTTACGCTTCCTGCCTATGGTATTTATAATAATATCACAATGACAACAAACACGTCTAATTTAATTGGCTTTTATTCTCGAACTTATCATGTAACCGGCACACTTTCATCTGAATTAATGGGAATTTACAACGAAACGGAAGCTAATAACGATACTATCTCTGACAGTGAAATTGGACTGTGGAACCAAACAGAGGTCAATAATGGAGCTTCAATAACCAACGATTCGATTGGTATTTATGCTTATTCCGATTTAAATGGAGGAACGGTAACCAGAGATGTTTATGGAATCTGGACTAATGTAGATATTGAAGCTGCAATGACCTCCATCGGGGGTAATGTTTATGGGCATTATATTCAAGTTGATGCAGATAAAGATCCAACTGGTACAGTTTACTGTATTTACATGGACGATCTAACAAATGTGGATTACGGCATTTATCAGAACGGTTCAGCAGATAATTATTTGGGCGGTACAGCTACTATAAACGGACTTCTTACCGTATCTTCCGGCATCACCGGCTATGTAGACAACAACACCAACAACTATATTCTTACCTCTACAGGCGGGAACACTATAAACGGTGAAGCAAACGCTCAATTTAACGGTTCCACGCTTGCAGTAACAGGCTCTCAGACAATTTCCGCAAACCTAACGCTTTCCGCTTTCACGCAGAAATCCGTTTTCTTTGCCGGTGCCGCTGGACTGGTAAGCCAGGACAACTCAAATTTCAATTGGGATGATACTACAAATTGTCTTAATCTAGGAACCACTACCTCGACAGGTTCTAAGATGAATATGGATGAAACCTATACGGCGTTAGGTAATTATCGAATGGCTTATATAGTAGGTAATTCCAATGTGAATTCCGCAGCAGCCACAACTACCAATCATTATGGGGTACAATTTGCAATGTTATGCAATGGGACAGCAAACCCAAGTGGTACATATAACGTCATCGGAGGACTATTTGGATGTATTCAAGACGGATCTACAGCAGTACCAGATACAATGTATGGGGGGAATTTTTATTCTAGAACGGATGCTGGTTCGGTGGCGGAGGCTGCAGGGATTTTTAATCAGATGACGTTTGCTTCTGGTACAGTAAGTGGAATCGCCACAGCATCTTTGGCTGATGTTTACGCCAAGTTTACCACCACTAACACAATGGCAGCAGCTTACACTTTCAGGAATACCGTAAAAAGTGGGCAAACGCTCAACCTTACAAACCATTATGGTTTATATTGGGATAATACGGCTGTTTCGGGAACCCTTAATGTGACCAACTGGTATGGAATTTATTTTCCTGATATGTCGAGTATGGGAAGTGTTATTTCAAGAGCGATTCATACTGCCGGAGGCGATTGGTTTTTAGGTGGACAGGATAAACTATATATAAACGATACTAATACTTATATCTGGGATGATGGAACAGATTTAGAATTAGCAACAAATGGAGTATTAAAATTTGGTACACATGCTGCTATCGGAGCAGAAACAGTGACAGGTTATATCACAATTAAGGATTCGGCAGGGAATTTAAGGAAGGTGGCGGTAGTATCATGACAAAAGCATATTACGCAGACAAGGCTAAAATAACGCTAACAATTACTATACCGGCAATGGATGATGATTATACTCCTCATGCTGGCAGCCTCGAAACCGTAGGCATAGGCCGAAATGGAAACATGGAAACCAAGCCCATCTACCAGCAAACAGTCTACGCCGGGGAGAATGTCACAGATCCACAGGCGATAATAGCTATAATTGACGGTGTAAACTGGAATCAGATAATACCCAACAAGGTAAAAGCAGCTTACAAAGATATTATTGACGTAGATCCATCATAACCATAAAGGAGGAAAGAATGAAAAAAGGGGAAAAAGCAAAAATGACAGGCCAGCAGATGCAGCAGCAGAAAGCTATGCAACAAAGGCCGCAGCAGCCGCCGCAACAGCAGATCAGGGTTAGTCCGAATGACCTTGCCATGAGCATCAATAAAAACGCCATGATGCTGGCAGAAAAACTGATGGAAAGCTTTTCAATCATTGAACAATTGAAAGCCTTGAATACAAAACAGGAACAGGAGATCGAGAAGCTCAACGAGAAATTAAACAAAAAGAAAATATGAGCCTGCTATTAGGAAATATATCTGAAATTCCATACGACACGCCCACCAGGGATGGCGAGCATGATGCTATGCTGGTGAAATATTTTGTTGGAGATGCTGAAGAGACTTTGGAAATAAAGCACGGACTAGGCCGGATCCCGCAACAAATAGAATTGGTATGGTCTGATAATCCGATCATGTTTTTTGAAGAAATTGTGGACGGCGCGAGGCGCACCAATTCACAATCGGCATTTTTGACATTTTTTGAATCCAATACAACCGTAATACTGAGGTTTTCATAATGGCAGTAACAG
>CAZNSC010000111.1:0-9485 GCA_964575695.1 uncultured Dehalococcoidales bacterium
AGACGGTTAAAGGGGGGGATGGTGGTGTGCGCTGAAGGAAAGGTGTTGGCGGAAATAGCGCTGCCCGTCGGCGGACTGATTTCACTGGAGCCTATGGAGACTATGGCCCGCAAGCTCAGCGATGTCCAGCGGGCAGCCGCTGACCTGGGCTTCCCTTTCCCTGACGTGCGGACTACTCTGGCGGTCTTGCCCACCGCGGCGATTCCGTTCCTCCGAATTTGCGAGGACGGCTTGTTCAATGTCGTCCAGGACAGTTTCGTTGACTTAGTAGTTGGCTAATCTGGTATCTTGAGGTCATTTGTCGGGTGAGGCAGGTAAGGCATTCTACGGCTGGGAGCGGGGTCACCAAAGCCAGGCACTGGCTTTCCCGGGAACAGGGGACGATTGTCAAGGACTGGGGAGGTCGAATTCCGGTCGCCATTATCTATCCCAACTCCTACTACATAGGCATGTCCAATCTAGGGCTTCACGCCGTCTACAGGCTGCTCAACAGCTACCGTGAGGTCGTTTGTGAGCGGGCTTTCTGGGAAAGAGGACAGATGCTGTCTATCGAATCTCAACGGCCGCTGAGCGATTTTGCTGTCCTTGCCTTTTCTATCACCTATGAGCTTGATTACTTCAACGTGGTTCAGGCTCTCAAGGCTGGTGGCATACCCCTTTATGCCGCTGACCGTGATGAGCGCCACCCGCTGGTCATTGCCGGTGGTGCCTGCATCATGGCTAATCCAGCTCCGCTTGCCCCGTTCTTTGACTGCCTGTGTATTGGTGAGGCAGAGGCGATACTCCCGGCTATGCTCCCTGTCCTGGCTGAGGGTATTGCTGGCAAGCGGGGTGACATGCTCAAGGCGCTGGCGCTGGTGCCTGGCATTTACCTGCCCTTAGCACCGCCGAAGGTTCCTGTAGCCCGCCAGTGGGTAGGTAGTCTTGATGACTTTCCGGTTGCCTCGACGGTGCTGACCCCCGATACCGAGCTGGGCGACTTATACCTCATGGAAGTCGAACGGGGCTGCCACTGGGGTTGTCGCTTTTGCCTGGTCAGCAGTGCCTTTCGCCCGATACGGTTTCGTTCCCTGGAAAGCCTGATAGACCAGGCGAAATCAGGGCTCAAATACCGGAGGCGCATCGGGCTGGTGGGGCCGGTGGTCTCCGATCATCCCCAGGTAGAGGAACTGCTGGTCGGGCTGCGCCAGATGGGGGCGGGGCTGTCTATCAGCTCGCTGCGCATAAGACCCCTCTCCCGCATAGTGTTGAGGGGACTGGCTGAAGGGGGAGCCCGGACGCTTACGCTTGCCCCGGAGGCTGGTTCCGAGCGCCTGCGCCGGGTCATAAAAAAGGGCATCACCGAGGCCGATATTCTGGAGGCAATGGAGAAGGTGGCGGAGCCGGGGATAAGGCAGCTCAAGCTCTACTTTATGATTGGTCTGCCCTCGGAGACTGATGAGGATATACAGGGAATCGTGGCCCTTACTCTCAAGTGCAAAAATATTCTTGACCGGGCAGGCTGCAAGCTTAGCCTCAACATTGCCCCGTTCGTGCCCAAGGCGGGCACCCCCTGCCAGTGGCTACCGATGGCACCTCTTCACCAATTAAATCAACGCCTGTCTCTGCTAAAAAAGAGCCTGCCGCCACGGGGAATCAAGGTCAAATCGGGAAGCCCTGCCTGGAGTGAGATTCAGGCTGTTCTCGCGCGCGGTGACGCCAGGCTGGCTGAGGTACTGGTCAGTACAGAAGAGGTGTCGCTATCTGGCTGGCGCAAGGCGGCAGACAAATGCCACTTAGATATTGACTATTACGCCCACCGGAGGTGGGATACAAACCAGCAATTACCCTGGGCAATGCTGGACTTGGGCACGAAAGCGGAGAAACTCAAGTCTGAGCTAACTGAAGCCGTGTCTCAAACCGGGGTTGCAGGTTCAGTTAGCCCCGGCCGTAAAGCCTTCCATTTAGGGTCTCAAGATACTTGACAAGCCACCGCGGACTAATTAAACTTTGATTTTGGCTGGTGGCTATCGAGTTAGGTGCCCGGAATAATGTTGAAGATACTCTTTCTTCCTGCAGGGTGCATGTCAAATCGGGTGGTGATAGGGTAGCAAAAACGCAAAATGAAGGAGGAATAAGATGCTATACATGGTGATCCTTACCTGGGCTCCAGAGAAAAGAGACGAGGTTGTTAAAAGAGCACAAAAAATCGGGATGGAGCATGAAGGTGAGAAGGTGATTGGCACCTGGGTTGATGTCAACGGTGGACGAGGTTTCCAGCTGGTTGAGGTGTCCCCCGACGTTGACCCCAAAATCATGATCAAAAATAACCTTGCCTGGAATGACATTCTTAAGATTGAGTCTGTGCCGCTGATTGACGCGGCAGAGATGATTAAGCTGGCTTCAAGTATGTAATGGACTCTGCCGGTTCTATCTCCTTTTGTGACATGCACCCTGCCGGTCTTGTTCACAGGTACTTGGCCCGCTCGACGGCGTTAAGGAAAATCTCAAAGCCGCCCCGTACGTCTTAGCGCCTTAACTTGTTTATTTACCGCCTGCATCGCAGCCGAAAATCACAGAAGTAGCTTGAGAAGGACATAGCCATTGAAAATGCACACGCCGAGCATCCCCAGATTGAGCAGAGACAGCCAGTTATTCTTTCTGAAGTAAACCAGTACAATGCCAATCAGGGTGACCAGTATCATCTTGTTGATGGATGCCGCCGCCGAAGTGCTGAAAATCTGGTAGAGAAAACCAAGCTCCACGGCTCCGGCTCGCGTGGCGAGCATGGAGATGATAATATCCAGCACATTGAGTGTGAGCCACAACAGGAATAAAGCCCAAGATACAAGCATTTCGAACGAACCCGCCAGGTTAGATTAAAGCCCTGGTAAATTTCAAGCTCGAAGAGTAAGGCACCAGCCACCCTGTATTAACCAGCGGTTTCAGAGCCCTTGTTTCATCTCATACTCCCTGACGCATGATTATTGTGTTAAGGTTATTCTACATACTGGGGCTTGAGTCTATCTCTATACTCAAAAATACCGGTGTGATAGTTATATGGCTTATTTCTCGCGGCTTAATAGAACAGCCTCATAAACATGGAGCCCGGCGGCTATTCGTTCGGCAACCCCGGTCCTATGATTTGCTTTATCTTGTCGAGTCTTTGGGCGATGCTGGCGCAGAGTCTCATGTAGTTTTCGTTCAAATCAGGAGTTCGGCGACCAAACTCGGTTGATAACCAGACAAGGTTGTTGGCCAGATGCATATCAACATAAGCTTGTTCCAGGTCGTCTCGCAGGTTTGCCGGCAAATCGCCGACCCGGTATCGCTGCGCATCCCATACATCAGTTTGAAAGCTTGATAACCCGTCTTCCGCAGGCTCGCCGGCTATCTTGAGATTGTGTTTGACTTCGGTAAGTAGCCCGGGTGGGGTGAACTTTGGCTGTTCTTTGACCGGTTGTTCCTTGACCACTGTGAGTGTTTCACGCTTCTTGGTAAATAGTAAGGTTAAGGGAGTCAGCAAAGCAATCTGCCTTTTCTCGATGAATCGCAGATACAGGTAAGTTATGAGACTGCCTATAGCTATCCCAACAGGAATAGAGGCCAGGAATATCAGTACTAATTGCCACCAGTCCACGTCCGTTTCTCCACTTTAATGCCAATGTAATACGGCTAGCGCCCCATTGTAAGCCGGGCAACTCGCCAGATTCCACCCTGTAGCGGATAATTTAGTACTTCCCCGGGACTTTGTCAATACCCCCGTGCATCCACTACCAGCGGAGAGGTCTCTGCCACGCCTCTTTCAATTCACCGACCGACCGGGTGACAATTGGTCTGCCCTTCAGTCCGTGTATCTCCAGTACTCCAGAGTCGGTAACCCGACCGATATCAGCCAGGCTGATGCCCCCCATCACCTTGTCGAACTCGGCCTTGTCTTCCGGCGCTACCTCGACCAGAAAGCGGCTATTCGATTCGGAGAAGAGGATGAAGTCATCCCTGTCTATTGGCTCACCGAGGGGGGCATGTTCCAGGTGGATTGTTGCTCCCAGTCCGCCGGCGAATGCCATCTCGGCGACGGCGACACCAAGGCCGCCCTCACTCAGGTCATGGCAAGCCCTGACCAGTCTCCTCCCGGTGGCGGCGCTTAACCTGTCCATTAGCTCTTTCGCCCGGTGTGGATTTACCCTGGGCACGCTGTTGCCTGTGAAGCCGTGTATTGCAAAATATTCCGACCCCCCCAGTTCACTGTAGGTTGTGCCTACTATATAAATAAGGTCGCCGGCACTCTTGAAATCCATGGACACGGCATGGTTTATATCCTCCATAACACCGATGGCAGAGATTAGCAGCGTATGCGGGATGGATATGGTCTTGCCGTCAAACTCAAACTCGTTATTAAGGCTGTCCTTGCCGGAAATAAACGGGGTCTGATAGACAATCGCCATATCGTAGCACGCCTGGGCGGCACGGATCAGGGCCCCCAGTATTTCGGGCCGGTCGGTATTACCCCAGCAGAAGTTATCAAGCAGGGCGACCTTCTCTAGATTGCCGCCGACGGCAATAATCTGCCTCAAGGCTTCATCAACGGCTGAGGCTGCCATCCAGTAGGGGTCGCTCTCTCCATATCTCGGATTGATACCGTTGGCGGCAATGACGCCCATTTCGGAGTCCAAAACCGGCCGGATAATGGCGGCATCACCGGGACCATCGTTGTTCCTGCCTACCAGGGGCTTGAGAACACTGCCTCCCTGCACCTCGTGGTCGTACTGCCGGATTACCCATTCCTTGCTGCACACATTCCACGAGCTGAGAATCTGCATTAGCGCCTCGCCTGCGTCCGGTGGCGGGGCGAATTTGGGCTCGGTGTGCCGGGGGGGTGCCCACACTGCCTCTTGCTTTAGCTGGGGGCGACCATTATGCAGAAACTCCAGGCTGAGGTCACCGGCCAGGTTTCCCTGGTAGAAAAGCCGGAGACGGCGGTCGCTGGTGAATTCACCGATGACGGTCGCCTCCACATCCTGGCTGGCGAAGAGGTCGAGGAGTTCGCTAACACAGTCGGGCGGCACCGCCAGTACCATTCTCTCTTGAGATTCCGATATCCATATCTCAGAGTAAGACAGGCCGGCATATTTCAGGGGGACTTTGTCCAGGTAAACACGGGCTCCGGTCTCGGCCGCCATCTCGCCCACTGCCGAGGACAGCCCGCCGCCGCCGCAGTCAGTTATCCGGCGGTACAGGCGGCGATCCCTTGCCTCAAGGAGGACGTCGATGAGCTTCTTTTCCACAATGGGATTGCCAATCTGGACCGAGCTGTAAGAGGCTTCACCGGATTCATCAGTGAGCTGTTCTGAGGCGAAGGTTACCCCGTGTATGCCATCGCGCCCGGTTCTGCCGCCGACCAGCACAATCCGGTCGTCGCCCTGCTGCTGACCTCTCTGCCCAAGCTCTTTGGGGAGCAGGCCCAGGGTGCCGCAGAAGACCAGCGGGTTAGCAACATAGCGCTCATCAAAGAGAATCGCCCCGTTGAGGGTGGGGATTCCCAGCCGGTTGGCGTAATCAGCGACCCCGGCCCGAACCCCCTTGAAGATACGGCGGGGATGTAGAACCCCCTTCGGTAGCCGGTCATAGGGGAAGTCGGGCGGGGCAAAGCAAAAGACATCGGTATTCAATATTGGCTTGGCCCCCAGGCCGGTGCCCAGGGGGTCACGAATGACACCGCCGATTCCGGTTGATGCCCCCCCATAGGGCTCCACCGCCGAGGGGTGGTTGTGGGTCTCGACCTTAAAACACAGCGCCCAGCGGCCATCGAAATCAATCACCCCGGCATTGTCCCCGAAGACGGAAAGGCACCACGGCTTGTTTAGCTTTCTGGTCGCCTTCATAATCGTGCTCTTGAGGAGGTTGTCTATGGTCAGCTCGCCGAACTTGATTCTACCCTTGAATGTTTTGTGGACGCAGTGCTCAGACCAGGTCTGAGCCAGAGTCTCCAGCTCGACGTCAGTTGGATTTCGGCCTTCCTCCCTGAAGTAGCCGATAACCGCCTGAAGCTCGTCATCAGTAAAGCCAAACTGCTTCATAAGCCTGGCCTTATCTGCTTCCTGAATGTCTATCCGGCTCAGGCTGAATCTGTACTCAGGGTTCTCGGGAAACCGGAACTCTTCGACAACATGCTGGATAATCGGGTTTACCAGTAGCCGGTTACATATCGTCTCTAGCTCTTGACTGCCGAGTTGTCCCTCAATAAGGTAGCGTTTTACCGTTTTGACTGCTCTGACGCTGCTAATGCCCAAATCACGGACGGCTTTGATAATGGTGTCTTCCACCGGGTCGGTAACGCCGGCATTATAGGCGACCTCGATAATATGGGGCTGGTTATTAACCTCATCGCCTTTACACCCCTCTCTTTGAAAAGAAGAGGGGGAATGATTAACTTGGAAGGGGCGAAGCCCCTCCCGCTTTCCCTGGGTGGTGGGGGTGGTTGAAAACTGACAGTCTTGAGTTATTGGGTCAGCAAGGAGGTGACGGCAGATCAAATCGAGCTTATCCGGCGGCAGCTCGGCATCCAGCCAGTATATGTCCACCACATGAACATTGGAGACGGTAGTTATGCCCAGGTCGTGTATATCCCTAACCAGACCGCGCCCCCGGGCGTCCGGCAGGTGGCTCTTCAGGCAAACTTCTACTCGATGCATTGAATAATAAACCTAAATTGGGGGATTTTGGGAACCAATGACCACCAATAAAATTGCCACCCCTTGTCAGGGTACGGGTCAAAATCCGGGTGGGCCTACTGTGAACTAAGCAGCTCAGTGACCACGGCATTAATCTCTCGCCCGTCGGCCTTCCCTTTAAGCTGGGCGATAAGCCTGGGCATAACCTTACCCTTATCACCAGGCCCCTGTGCCCCCACCTCGTTGATGATCCGGCGAGCTTCGGCAATAATCTGCTCCCGGGTCATCTGCTGGGGTAAGTATTGCTGCAGGATGGCCATTTCTGCCTTCTCCTGAGCCACCAGGTCATGACGATTGCCCAGGCTAAAAGCGTCAATACTCTCCTGGCGCTGCCTTATCTCCTTGGCGATAATACCCAGGATATCGGCATCATCTGGGGGATTTCTACGGGCAATCTCGGTATTCTTAATAGCTGCCATCACCAATCGGATAACCGAAACCCTTACCTTGTCGCCACTCCGCAGTGCCTGTTTCAGGTCATCCGCTAGCTTTTGCTTCACGAGCCCTGCTTCTTGTTGCACCTAATCCTCGTTATATTGCTATTAATATTTTCGGTGTGCTCTGGCGCTTTTGCGCCTCTTGGCGGCTTCCTTTCGCTTCCGCTTAATACTTGGCTTCTCAAAGAATTCACGGCGGCGTACCTCTGACAGGATGCCGGACTGCTGTACCTTTTTATTAAACCGTTTGAGCAAGTTGTCAAAGCTCTCGTTCTCGCTGCCAACAACTCCGGTCACATGGCATCATCCTCCTTCTCTGACCAGAAACATCTTTTTACCACATTTTAGCCAGTAGCCACCAATATGTCAACCAAGGGTAGCCGAAGATGGTGCTTGCTCCATTCTCTGTTAATGTTCGCTCCTCTTTAATATCTCGCGAGCGGCGACTACACCAGAGGCTGAGGCCTGGATTAGACCACGGCTGATACCAGCCCCGTCACCAGCGGCAAACAGGTTGCTAATCTCGGTCTCCAGCCTGGGGCTGAGTTGGGGTCGGCAGGAATAGAACTTGACCTCAACCCCGTAAAGCAGGGTATGGCGGGAGGCGATGCCGGGAACCAGTTTGTCCATTGCCTGAAGCATCTCTACTATTCCGGTGAGGTGGCGATAGGGAAGGACAAAGCTAAGGTCGCCCGGGGTGGCGCTCTTCAGGGTTGGCTGAACCAGGCCCCGCCCGATGCGGGCTGGGGTTGAGCGCTGACCGCACATCAGGTCACCCAGTCGCTGCACCAGCACGCCACCACTTAGAATATTGGCCAGTCTTGCCAGGTACTTGCCATAGGCCACCGGCTCGCGAAACGGCTTGGTGAAGGTGGTGCTCATCAGCAGGGCAAAGTTGGTGTTGCTGCTGCGGTGGTTGGCATAGCTGTGACCGTTGACCGTGGTCACCGGGTCGTCACCCCCGGTAGACTCCACAATCACCTCGCCCCCGGGGCACATACAGAAGGTTCTAATCCGGTCATCAAAGTTCTTGGACAGGAACTCCAGCTTTGCCTCGTACAGGGCGCTGGTTAACTCCTCCGTTACCGCGGCGGGCACTTCCACCCTGACCCCAACATCTACCGGGTTAATATGCATTGTCAGGTTAAGCCGGCTAACTTCTCGATACAACCAGTCTGCCCCCTCCCTGCCCGGAGCCAGGATTAGGTAACGGCAGTCGAATCTATCCCCGGTCGCGGTTTCTATTCCCTTGACCTCGCCATTATCGACAATGATTGTGGAAACCACAGTCTCAAGCTTAATTTCAAGGTGTGAACTGAGGTAATCGCGCATCGCCGTGAGTACGGCACGGCAGCGCTCCGTCCCCAGATGCCGGATCGGCATTGGTATCAGCCGCAATTCGGTGAGGCTTGCCCGTGCCCGCCACTCATCAACCTCATCGCCAACACCATACAGCTTGTCTGAGGCACCAAACCTGAGGTAGATATCATCAACATACTTAATCAGGGCTTCGGTATCACCCTCCCCGAGGTAATCGCTGAGCCGCCCCCCCACCTGTGATGACAGGGTGAGCTTACCATCACTGAAGGCGCCCGCCCCGCCCAGACCACAGACCACATTCTGGCGCCGCTCAATATCCTTGCCCTTCTCGACGAGCAGAATATCCAGGTTGGTGGCCTTGACAAGTTCCAGGGTGGCAAAGATACCTGCCGGGCCGCCGCCGACAATGATGACATCGTATTTTTTAGCCATCTCAGTCAAGACCCCTGAACTCCGATATCTCGGAACTCAGGGGCACATTATCAATAACCTTTCAGCAGTCCTATTGTATAACCTGCGTCTTTTTCCGTCAAGGAGTGAGAGTGAGACTGTTTACCAACCCCTCACCCTTTATCCCTCTCCCCTTATCAAGAGGAGAGGGAGGAGAATTTCTTAGAAGGGGGCTTCACCCCCTTCTAAACCCTTTGCTAAACGCTCTCAAGATTGTTTGTTAACTACCTATTGACATTCGCCGGATGGCGAATTATCCTTTGTATAAGGGGGATGTTGTGCGGTGGGTTAAAGTAGTAAGGGAGTCCATCGAGAGGGCTCGGAGGCCACTACGGTGTGTGTGCGTCTGAGCCCTTTCGTTTTTGACGCCACAAATGAAAGGGAAATGTTGTACAGCCATTAATGCAGCCACGGCTCTGGCTCTGGTGGCGGTGGTGGCGGTCTTCCTCTTGCCTCAGCCGGCTCACTCAAGCCCCGACCCTGGATGGTATGACGCAAGCTGGGCATATCGCAGGGCGATAACCGTTAGTCCAGTGACATCTGTGGCAAATTATCAGGTTCTGGA
>CAZNSC010000111.1:9495-10192 GCA_964575695.1 uncultured Dehalococcoidales bacterium
TCCTTACACTAATGTCAATGCTGATGGCTCGGATATTCGCTTTGCTGGCTCAGACGGGACCACCCTGCAGGACTACTGGATAGAATCATGGAGTAACACGGGCACCTCGAAAATCTGGGTTGAGGTAAAGACCTCAGGGGCATCAACTATATATATGTATTATGGTAATCCTGATGCGGATGGTGCCGGCGATGGAACAGCCACCTTTGTGTTCTTCGATGACTTTCTCGGAACAAGCTTGGACGGGAGTAAGTGGGGTGCGTGGGGGGCTAGCGTCTCAGTCTCTAATTCGGTGTTGACCATCACTAATACTGCGGAATGGGGAGAGGTGGAGTCTATAACTGAGTATTCTTTGCCTTATATCTTTGTCGCCCGGGCACAGAAGACTACTACATCGGGGCTGGGTGAGGTAGGACTCCAAAAGTGGTATACCAGCACCGGAGACAGCACCCTAAACGTATTTGATGTGTTTACCGGGCTCCCGCAAGTCTATTGGACCAGTAAGCGTGATGGGAGCGACCAGTGGGATGATATCGGAACATGGGCTGTCAGCACCTGGTATCATTATGAAATAAAGGGCAAGTCAAACGAGGTGCAGTACTATAGAGACGGCGCACTGAAAAACACCGAGACCACTGCATCCGCTATTCCCATAGGGGCAATGGCCGTCATATTTGACGGCGAGGCAGTTGGTGAT
>CAZNSC010000112.1:0-10144 GCA_964575695.1 uncultured Dehalococcoidales bacterium
CCGGGGAGCTATCGGATAACAGGGAAGTCCAGGGCAAATACCTGGCGGTGGAATCGGTTTCGGTGAATAAGTGGTAGCGCATCACACCATAAATAGAGAGGTTGTTTAACAAGGGGGATTTAAAGGGGCAAAGCCCCTCTGAAACACCTCTTATTCTATTCTCATTTCCTCCTCTCCTTTGAAAAAGGTTACACTAACACGGCGTTGAAGAGGGGCACCAGCCCCTCTTATAGCAAAAAATCCCCTTCCCCTTACTTACAAGGGGAAGGGGATAAAGGGGATTGGGTTGGTAAACAATCTCTACTAGTGTGAAGAAGGTAGTGATAATCCGGCTCCTAGATTACGCCGGCATTCTTCAGTCTATTTAGCCTGGAGGGTCCAAGGCCCAGGTACTTGAGGTAGATGTGCTCATTGTCATAACCCACCGGTCGGCACAACCACTTTGTCCTTACGGGCGTTTCCGTCATTTTGTGTTGCGCCTGAGCTACAACCAGCTCTCCATAAACAGGGTCTTTGACCGGAGCAAAAATCCCTCTCTCTAACCAATTGGCATCTTTCATGGTCTCCATAGGAGTGCAAACGGGTGCCACCACCGGGGTGATGGGGGCCAAGCGACCTTTCCTGGCATATTCCACTGACATACTCACCAGTTCCTGGTTGGTGTACTTGCTTGTCTCGGCGAAGACCAGCGGTGCCCACTTCAATTGCTCCTCTTTTTCAATAAAGGTGGTCAGGTTTCTCCAGCTGGCGACCCCCCACTCATCCCATTTTCCGAGCATGTCGGCAAACGCCTGCCACATCTCTAACCTCAGGCCGCCCAGAAAAACGGCGCCGTCCTTCGTTGGTGCGAAACAGTACAGCCAGGCGTTAGTATCCAGGCTGCCGAATCGCTCATTGACAACTCCACATGCCTGATACCACAGCGCGGCATAGTCATCAAAGCAGGCATACGCCTCGGCGGTGGCGACGTCCAGTGCCTGCCCTTCTCCGGTCAGGCGCCTCCGGTGCAAAGCGGCCAGAATACCAGCCGCCATAAATGTTCCAGGCAGCACCCAACCTATCCAGGGGCCAGCCTTGGTGGGTACCGCCCAGGGACATTCATCGTAGCTCTTGCCCTCAGGCAAGACCTCTCCCGTCGCGAACTGGATTCCCGTCCTGGCCTGCGCTATATTATCGTAGTCTGGCATCTGGCTCCGGCTCATGGGGCCAAACTGTCCGCAGCCTGTTATCGATGCGAATATCAGCCTGAGATTGACCTCCTTTAGCTGTTCATAGCCGATCCCCCAATTATCCATAGTTCCCGGCCTGTATGTCTCTATGAGCACGTCAGCCCGGCTCGCTAAAGTTTTGAGTATCTCCCTGGCCTCCGGTTTTTCCAGGTTCAGGGTAATATGGAACTTGTTTCTGCCCTCAGTCAGATAATTTAGGCCCTCACCCTTGTATTGCGTGCCGTAAGGGGTGCAGATTCTGATAAAATCACCCTCCGGGGGTTCTATTCTCAGAACCTCAGCGCCGAACTCAGCCAGCATCGAGGAGCAGTAGCAGCCCGCGAAGCTCTTGTAGCTCAGGTCTAAGACGGTTATATCATCGAGGGCCTCGGGCTTTGTATTCGCAGCGGCGGGATTATTTCTTTCCTTCACCCAATCCGCCCAAATCGTCTGCTCCCTCTTCGTGGCCGCGTTATTCCCTTCGCGTGACCTTGAGAAGCCAGACCCGGTCCCTAGCCACGATAAGTCCTTGGCCATGATAAGCCCGGCCTTACCGTCCCAGTCAGGTGGCGGTCGACGTTTGGGCACATCAGCCCATTTGCCCAAGGCGCCACACTCGTACAGTAGCCTGATGTCGTCTTCACTCTTGCCCAGAACACGCGTCATTATATATTCGTTGTCAAAACCTATTGGCCTGACCGACCACCTGACCTTCGGCGGGGTCTTTGACATCATCACCGGGAACTCATGAGTCAGGTATTGCCCAAGCAGGGGGTCATCAACCTCGGTTATGAAGCCCCGCTGCCGGAAGTGCTCGTCCTCCACGATATCCCTCACCGTGTAAAGGTGGGATGCGGCGAAGCCGTGCTTTTCTGCCGATCGCTCCAATTCCTCAGAAGTCTTAGTTCTCGCGAACTCGGCGATAATCCTGGTAATCTCATCGGCGTTATCCTTCTTCAGTCGAGTCAGGTGGTCCCGAAATCTGGGGTCGTCGGCCAGTTCCGGCTGGCCCATGGCGGTGCACAGGCCGGCGAACTCTGTCGGGCTTGGCGCGGCTATTGCCACAAAGGTATTATCGGCACAGAGGAAGGTGTCGGCAGGGCAGATGGATACGTCCCTGTTACCGGCGGGCATGGCTACCTCACCGGTGATCTGCTGGTAGGGCCAGACCCAGGACATTGCCCTCATTATGGTCTCGGTCTGTGACAGCTCGATGAACTGGCCCTTCCCGGTACGCTCCCGATGGTGGAGGGCAGCTAATACGGCCACCTCACCCACCAGTGCGCCGTACCAATCACAGACATAGAGCCGGCTCTTAAGGGGAGGCCGGCCGGGAAAGCTCGACAGCCAGGCGTACCCGGAAAGCGCCTGCGCGGCACCGTCATTGGAAGGCCTGTTCTCCGAAGCATATCGGCCCCACTGGCCAAAGCCGGTCTTAGAGATGTATATTATGCCTGGATTAATTTCCTTGATCTGTCGGTAGCCAACATTCCAGCTTTCCATCACTCCCGGTCTCAGATTATCGTCAATGACGTCAGCTCTGAGTGCGAGTTCTCGAAACACCTTCTGCGCTTCAGTCACATGGAGATCCAGGCCTACCCAGTATTTGTTGGGGTTAGCGTGTATAAACCCTATCCCCTGCTCCTTTAACAAACAGCCGAAGGGCCCCATATCACGATGTGTGTCTCCCATAGGGGGGATTTCACACTTAATGACATCGGCTCCCATCTCCGCCAAGAAAGTCGGCCCAGCAGGACCCAGAATGATCGTGCCCACCTCGAGCACTCTGATACTACCTAGTGGTGATGGCCTGCGATGTTTCAATTCTTTGTAATTGCGCCAGGTCTCTTCTGCCATAGTGAATCGCCACCTCACTTTCCATCAAGAGCCCTTTTTAGCCGCTTTGTAGACTCGACAGCTGTCGTGAGTGACAGCCTATTCGATAGACTATTATCTGCGAGGCTCAGCCGGTCTGTCAAGGGCAGCTAAGGCGTGGGCTGCCGCTTGCGCCCAGGCATGTTGCACTCTTTGAATCTCCGCGTGGCCCACAGCAAGGGGATGGGCTCTAGTGATTTGACAATCACTGGAGCCGGGGGCTAACATTTTGGGATGGTAGATTTGCCCGAAAGCGAATGAGGTGTTGTGGGGCATGCCGTGCTCATGTAGGGCAAATCAATAAGGAGAGAGAATGAAAGTCCTGGGTATTGTTTGTAGCGGCCGGGTGCACGGCAACACTGAGATTCTAGTCCAAGAAGCGTTAGCCAAAGCTCAAGAAGCCGGGGCTGAGGTTGAGCTGGTGACACTAGCTGCAAAGACTATAGCCCCCTGTGATGGTTGCCTTTCTTGCAGAGCGACTGACGAATGCCACATAAAGGATGACATGCAGGGTATCTATCCTAAACTTTTGGCGGCCGACGGGATAGTCTTCGGCAGCCCGGTCTACTTTTGGAACGTCAGCGCCCAGGCCAAGGCATTAATGGATCGCACCTATGTCTTTTATGGGAGACCTGGGTTCAAAGCCGGGCGCAGGTTAAGGGATAAGGTCGCCGGGGTGGTAGTGACTACGGGGCGGGTTGGTGGTGTCAGTGTCATAACCGCGTTTAGTGGCTTTTTCAATCTGCACAGGATGATTATGGTGGGTGCCGCGATAGGTTTTGGCGGTCATGAGAAGGGGAAAATTAAGGAAGACGAGAGAGCAATGGCCGAGGCCGCCGCCCTGGGCAAGGCTATAGTTCACCGCATGCGAACCTCTGGCACAAAGGCTCAGCCCTGACAGTGGGCCGGTGGCCTGGTATTGATTTACTGGCTCTCTGCCTAAACACCGAGGTAGTGTGATTTTACCTCAGTGTTCTCCTGTAACTGTTGTGGTGGGGATTCATAGGTTATGGCCCCTTTGCTCATTACGTAGACGTAATCGGCGAGCTTAAGAACGAAGGGCAGGTTCTGCTCCACTAACAGTATGGAGAGCCCGTGCTCCTTCAGTTCATTGATAATATTTCCCACCTCCTCGACCAGTAAAGGCGCCAGCCCTTCAGTGGGTTCATCCATCAACAGGAGCTCAGAGTTCCCCATCAGTGCCCGGCCAAAAGCCAGCATTTGCTGCTCCCCGCCGCTTAGCCTCCCCCCACGAGTTTGAAGGCGTGGTCTCAGCTGCGGGAACATAGCGAGCACTCGCTCCACGGACCACGGGGAGGTGCCCCGGCTTTGGAAAGCCACAACCATATTTTCCTTAGTGGTCAGGGAGGAAAAGATGCGTCGCCCCTGAGGGACAAGGCTAATACCAAGACGAGCAATGCGGAAGGAATCTTGTCGGGTGATGTCCTTTCCCTGGTACAGGATTTTACCCTGTCGGGGTGGGGTGAACCCCATAATGGAGCGTATGAGAGTCGTCTTACCCGCCCCGTTTCTACCCAGCACGGCCACCACCGACCCCTTCTCCACTTTCAGGCTAACCCCCTGGAGTACATAACTATCCCCGTAATAAGTGTGGATGTCTTGGACTTCCAGCAGACTCATGGCTGCGGTGCCCCCAAATAGATTTCCTGAACCTGAGGGTCCCTTTTTACTGCGTCCCGGGGGCCGTCGGCTAATACTCTGCCCAAGTGAAGCACCGTGACCTGTTCTGCCAACTCGAAGGCTACATCCATATCATGCTCGATGATGAGCAGGGTGATGTTCTGCGGCAGCGCCTTGAGCATCGAGGTCATGGTGATCGCCTCTCCCGCAGAAAGACCACTGGTGGGCTCGTCCAGAAGCAGGATTTTCGGGTTTTGTGCCAGGGCCATGAGGACCTCTAACTGACGCTGTTCCCCGTAAGACAGGTTACGCACGACTACATCTCGTCTGTCCCATAGCCCCCATTGCTGCAACAGGCTTTCTGCCTGAGAGAACAGGTGTCTATAGGAGCTGAGAGGCCTGAGAAAGACATGCCTGGTATTGTCCACCGACTTTAGCGAGAGCAGCAAGTTTTCTTCCACCGTAAGGTGTAAGAAAAGGTTTGTAAGCTGAAAGGTGCGGCCTAGTCCCAGTGTTGCCCGCTTGTGGGGAGGCGTCTTGGTGACATCCCGGTCGAAAATCAGTATTCTGCCGCTGGAAGGGCGCAGCAGCCCGCTTATGATATGGAAGAGAGTGGTCTTGCCGGCTCCGTTGGGTCCGATCAAGGCCCTCCTCTCGCCTGGCTCAACATCGAGATGGACACTATCCAAGGCCTTAAGCCCACCGAAGTTCTTGGACACGTTTACCAGCGTGAGTGGCTTCAAAGTGGTATCCACCTTTTTAGAAAGTTCTTAATGGGACCGTAAATGCCCTGGGGGGCAAACACGATTACCAGTATATAGAGAGCTCCCAAAATCATTGTCCAGTGCTCGGTATAGGCGCTGACGAAGTTCTTGACAAAGATTATCACGCCCGCCCCGAGTAATGGGCCAAAGAGTGTCCCGGCTCCCCCCAGGATCGTCATCAGCAGTGCTTCTGCGGAGATAACAATGTTGAGCTCCACAGGGCTCACAAAACGATTGTAGTATGCAAACAGTATTCCGGCAAGCCCGGCAAAGACCCCGGCCACGATGAAGGCCACATACTTATATCGCCACACGTTGTAGCCCAAGGAACTCATTCGCGTTTCGCTTTCTCGGATTCCCCGCAGAACATAGCCGAATGGGGAGCGCACTATGAGGTACATCACTATGGCCGCGATGGTGCAGAAGACCAGTGTGAAATAGAAGTAGCTGTTGGTAGTTCCAAGATTCCAGGGGATGGGGCTCAGGTCAGGCCTAGAAATTCCGGGGAGACCATCGTCACCTCCGGTCACGGTGAACCAACTGAAGGCTATCCCCCAGGCTACCATGCCCAGGGCCAGGGTAATCATCAAGAAGTATACCCCCCTGGTTCGCAACGCCAACAGGCCATAGATCGCAGCGACGATGGCGGCAGCAGCCAACCCCGTCACCAACTCCACACCAAAGTTCTGGAATATCTTTACGTTTAGAATGGCCGCGGCATAGGCCGAAGTCCCGAAGAACGCCGCATGGCCCAGGGAGGGCAGCCCGGTATAACCTACCAGGATGTCTAGACTCATGGCAAACAAGCCGAAGATGAGCACCATGGTGAGAAGCGCAACATAGTAACTGGAGATAAAGGGGGGCAAAACGCACAGTATGAGCAGGAGAACAGCGGCTACGATATATGAAGAATACCTTTTCATTCTCTTCCGAAAAGTCCTGTAGGTTTGACAGCAAGTATAACGGCCATAAAGCCAAATATGAGAAAATAGTTGAATTCAGGAAAGAGAACCTTACCGAAAGTATCGGCTAGTCCCACAAAAAGTGCCCCAACGAAGGCGCCAACAAGACTACCCTTTCCCCCTATGATCACCACTGCCATAGCCAGGACGAGTACATCCAGATCCAAACCGGGATATGACCCCATTATCGGGCCACCGATGACACCGCCCAATCCCCCCAGCAAGGCCCCCAGACCGAACACCAGAGTCATCACCAGGGGAGAGTTAATGCCGATCCCCCGTGTCATTTCCTCATCGTCAACGCCGGCCCTGATGATTGCCCCGTACTTCGTTCTCTCTTGAAACAGCCAGAGAAGGATGGCCATTATAAGTCCCACTATTATTACCAGGAACCGGTAGGTAGGGAAAGAGATAGCGCCGATACCGACAGAACCCTCGAAGCCCGCCGGTTTCTTGAGGAGGTAGGGGTCTCCTCCCCATATCCAGAGGGCGGCATCGGCCAGGATAAACAGCAGGCCGATAGTGAGTAGTACCTGGGCGAGGGGCTCTTTGGCGTAGTACTGCAACAGGCCCCGTCGCATTACCACACCGATGAGGCCAATGATGCAGGCGCCAGTAACAACACCGGCCAGAAAGCTATCGGTACTACGGGCCAGGGTAATACCCACGTAGGCCCCAAGCATATAGAAGCTGCCGTGTGCCAGGTTGACAATCCCCATCAGTCCGAAGATAACCGTGAACCCGGCGGCCAGCATGAAGAGGAGCATTCCCATGGTGGTGCCGTTCAGGATCTGAACCAGCCAAAATTCCATAACTGCTAGATTCCAACCAATATCCCAGTCGCTTATGTGGTACCAGTCTGAATCTTCTTTTACTTGTTCCTCTTGTGAGCAAGGGCCGACTTAATTAGTTTGAGGTAGAGACCGCCAGGGAGAGCTGGCTCTCCCTGGCGGCGACTGTGCCTCTGTTTTTACTTCTTTTCCCAGGTTCCCTTTAACGTCCCGAAGGGAGGCATCGTATTCATGAACTCTTCAGGTGACAGCTTCCAGAACTGACCGGCATGGGGTATAGTCTCAACTGCCTTATACACATACTCACCATTTACCTTCTCGAGCTCTAGGATATGGATATCAAACACTAATTGGTGATAATCGTCAAACCAAACCTCGCCCCGGGGAGTGCCGCTGACCTTGAGGCCCTCCAGGGCCTTAATGAAAGCATCGGTGTCCTCGATGTTCCCGTTGATATTCTCCAAGGCTTTGACGGTCATGATAGCGCCGAGATATGAGTTGTTGGCGAACTGGCTTTGTGGACGGCCGTACTTGGCCTTGAAGGCATCGAGGTACTTGATAAGGTTGGGGTCAGTCGGGTCTCCGTAGGGGCCGACGCATAGAATGCCGGTGGCCGCGTCTCCCACCTCTGGATAGGCGTCGTCAACCATACCGTTAATGCTGGTCAAGGGAATCTTACCTTTGAGACCGTATTCCTGGTACTGGCTGACGAAGTGGACAGCGTCACTACCGGTCTCGAAGGCGAAGACAACCTCAGTCTCTGGCTTGATGGCGGTAATATAGGGACCGTAGTCGGTTTCGCCTAGCTTGGGATAAAGCTCCTGGAGGATGCTACCCCCAGCATTGACGAAGCTATAGCAGAAGGCGTCTGTCCACCCGTAGGCGCCCACGAAGTCTTGGGCAACTATTGTCGCCGTTTTGTAGCCCTTATTCTTAACAAGCCACTCACCAAAGTAGAGAGTGTACATGCTGTTCGTCATCGAGGTGCGAAATATATAGGGGCTACGAGCTTTCTGCGTCACGGCATCGACCCCGGCATTGGTGATCATGAGCGGGACTTTACTTTCGTCTACATAGTCCCTTATGGCCATCATGGATGCGCTGGAGAGCACACCAGCCAGCATATCCACCTTATCCATTTCCACCAGCTTGCGGGTTTTGGTGACGGCTACCGCAGGTTGCATCTCGGTGTCCTCGGCGATGAGCTGTATCTCTCGACCAGCCACCTTGTTGCCGATCTCATCGAGGTAAAGTTGAAATGCATCACGCATATCCATTCCAGGACCGGCATTGAATCCACTGAGTGGGGAGAGGAAGCCGATCTTTATCGGTGTCGTTGGTGTTGGCGTTGGTGTTGGTGTTGGCGTTGGTGTTGGCGTTGGTGTCGGTGTCGGCGTTGGTGTCGGCTTACAAGCTACCAGCAGGCTGAGCACCATGATCACCGACAATACACATATCAGCCATCTTTTAGCAAACATCTTTAACCTCCTATCTAGCCTCTACATTCTTGATGAATCTGGGTCTGTCCCGATCTTACAACCGCATCGGTATTAAGCGCTAGCTCATTGTCGCGCCTCCTCATACTTTGATCTGTATATCCCACAACGGGGGGGCTCCTTTTTCTCCCAGTTCTACGTCCAACAGTGTGGAGCATCCAGGACAATAGTATTCGTAGTATAGAACCAGGGCATCCTCCTTACTTGGACGCTGGCCTGGTATTTCATCGGGCCAAACTTCCGCTCTGGGGACATGTTCTTTGTAGTTTTCAGAGGCGTCGCATATGAGCTGGCCGCACTTTCGACACTTAATCTTATTGGTTTCATCAATTTCTAAATAATAGTGGATCCTCACTTACTTTCCTCCTCCCAGATTTTTCCTCTCTCCCTTCTTCTGGCTCTTGTTTTTTCCCTCTGTAATTCCGTGGCCTTCTCGTCCACCGTTCGGGCTTCGGGGTCGATCACTACTCCGAAGACCTCCTTGGCCATTTCCAGTGAAAAGATGCGTCGGTCAACGTCAGCGAGCACCCTCTCCGGTTCCCGGTCAAGCGGGTCGCCTACTCCACCGCCCCCCGAGTTTATTGAGAGGATTACGTCGTTTTCAGTGACTGGCAGTGAGGGTTCACTCAGGTTGACCGCCTTGAACCGGCTACCCTTTTCTTTGCCATACTCTTTCAGGTCTTCAATGTTATCCGGTTTGCTCCCTTTTGCCAATATCTCACCGAGGTTTTTCACCTCATAGATGCCGGCCGGCCCCGAGCTGCCCAGAGATGGCGGATAGGCTCCATCCAAAGACTGCCCTGTATTGACATACTTGCCAAGACCTCGAAAAGCTATAGTGACGAAAGGCGTATTGTGTGCTACAGCCGCATAACTTATGCTGGCCCCGCCTCGCCATCTGCCCGGTGACGCCGTATCTAATTCCTCTCTTCGCCAGAGATAGACAAAGGGGTACCTGAGTTCATTCATCTCGACATCAGCTATACACGATTCTATGGTCATCTGTAGGGCACCACTGTCGCAGCCATCGCCACGCCCCTCGTCGATACCGGCACCGGTGCCCCTTGCCCAGACATCACCAAACATCCCCGCTGATGAGTACCCATGCTGTGTCATTCCCCCCCAGAAACCGCCATGCCAGTTATCGGCAGACCAGGGGGCATTGATATCCCCCCAGTACTTCTCATTAGTATAGAACATCTTGGCGATGATGGTGGTGGTAACATTCGAGATTTCCTGCCCAGGTGAAGGGGGGCATAAAGAACATGGTAAAAGAAATGTGGCATTAACAAGAGTCCCCTCCGGGGCAACCAGTTTCAGTGGTCTGACAATACCGGCGTTGCCCGGTATCTCCCAGAACAGCTGGCTGGCTATCGCTACGAAGATGCTGCCCCATGTGCCGTGAAT
>CAZNSC010000113.1:0-9980 GCA_964575695.1 uncultured Dehalococcoidales bacterium
CAGACTGACAAAATCGCTGAACACTAAATACTGACATATTCCCTTGACAACGACAGGGGTATTCCTG
Organism: uncultured Dehalococcoidales bacterium; assembly: GCA_964575695.1. Classification (GTDB taxonomy): domain Bacteria; phylum Chloroflexota; class Dehalococcoidia; order Dehalococcoidales; family W111; genus CAZNSC01. The sequence goes on from CAZNSC010000113.1 coordinate 68, forward strand.
CCCCGATTGCGGGGGTGGGAATGCCCCTTCTTTTTTGGCTAAAACGGGCAGTCGAGTGCCGATGCCCGATGGCAGAGGCAGACCTGGATAGACGTAAGACCTCGATGGCAGGGAAACCATCAGCGGTTGCGTACTCAATGGAAGTCCAATGGGACAGTTGTACGGTACGGACAACAACCAAGGAAAGTAGGCGCTCCGTAAATATTTGGAAAGGAGGAAGCCAGTATGGCGGACAAGGACACTATCTTTGTCCTTACGAGGGAAGATGTCATCGAGTGCGCCAGAGAAATGGGGATACCCGAGGAAACTATAACCGATGACGTTCTCTACCAGGTGAGGAAGGGTGTGGAGTGGGGATTGGAGTGCTGGTCTGAGGTAATGAAGGAAGCCATCAATATGGCTCTCAAGGGCTAGACCAACTCACCCAGGCTCACTTCTACAGGGGTTACTATGCCCGAAAACTGAAGGAAAGGAGATAAAGCTATGCCAGTCAAGTGGAGTGCTCTCATGGTTAATGAGGCAATGGACATGGTCGAGGAATATGTTGACCGGGTTGTTGAACCGCTGGAGCAGGCCCGGATTGTTGCCAGTGAAGCCAGAAATATCCCGAACCTGCCTCAGTATGTTGACCAGCACCTAGTACGGATTATCGGCGAGATAGACAGGGTAATCGGCGGTAGCCAGTGGGAGCCTGTTGGTCGGCTCAAGGCAGGGATACAGTCTGTCCGTGAGTCTCTACCCGATGGAGCGGTAGACGAAGAGAGAAAGCGAATTGAAAGTGGCAGCCAGCTAAGCCTGGTAGCTTAGAAAAATGCTGGTAACTGAAGGGGTTACTATGCCCAAAATTTAAAGGAAAGGGGGGGTCGAGTATGACAGGTCAGCTTGATTTGTTTGACGGGGTGAAGCTTGCTGAACCTGAGCCGACCACTACGGTGATACTGGGACGAAAAACCGTCCAGATACCGCTACGGAAGAAGCGGAGGGAAGCCATAAAGCGCCTGATGGAGATACTGGAAGAGCTGGAAGATAATGATATCCATATCGGCTCTTATGATGCCGGTGGCAGGCATTTCTGGCTGGATAATCTTAAGCTACCCAGGCTTCAGTTGGAATGGCATCCCACCAGGCTAAAGAGTGACCAAAACTACATCCCCAGCGTCATCGTGCTCCGGGGAAGCAGGTCGGCCTGCGTCAGGATATTCACCGATTACCTGGTGGCCGTTCGGGAGCAGGAATACCAGGGATACTGGCATTATTTACTGGATTTCCGTAACGGCTTCTGGCAAAACCCGATTGACAACTATCGGTTGCACTACGCCTGCCTGCATATAACCAGGTTTAAAGACTAACGAAGGAGGATATTTACAATTGAATAAGACTGTGGAGCAAGGCATCTCTGATATTGTGGGATGCCTTACCGACCCCATTATTGTGTTCCCGGGCAGCTGGGGAGATACCCTTCCCGACTGGCTTAAAACGGCCATTACCCTGGAGAGGATGATGGGGGACATGAAACCGCTGAAAGGTGAGGAGCCAATCGGCACTGATGCTGAAGCCTGCGCCTACCTCATGACGCTATCCCTGACTCAGCCAATGGACAGCGACTGGACACAAATATACCTCTATATCGCTGGCCAGAGCTACAAGCGATGGAACAAGGGTGAGATGCCGGCTGATATTGCCGTAGACTCAATCAGCGACTACCAATTGGGAGAGCTAAACAGGCTTAAATCGTGGCTCTATCACCAGAGGGTTAAAGCGAGACAAGAGAGGGACAGAGCAGAGCGGAGGCAAGAAAAAGAGGAAACTAAAGTACAGCGAGAAGAGGAGCAGCCGGCGTTGTTTAAGTTCTGAGGCCGGTATTTATTAGAAAAGGGCCCGGGAAAGTTTCCCGGGCCCTTTTTTTATTTTATTCTCCGCAGGCAACTAAATAAGCTTTTGTTAAAGGGGTGGCAAAACAAGCTTTGTTCAGCAAAGGGCTGTTTATATTCTCTATGCTATCAGTACTCCATTGCAGTCTGATCTAATGACCAATGCATAAATAAAGATAAGAGAACCTATATTTGGCATATATACTCCCCAAAGGATAATCCTTAAGGTAGTAAGCAGGCCCTATTTATTGATAATTTTCCTTTTCGGCATTATAATTTTCATCAAGAAATGGTCTACGAATTAACTGAAAAGATAGACACAAAGCAGCACAAACTCAAAATAGGCATGGTTCGCACCTGCGACTGCCCGCCTAATCATTTGAATTGTATGACTCCTAAGGAATGGATGAAAAGCCAGATAGGAGTCTGGCAGTTCAGTTATGAACGTAGAGATGTACGTGATAGGCAGGTTCACCCTGCCACGTTTCCTATATCGCTTGCTAGAAAAGTCATAGAACTCTTTACGCATCGTGGCGAGTTAGTACTTGACCCATTCGTCGGAAGTGGCACGACCCTTGTTGCAGCTAGTGATTGTGGCCGAAACGCCGTGGGCTTCGACCTGAAGGAAGAATACATAGCAGTTTCAAATAACCGACTCTCTACATTGCCTCCTCCTGATGATTCCCGACAGATTGCGGTTTGTGATGACGCAAGGAATATTTCTGAATACCTTGATAGGGATTCTGTTTCCTTGATCTTCACTTCACCACCATATGCCAATCTGCTAAACAGAAAAAGGCTAAATAAGAGTCGGAGAGGTGACCAGAGGAAGAATGGACAATACTTGAAAGTGGAACAATATTCACAGGATGAAAGAGATCTGGGAACGCTAACACTCGAATCTTACTGCAACGAGATGGGCAACATTTTCGAGAGTTTGTTACCGCTTCTAAGAGCGAAAGCACACTGCGTTATAAATGTGCCAGATATGTGGTGGGAGGATCAACGCATAACGATTCACATTGCCTTGACCGATGCACTTCGTAAGGTTGGATACGAGTTGCGTAATATCATTATTTGGGACCGAACTAATATCGTGAACCGTATAGGTATTTTCGGTTGGCCAAAGAACTACATTACTATGGGGACCACTTTTGAGTATCTTCTGGACTTCTGGAAACCTGGCGATGATAATGAATCCTAATGGAAAATCGAACTGAATTAGTAGAACAAATCGCCAGCAACTCTTGGGATAATGTCTACTGGTTTGCTCGCATGCTCATAGCCTCCGACAAATACGGAAGCGTGGGGACCGATACAAAGACAATGACAGAGCTGGCAACCAGTATACGCTTGGCATTGCAGCAAATAACGCCTGAAGAATCTGAACAAACGGCTGCAGACATCCTACAATCAATAGTCAATAGGATTTTAATCCAGCGCTGGCAAAACACTAAGAAAGTATCTGCCATAAATGCTCTAACCGACGATCTTGCTAAGAAACTTCTTACCCGCAAGGATTTTGAAGTCCTTGCCCTAACCGCAGAAAAAATCATGATTCCCATAAATATTGCTCTACAGTCAATACCCAGCAACGACCGTGTTTTTGCTGAGTCCTTGGCCCATGCCCTACTGACCAACAAAGGCGAAGAAGGCCTTGCTGGTGTTATAAACCTCTGGGATGATGTCGGTTCATACGGTTGTATGACAGCTGAAAGAGTACAAGTAGTGCAATGCTTTGGACTTATTCGAGAAGACCTCAATGCACTAAACCTAACGACCTTTGAAAAGGACATAATTTTGACGTCATTCTGCCAAGAGTTTGAGAGGCGACTGGGACAGAAGAGAAAAGGCAGAGCTGGAAGAGGAGTCGAGAGCGTTACTTCATTCATTCTAGACTTCTATAAGCTCAAAGCCAGCCCAATTCCGGAGCACTTTACGACTGGCTTAGAAATTGACCGATGGCTACGTAACAAAGAAGGTTGGTATATCGGCATATCGTGCAAAAGAACACTCAGAGAGCGTTGGAAGCAGGCATACACCACGGATATGGACTTGCTCAACAGGCATAAAATAAAGGCACTTTGGCACGTTTTGACTTTTGACCGAGATCTTTCCGATGACAAGCTAACCGAGATGGGAAGTCATAGGGCCATCTTCTATCTTCCAGATGATAGTCCTCGATATAAAACTGCCAGTTTGCATCCGGGAATGGCAAGCTATGTAAGGCCTCTCACTTCACTTATCAAGGACTTGCTAGAAGAACTCTCTAAGTAAGGTCCACTTGGGTTCTCCTGTCACCATAAGAGTTCTCCAGTTGTATGTACGTTGCTCAATCATTATTGATTAGTATTTGACGACTTATATATAATTAATTCAACTCGATCCAAAGAATCAGTATGGAGGTTCCTATGCCTACATGGTACGACGGTGACTATGATGAGACCCAAGACCTAGTAGTTGATGAGTATGAAATCATTGCATCACCAAATGATTTCAACATCAAGACTATCTACGATTTTATAATATCGGGCACTGTAAAGATCCCAGGGTTTCAAAGAAACTACGTCTGGGACATCAAGCGTGCATCGAAGCTAATAGAGTCGATAATAATGGGTATCCCAATACCCCAATTGTTTCTCTATGAGCAATCACGAAATGAGTTCCTTGTAATTGATGGGCAGCAGAGACTAATGTCTATATATTATTTTGTTGAGAGAAGATTTCCCAAGATGGAGAAACGAATTGCTTTAAGGCGCATCTTCGCCGAACGGGGTCGCATTCCCGATGAAATACTGCACAACGACGAGTATTTCACCGATTTTAACCTTAAGCTTCCGTCCGATGTTCCAGGCAGACAAAGAAAGTTTAATTCATACAATTATTCTACTCTAGAGGGATATCGCACTACTTTCGATTTAAGGACAATTAGAAACATAATCATAAAACAGACTTCACCAGAAAATGATGATTCATGTATTTACGAGATATTCAATAGATTGAATACCACCGGCGTCAATCTGAAGCCCCAAGAAATAAGGACGAGCCTATACCAATCTCCATTCTATGAAATGCTTTACAGAATCAATTTGGATCCCAAATGGCGGAGATTGTTAGGTGTACCTGATCCGAATATCAATATGAAAGATATAGAAATCATATTGAGAGGCTTTGCAATGTTGCTAGAAAGCAGTAATTACCGGCCTTCCATGTTGCGTTTTCTAAACTCTTTTTCGAAGAATTGTAGACGATTGACCAAGGAGAGGATAGACTATTTCGAGAGACTGTTTGTCTCATTCTTGGAAGGCTGCCGTGACCTTGCAAAAGATGCTTTCTTTAGCCGGCGAGACAGATTCAATATCTCTGTCTACGAATCAGTGTTCCGTGCCGTATGTTTACCTGTTGCAGAACATAATGTACTCGTAAGTACCGTTATTGACCCTGATAAACTGAAAGCGCTGAAGAATAATAGTAACTTTGTTAATGCCACGCAATCTAGCATAGCGAGTGCGTCTAACGTAAAGATTAGGCTTGATTTAGCCGAGCAGATTCTATCTCAATAATTAGGATTTGCAGCTATGTCGATGCGATTGATTCAGAAATTGTATCAGGACAACAAAGATTTATCTGCATACCTAGCGGGTAAAGGCGAGATTTCATTTCAATCTCAATTGGACGACAACTTCAAGAAGGTTCTACTGTTAGCTGCGGCAAGCAGCCTCGAACGCCAGGTGACCGAGATCCTGATCGACTTCGCATCTAAAGCTAGCAACAATTGCACTCCGCTGATATCATTCGTGCAGAATAAAGCTATACACCGTAAGTATCACGAGTTCTTTGATTGGAAGAACAGGAGTGCGAATTCTTTCTTTGGCCTCTTCGGCACTGACCTGAAGCAAAGAATGATTTCCGAAGTATCGGCTCAAGACGATCTTGACAAGGGCAAGAAAGCTTTTCTAGAAATTGGTGATTTGAGAAACAACATGGTACACGAGGATTATGTTTCGTTCCCTTTGGATAAGACCGCCGATGAGGTCTTTCAAATGTACTTGCTTTCGCAAACATTCGTTACATATTTGTCGAATACACTACTCAATTCTGTCCCCAAAACATGATTCTATTTCGCCCTGGACAGTGAGAGGCCGTGTAATCAATAGTCCTATTAATGATTTTGAGTCACACCAGGATAAAACGTTGTTACTCTGCACACCGGGCTTAAATAGGATGCAAAAACAGATAGATATAGCAAAATCAAGCTTGATTTTATCTAGCGTTTAATGTAAGTCAAACGCATTACACTTTTCATCTTAAAGTGAAATTCTCGTTTCTGGAGGAGAACCAAAAAATGACCCTCTACCCGTGTTCAAAACAAGGCTAGGGTTTGCTACTAATTTGCTACTAGATTCCTGCAAACATAGTTGGACATAATGGACATTTACGTATAAAATGGATAATAGCAAAAGTGATATTTAGCTTTGGAAGCGTAGGTTTCGCAAATCCGGTATGCGCTACCAAACCACTCCCCTATGTCTCCGGTAATGATAGGTATCATGGCTTTGGGTTACTGTTCATATACTGGATTGAGACTATAGATAAAATAGGGGCACTTTGAGATGCAAGGTGACAGTGAGTTAATAGACAGAATCCTGAGCCTCAAGAGGGAGAGGGAGGCGGTCATCCTTGCCCACAACTATCAGCGGGGTGAAATTCAGGACATTGCTGACTTTGTCGGTGATTCTTTGGAGTTGAGTCAAAATGCCGCTGGGACAGATGCCGGGGTGATTGTCTTCTGCGGGGTTCATTTTATGGCTGAGACCGCTTCTATCCTCTGCCCGGATAAGATGGTCTTGCTCCCGGATGTCCACGCTGGTTGCCCGATGGCGAATATGATTACCGCCGAGAGCCTGAAGGAGAGGAAAAAGGAACTTTCGGGGGCTAGCGTGGTTTGTTACGTTAACTCCACGGCGGAGGTCAAGGCAGAGTCAGATATCTGCTGTACCTCAGCCAATGCCGTCAGGGTTGTAAACAGCCTTGACAGTGAGGAAATACTATTTATTCCTGACCAATACCTGGGTCATTATGTCTCCACCAGGACGGATAAGAGGATAACGCTGTGGCCTGGATTTTGCCCCACTCATATGCGGATTTATCCCGAACACATCACCGAACTTAAACGGAGGTATCCTCAGGCCAAGGTGGTAGTCCACCCGGAGTGCCGGGCAGATGTCATTGCTCTTGCCGATGAGGTGTTGAGTACCGGCGGGATTTGCCGCTATGCAAGGCGAGACGAGGTCAGCGAGATGATTGTGGGCACAGAAATCGGGATAATCCATAGGCTTAAGAAAGAGAACCCCGGCAAGAAGTTCATCCCCGCGTCGGAGCGGGCGGTTTGCCCCAACATGAGGCTGATCACCCTGGAGAAGGTCCTGTGGGCTTTGGAGGACATGGCACCTGAGGTCAGGGTTGCCGAGGAAGTCCGCCGTAAAGCAAAAGCGGCTGTGGATAGGATGTTGGCGGTAGGTTAGAGGGAGAGAAAGTCGTCATTTCTGCCCCTCGTCCGGGGGTTTGCCCTTGATAGCGGCTAGCAGGGCTCCGGCTCCCCGGCGGGGGGTATTGATTGACAGGTGCTTTAAGAGCTTTGCTGTGAGAGTGCTGTGCCAGTCAAAGGGCAGTGTGTCAAGCCCGGCGATAAACTGAGGTATGTCATTACGGCTCATAATCTGGAATAGACGCTCAATGTGCTGATTGCCCAGTCGCCGGTAGAAGCTGAGGAGCCAGTGGCCGGTTCGTAGTTCCCGGTTCAGCTTGGCTCGCCACTGCCTGTTGTATGAAGAGAGCCTGGCTACCGAGAAATCGCTGGCTGTAAAAGCCTGATGAAGGCACTCGGCGGCCATGTCAGCACCGAGGAGACCATAGTAAATCCCGCCGCCGGTGGTTGGCTTGACCTGCCCGGCCGCCTCACCGATGACTAGGGTGCGGTTGGCACAGGTTCTGGGGAGGGGACGGAGGGGGATCGCTTCATAGCTTGCTTCCGCCTTGGCGGAAGCAAGCTTGCCCTGAGCCTGCAGGTGAGATAGCAGGCGGTTGAGATGTAACTCTGATTGGTGGCGGGTAAGCAAGCCAGCCAGGCCCTTACCCTGAGTAGTGGGCACCAGCCAGGCAAAGCCGCCTGGAGCCAGAGTCTGGTCAAAATAGACCTCTACTTCATCAACGCCGCTTACTGTTACCTTGGCTTGAGCCCCGATAGTAATGTCGCTGATGTTGCCCAGGCCGAGCCTCCCCGGCAGTGTTGAGCCGAAGCCAGTGGCAATGACCGCCGTCCTGGCTTCAAGAACTGTTTCTTCTCCCCGGCGGATTGCCTTAACCCGGACACAGTCGGCTTCCGGCTTGATGTCTGTTACCTGCGTGGCAAAGACGTAGTCGGCCCCGGCTTCTTGAGCCTGGTTTGCCATGGTTAAGTTCAGAGCGGGACGGTCAAGGATATAGGCTACTTCGTCATCCCGCCACAGCCTGAGCCACTTCCCCGAGGGCGGCACGAACTTAGCGGAGTTGGCCTGCCTCAAGATAAGGCGGCTGCTAATGGCAAAGTCATGAAGGCACTGCTGGCTAACGATGCCGGTGCAACAGACCTCCTCCCCGGCAGTCGCCTTTCTCTCAACAACCAGCACCTCATAACCGAGCTTCGCCAGCCTCAGGGCAAGCTGGCTGCCGCTGGGTCCGGCGCCAATTATGACCGCATCTTTTTTAATGGGACTGTTTACCAACCCTCCCCCTTTATTCCCCCCTCCCTTGAAAAGAGAGGGGGGAAGGTTATGTGAGAGGGACTTCGTCCCTCTTTAACACCCTATATGATAGAGAGGCTTTGCCCCTCTTTGTCTCTCCCAGTATTTGCCGCCAGGTCTTTACCAACCATCCCCGTGCACTTCATCTTATCGTTATATTGGCATAGCGTTCCCACTCGCTGTAAACGCAGCCACAATATTGCTGGCGGTAAAGATTAAGCTTTTTGGTAAGGTGACGGCTGTCAGAGTAGCGCTTCCTGAGGTCAGCATACAGGAAATCGATGCCCTTTTCCCTGGCCAGCTTGGTGCCAATTTCACGGATAAGCTCGTGCTTCTGATGAGGGCTGATGAGGAGGGTGGTCGTGAAGGCAGTGGAACCTGTCTCCAGAGCCACCTCGGCAGACTTTGCCAGACGAAGCCCAAAGCAATACCGGCAGCGCTCGGCTTCATGCCCGGCTACCTGGCGGAAATAGGCTATCATGTCATAGCCATCAACTACAATTAGCGGCAGGTTCGCCCCCTGGATAAATGACTTCATCGCCTCCAGGCGGTGCTGGTGCTCCTGATAGGGGTGAATATTCGGGTTATACCACAGGGCACTGACCCTGTACCCCTGCTGCTGCCAGTAGTCCATAGTGTAGGCAGCACAGTGGGCACAGCAGCAATGGATGATGACCGATTTCCTCTCCACAATCGTCCTAAAAAAGGGTTGGCTGGGGCGGTTTTTGCTTGTCGTAGGGCAGGCCGAGGTGCTGGTAGGCTAGCGGGGTGGCCAGCCTGCCCCTCGGGGTTCGCTCCAGGAAGCCCAGTTGTAACAGGTAAGGTTCATAGACATCCATTATGGTATCTGCCTCCTCGCTGATGGAGGCGGCGATAGTCTCCAGTCCCACCGGGCCGCCGTTGAAGCGGTCGATGATGATGTGCAGTACCTTGTGGTCTATCTCATCCAGGCCTATCTGGTCAACCTCCAGCTTAGATAGTGCCTCAACCGCCACCGGCCTGGTGATGATGCCATCGGCCATTACCTGGGCATAGTCTCTGACTCTCCGTAGCAAGCGGTTGGCGACACGCGGCGTGCCCCGGGCACGATGGGCTATTTCTACCAGTCCGGCGTCTTCGGCTTCCACCTGGAGAATGTGTGCCGAGCGCTTGAGGATGGTTTCAAGGGACGCCTGGTCGTAGAAATCAAGGCGGTAAACAGCACCAAATCGGTCACGCAGTGGCGGGCTGAGCAGGGCAAAGCGGGTCGTGGCGCCAATC
>CAZNSC010000114.1:0-8044 GCA_964575695.1 uncultured Dehalococcoidales bacterium
GGTTTAGCAGAGCACGAAGAGGCAGCGCCCTCGGCATATCCATGGCCGGAAGCGGTGCCATAACCATGGTATCCGGACTGGCGATGCCGATAATACTGACCAGTTACTCGTGGCGGTGGGGCTGGTGGTTTGGCGCCGCCTTTGTCCTGGTTGCCGCTGCCATGTGTTGGTTTACACTGGTGGACACCCCGGCCGAACGGGGTCTGGCCAGCGTCGGAGCCGGTAATAAGGGACTCCCAGCGCCACCGAGAGGACACGTTAAGGAGGAGAGTGCGACCGTAGCGCCTAAGGCGACCACCAGAGATATTCTGAAAGGAGGAACAACCTGGAGCCTGGGCAGTCTCTTTTTCATGCGCGGCGTCGGTTATGTCATCATCACGACCTTTGCTGTCGCCTATCTGAAAGAAATCGGGTGGGGGGTCACGGCGGCAGCCGGGGTGCTGGCGACCTGGGGAGCGTTACAAATACCCGGCCCCATACTATGGGGCATTGCTGCCGACCGCGTCACCAAGAAGTATCTCCTGGCTGTAGCCCTTGCCCTGGAGGTCATCGGCGTGTTCATCTTCTTGGGTGGTAGCGCCGCTGGCGGTTATGTCGGCGCCGCTATCATTGGATTCGCCGATAGCGGGATACCGACGGTAACTGCTGCATCCCTGGCCGATTACTATGAGCCAACAACTATCGGCACCACCTGGGGCTTCATAACCCTGATCTTCGGCGTTTCGGCTATAATAAGCCCCACTCTGGGTGGGGCAATTGCCGACGCCGCTGGAACGCTATTCACCACGATGCTGGGAGGTTTAGGAGCACTTATTGTCTCCTTCATTCTGGCACTCACACTGAAGAAACCACCACCCCAGCCAGCCGGCTGACCTCAGCAGAACTTTAGAGATTACTCATCAACCTCACCCCCCTTTATTTATATTTAACCCTATCCCCTTTATCCCCTTCCCCTTAATAAGGGGAAGGGGAATTTCTATTATAAGAGGGGCTGGCGCCCCTCTTTAACACCCCATTACTTTAACCTCCTTAAAAGGAGGGGGGAAGATATGTAAGAGAGGCTTCGCCTCTCTTTAACTCCCCTTATCCCCGAAATACAAGAGATTTTTAGGGGGGTTACGCCCCTCTCTAAAATCTCTACCCCTTCCCTTAGTGAGGGAAGGGGGCTCAGGGGGATGGATTACCAGATAATATAGTTGTTACTGCGTTGACTCCCGTTTTCAAAAGCCATAGACTACTCAAAAGAGCAACTTCCACAAGCTAGAAGAGAGTAAGATGGCATCAGAGAGATAGAAAGAGTAGGCAAGGAAAGCAAAGAAGATTGACTATAAGCAGAGCATGATCACAGGTTTTCCTGTCTCCGCTAAACCTTACCGCTTAGTGTATTGTGGGGCTTTGCGTGCCCGCTTGAGACCGGGCTTCTTCCGCTCCTTGACCCGGGGGTCCCGGGTAAGCAACCCGTACTGGCGTAGCACCGACTTAAGGCTTCCGTCAGCCACTATCAGGGCTCGCGCAATGCCGTGGGAAATAGCCCCCGTCTGCCCCGATACGCCGCCTCCAGTCACCTTAATCATAGCGCTATACTTACCAAGAGCCTCGGTAACCAGAAGGGGTTGTAAGACGGTTCGCCGCTGCTCAGAGTGAGGGAATAGCTCTTCCAGGGGCGTGCCATTGATGATGATAGCCCCTTTGCCCGGTAGGAGCCTCACCTGAGCTACCGCCGTCTTGCGTCTGCCGGTGCCATGAAAATAGGTCTGCTTTTCCATTCGAACCCTATCCCCTTTATCTCCTTCCTCTTGCCAAGGGGAAGGAGAATATAATCCTTATTAGAGGGGCTTCGCCACTCTAAGCCTCCCTCTCTCCTTCAACTTTGCCAGCCTTTATCTGAGCCGCGTGGGGATGAGCATCACCAGCATAGACCTTGAGCTTCTTCAGCATCTTCGCCCCGAGGCGATTGCGGGGCAGCATCCCCTTAACCGCATGCTCAATTACCCGGTCCGGGTGAGTCTCCATCAGTTTCTCTAAAGTGATGCTCTTCAGCCCGCCGGGGTACCCTGAGTGCCGATAGTAGACCTTCTGCTTCGCCTTGTTACCGGTAACCTGAACCTTATCGGCATTGATTACAATAACATAGTCACCGGTATCCAGGTTCGGGGCAAACACCGGTTTATGCTTACCCATGAGCCAACGAGCCACCTGAGAGGCCAGCCGACCTAATACCTTACCGGAAGCGTCAATAACATGCCACTCCCGCTGGATATCAGTTGCTTTGGTGCTATAGGTCTTCATCCTCCCTCCTCAAAAGGGCGTGGATAATTTACCCGCATGAGACAAAGTCCGCTGGCGGGAGCGGTTGGTCCTGCCAGCCCCGGACTTTTCGCCTCAATGAGATCATGGAACTGGGCAGCGATCATCGAACCCAGACCGACCCGGATTAAGGCACCCACCGTATTACGCACCTGGTGAGGTAAGAAAGAGCTAGCCACCATATCAAAGATGACCAACTCCCCATCCACCACCACCTCCGCCCGATATACCGTCCGAACCGTGTTTCTCAACCTGACCCCGTCACCGGTAGTAAATGAGGCAAAATCATGCTTGCCGACAAGAGCATGACATGCGTGACTCATGGCCCCGGTATCAAGACGGCCGGTAACAAGGTAGGTAAAGCCGGCCCTCAGTGGTGACCGGGTCAAGCTATTCAGTATGTAATACTTGTACTCCCGGCTAACCGCGTCACGCCTCACATTGAACGAATCGTCCACCCGGTAGGCTGCCTTAACCGCAATGCCGTGCGGCAGATAGTGGTTTAAGCCGCCCACAAAGGTCGCCGGTGGGAGAGGGGAATCAGTCCTGAAACTGACCACCTGTCCCCTGGCGTGAACCCCGGCGTCGGTTCGGCTGGCAGCCATTACCCGGGTCCTGTCTCCGGTGAGCTTTTTCAATGCTTTCTCCGTCTCCCCCTGGATAGTGGGCAGGTCAACCTGGAGCTGGAAGCCGTGGTAGTGCGTACCATCATACTCCATGATTAACACAACCTTGGTTATCACCCCTGACAGCCACCCTCCTCAATTCCAAACACGCCGCTATTCCGTCAACTCAAGCTGGACCATAGGTGCCCCGTCCCCTAACCTCGGCCCTATCTTAGTGATGCGAGTATAGCCGCCGGGACGCTCAGCATATCTTGTGGCGAGGTCACCGAACACCTTATCCACTACCTTTTCATCAATAATAAATGACAACGCCTGGCGCCGGGAGTGGAGGCTACCCTCCTTACCGAGGGTAATCATCCGCTCCGCCAGACTGTGTACTTCCTTAGCCTTGGCCTCAGTAGTCCTGATCTTCCCATAATTCAGCAGGTCAGTCACCAGGTTGCGAAACAACGACCGGCGGTGGCTTGAAGACCGGCTTAACCTCGTACCCGCTACTCTATGCCGCATGTTGACTCCTTGCTACTCTGGTAAAGGGGCGCGCCCCGTTTAATCCTCTACTGAATCTTCTTCCTGCGTTACTTCCTCAGCCTGAGGGACAAGCGACAGTCCCAGTCCCTTGAGCCGCTCCTCAATCTCTTGCTTGGACTTCTGACCAAAATTTCGCAGTGCCATCAGTTCCCTCTCCCCCTTGCTGATGAGCTCCCCTACGGTAGTAATGCCAGCACGCCGCAGGCAATTCATCGTCCGCACGGACAGGTCCAGTTGCTCCACAGGTATGTTATACTTCTCATCCGGAATCGGCGGGTGAACTCCCTTCCTCTCCTCCTCCGTCAGAGAAACCCGGGCATAATCGACAAACGGTGATAACTGCTCAATCAATATTTTGGCCGCCTGGCTAACCCCGTCTACCGGCGATACTGTGCCATCAGTCCAGACCTCGAGGGACAACTGCTCCTGACCAGTCTCTCGACCAATATGCACTGGTTCAGTGGTGAAATTGGCCTTGCGTATCGGGGTAAAGACAGCATCAATAGGAATCACCCCCACCGATAGATTATCACTGGGCTCAGCCTCTCGATATCCCACGCCCAGTTCCACGTCAAACTCCACATAAAGCCTACCCTCCGGTGAATCTAGGGTTGCCAGATAAAGCTCCGGGTTGGCAATTTCAAAATCGGGCGACGATGTAATGTCAGCGGCGGAAACCCGCCCCTCTCCTTTCACATCCAGCGTCAGCCTCCCCGGTTGACCGGAGACCGGCTTCAACCGCAGCGCCTTGACATTAAGTAAAAACTCGGTGGTGTCCTCCTTGACATAGGGGATGGTGGAGAACTCGTGTTGAATTCCCTCAATCTTGACCCGAGTCACGGCTGCCCCGGGTAGATAACCGAGCAGCGCTCGCCGCAGGGCATTCCCCAGGGTAATACCAAAGCCCTTCTCCAGCGGCTGAGCGACAAAGCGTCCAAAATTATCACCACTTTCAACGCATTCAATTTTGGGTAGTTCTAGACGTAGCAAAACACCACCACCTCCTCATGAAATTACCGTGAGTAGTACTCAACTATAGCCTTGCCATCAAACTTGGCCTCAATGTCATCAGAAGTGGGCAGGGATACAACTCGACCAACAAGGTTGTGCCGGTCCAAAGTCAGCCAGTTCGGAAGAGACCGGGACTCGATCGTCTCGGCCACCAGTTTATAGTACTCAGTCTTAGTGCTTCCCTCCCGCCAACTAATGGTGTCACCTTCATTGACCAAACAGGAAGGTATATCAGTCTTCCGCCCATTGAGCATAATATGCCCGTGTCGAACCAGCTGGCGGGCTTGAGGGCGAGACTCAGCGAAGCCCAAACGATAGACGATATTATCCAGTCGTCTCTCCAGCAGCACCAGCAGATTCTCTCCGGTGATACCCGACAGTCTCTCCGCCTCGCTGAAAAGCCGCCGAAACTGCCGTTCCAGAATTCCATAGCTATAGCGGGCTTTCTGCTTCTCCCGAAGTTGTAGTCCCCGGTCAGAAACCCGCCGCCTTCTTGCGATCACCTGCCCCGGGGGCTGCGGCCGCCGGTCCAGCGTACACTTAGCAATGCACCTGCTGCCCTTAAGAAAGAGTTTCTCCCCACTGCGGCGACATAATCGACAGACCGGTCCTGCATATCTTCCCATTTCTTTACCCTTACACTCGCCTTCTTTTCGGAGGGCGGCAGCCGTTATGCGGGATAGGGGTCACATCCCGGATACCAGTGATGTAAAGTCCGGCACTCTGAAGAGAACGAATCGCCGCCTCGCGGCCACTGCCCGGCCCTTTAACATAGACCTCTACCTGGCGCAAGCCATGCTCCATAGCTTTGCGGGCGGCGTCACGCGCCGCCAGCTGAGCCGCATAGGGAGTGCCTTTACGCGAACCCTTGAAGCCAGCAGTGCCTGAGCTGCCCCAGGCAATAACATCACCCTGAGGGTCGGTAAGGGTCACCACGGTATTATTAAATGTTGACTGAATATAGGCCTTCCCCACGGGAACCGACTTACGCTCCCGCCTTCTCCTCGCCCGCTTCTTCTGTGCCATTTTACCCCCTGTCTACTGATTATTTCTTGGCCAGCCCACGCCTCTGCCCTCTACCGGCTACCGTCTTACGGAGACCGCGCTTGGTACGGGCATTGGTGCGCGTCCGTTGCCCCCTGACCGGCAGGTTATGGCGGTGCCTGAGACCTCGGTAGCTGCCGATCTCGATCAGGCGCTTAATGTTAAGGTTAACCTCTTTCCTGAGGTCACCCTCAACCTTGTACTCCCGGTCAATGAGTTCCCGGAGGCGATTAACCTCATCCTCGGTAAGGTCACTCACCTTGGTAGCTGGATTGACACCCGTCTGATCCAGAATCCTCCGGCTTAAAACTGGGCCAATGCCATATAGATACTGGAGCGACACCCAGGCCTGTTTGTTTCTGGGTATATCTACCCCGGCAATACGCGCCATCACTCACCTCCTGATCTCTAGCCCTGTCGCTGCTTATGCTTCGGGTTGGAGCAGATTATCCGGACAACCCCCCGCCTTCTTATCACCCGGCACTTATCACATCTAACCTTAACTGAAGCCCTCACCTTCATTATCAACCCTCAATGTTACTTCAGCCGGTAGGTAATCCGGCCCCGGCTCAGGTCATAAGGAGAAAGCTCGATTAACACCTTGTCACCGGGCACGACCTTAATATAGTGCATTCTTATTTTACCCGAGATATGCGCCAACACCTGATGCCCACCAGCCAGGTCGACCCGAAACATACCGTTCGGTAGAGCCTCGGCCACTACTCCTTCAACCTCAATAGCCTCTTTTTTGGCCATCAAACCCCTTCCCTAAAGAGCCGTAAGCACCTCGGCCTCACCATCAGTAATGGCAATAGTATGTTCAAAATGAGCCGAAAGACTACCATCAGCCGTCAACACCGTCCAGTGGTCATCACCAAGCCGGGTGCGCCAGTCACCGGTATTCACCATGGGTTCAAGAGCCAGTGTCATCCCTTTCTTAAGCTCTGGTCCTGAGCCGGGAACACCAAAGTTTGGTACTTGTGGTTCCTCGTGCATCTCCCGCCCAATGCCATGCCCGGTGTACTCCCGCACTACCGAATAGCCCCCTGACTCAGCATAATTCTGGATAGCCGCGGAAATGTCCCCCAGTCTGGCCCCAGAGCGAGCGGCTGCAATGCCGGCATGGAGAGCCCCTTGAGTAGTTTCAATGAGCTCTCTCGCCTGGGGGCTAATCTCACCCACGCCTACGGTCACGGCGGCATCACCCTGGAAACCCTTAAAGAGCACCCCAAAGTCAAAGGAGACAATATCACCCTCATCCAAGACCCTATCCCCGGGAATTCCGTGCACAATCTCATCGTTTACCGAGACACAAAGATTGGCGGGAAATCCCCGGTACCCCTTAAACGAAGACCTAGCGCCCAGCCTTTCCAACTCTCTGGCGGCAATCATATCTAACTCCCCAGTTTTCATCCCTGGCTTCAGTCGCACCGTCAGCACCTCAAGCACCAGGGCGACAATCCTGCCTGCCCGCCGCATTAGAGCAATCTCCCGGTCAGACTTGATAATTATGCTCATCCAGCGACAGAATCACCCCCACGGACGGTGACCACCACCCTCCTCGCTACTTTCTCCACACTCCCCACCCCATCTACTTCTATCAGCTTACCCTCCAGGGAATAATACTCAATAACCGGAGCGGTTTCACTAAAATAGACCTCAAGCCGTTTCTTAACTGTTTCTGGAGTATCATCCGGTCGCTGGTACAGCTCACCCCCACACCGGTCACACTTCCCCTGAACCTCGGGCGGAGAATCCACCGCCTGATACGGCGCCTGACACTGACGGCAAATCCAGCGCCCACTCAGGCGCTTCACCAGCTCCGCCTCAGAGACCTTGATATAGATCACTTTGTCTATCGCCTTATTCTCAGAGGCCAAGGCTTTGTCCAGCGCCTTAGCCTGATTAACATTCCTGGGGAAACCGTCAAGGATAGCCCCCCTCTCGCAATCGGGGGCGGCAAGACGTTCCAGGACCATACGGATTGTTATCTCGTCAGGAACCAGCACCCCCTTCTCCATATAGGTCTTGGCCTCCACCCCGAGCTCGGTACCCTGCTCCAGTGCCTGCCGAAACAGGTCGCCGGTGGCGATATGCGCCAAACTCAGCTCCTGCGCCAGAATAGCGGCTTGTGTTCCCTTGCCCGCACCAGGAGCACCCAGGAGAACAATATACACCTTCCCCTCCTACTTGATAAAGCCTTCATAGCGCCGCATTACCAGCTGCGCCTCCATCTGCTTCATGGTATCCAGAACCACACCAACTACGATCAGCATCCCGAGGCTGGATAGCTGTATCACCTGCACATTGGTAACCTCACGCGCCAGGAACGGCATTACCGCCACCGCGGCGAGAAATAGCGCTCCCGCCCAGGTGATACGGTTAATAACATAGTTAAGATAGTTAGCCGTCTGCTTGCCGGGCCGAATCCCAGGGATAAACCCCCCCTGCCGCTGTAAGACGCCGGGTAAATCCTGCTGCTGAAAGATAACCATCGTGTAAAAGAAGGTGAAGGCAACCGCCAGCAC
>CAZNSC010000114.1:8054-9571 GCA_964575695.1 uncultured Dehalococcoidales bacterium
TCAAACAGCTTCACAATGGTAGCGGCAAAACCGGTCTCACCCGGAACGACAAAGTAGCTGGCAACGATGCCCGGTAAGATCACCACCGACATGGCAAAGATAAGCGGTATCATCCCGGCGGTGTTTATCCGCAGCGGGATATGAGTTGACCCTGACTGCCGATACATACGGCCACCGCGAAAGACGCTCTTAGCGTATTGAACCGGAATGCGGCGGTGTGCCTCCGTAAAAATAACTATCACCACCGTTGTTGCTAAGGCAATCATAATGTAAGCTGCGAGACCACCGAAGTTCTCCCGAGCCAGAAACCCCTGCCCAATCATTTCCGGCAGGCCGGCAACGATGCCCGCAAAAATGATGATGGATATACCGTTACCAATACCGTTTTCGGTAATTAGCTCACCCAGCCAGATCAGGAACATGGTACCGGCGACCATTGATAGAACCATAGCTATTGTTGGCAGCATGGCAGCCCCAGCAATGGCACCCTGACGCTGTAGAAAGACCAGCTGACCGTAGCCGGAAAGGGCCGCCAGGGGCACCGTCAGCCAGTGGGTAATCATATTAATCCGGTGTCTCCCCGCCTCCCCCTCCTGGGAAAGGGCCTGCAGCCTTGGAATAACCGGCACCAGCAGCTGCATAATAATTGACGCCGTGATATAAGGATAGACCCCCATCGCCGCCACACTGAGCCGCCTCATGGCGCCACCGCTGAACATATCCAGCATACCCAGCATGGCATTACTCTCAAATAGCTGACGGAGCGCCTCAAGGTCTACCCCGGGCAGCGGTACGTGGGCCACGAGACGGAAGACGACCAGGACACCAAAGGTAAACAGAATCCGCCGCCTCAGGTCAGGCAGATTGAAGGCGTCAACCATTGCCTGGAGGAGTCTCGGCCTAGCTTGCCTCGGCCGCATGCCCCACCTCCTCCACTTTACCACCGGCGGCTTCAATCTTGGCCCTGGCAGCCGCCGAGAACTTGTGCGCCCTCACCACAAGGGAGTGATTGATTTCGCCGCCAGCGAGAATCTTGATGGGATAACGGAGAGATTTTACCACTCCCGCCTCCAGCAACCTCTGCGGTGTTACCTCACTCCCGGGTTCAAAGATGTTGAGCCTGCCCATATTTACAACACTATACTGCGTCTTAAAGATATTGGTAAAGCCGCGCCTCTGAGGCAAGCGCTTGATTAATCGCAACTGGCCGCCTTCAAAGCCACGGGGTATGCCCGGCCCAGAGCGAGACTTCTGCCCTTTGACACCCCGTCCGGAATAGGTGCCATACCCGCTGCCATTACCCCGACCGACCCGCTTCCTCCCCCGCTTAGAGCCGGGGGGCGGGGTGAGGTTATTCTGCATCACCACTTTCTACCTCCACCCTGACCAGGTGCTTCACCTTGCCAATCATACCCCGGACTGTGGCTGAGTCACTGTGGATAACACTGTGGTTTAGCCGGTGAAGCCCGAGAGTCTTCAGGGTTCTCTTCTGGACCTCGGCATAGCCGATATCACTC
>CAZNSC010000115.1:0-9504 GCA_964575695.1 uncultured Dehalococcoidales bacterium
GACTCGGTTCTCTGGGCGCTATGTTATCGGATGCAGCCTGACCGTGATATCAGGGTGTCTCCCGAAAAATCGATAAGTATGGACCCCTCGATAGCCCCACCAGAGCTGGTTCGGAATGAAACTAAAGCGCCGTCCGGCTCGGCGGTCATGATTAACGCCACCCGGAAATGGGACTACCCGCCAGTATCGCTGCCCAAGCAGGAGTTCATGGAGAGAGCCAAACAGATATGGGAAGAAGAAGGCTTACCCCCGCTAACTCCTAAGGTTCCGTGGTATGGTTATCCCTTGGGCTATTGGACAGATGAGGACGAGGAAGAAGCTGAATTAGCACTCAACGGAGAGCATTATGAGACCGGTGAAAAACTGGCCCAGAACAGAATACGCGGATAACTACGGATGCTTCCGGTTGAGGAATTATACCTTGGCGCAGTAGACACCCGATTCGCCGTATGTTCAGAGTCTTCGGCAGCACTAGCCAATAACGATAAGCACTAAATTGACAAAGGCGGACCAACTTAGAAGGTGGTATAGCCTATGGGGGCAGGCCATATGGACTGCGCTACTATAGGAAGTCAGCCAGTTTATGGTTGAGCTCCTCAAGACGGGAATGTATTGTGCTCATTATACCCTGTATTACCTCGGCCGCACTCTCCACTTCCGTTATCAAGCCACCTACCTGCCCACAGTGTAACTCGGCACCTTCCGCATCTCCCAAAACTTGGGCACGATACGGAGAATGCTCATTTATGTAGTTGTTCAGCTCCTGGGAAGAAGCACCTGCTGCCTTCATCCCCAGGTATTTCTCGGTAAAAGCATTCCTCAGATCCCTTCCCAGCATCGTGTCCTTGGGTATACTTACCGTGCAAGCGTCTTCTCCCTTGACCACGGCCTCTTTTACCCGGGGGTGAGAGTCCGATTCATGGGTCACCATGAATCGTGTCCCCATGTAGACCGCATCGGCGCCCAGAGCCAGGGCTGCCAGTACTCCCCGAGCATCGGCAATACCGCCTCCGGCGACGACAGGTATCGTTATCGCATCAGCTACCATGGGGACTAATGTAAAAGTGGTTAGCTCGGTGAATCCCTTATGACCCCCGGCTTCGAATCCCTCGCAGATGACTGCATCCACACCCAGCTCCTCTGCCTTTCTGGCGTGCCTCGCCGTAGAAACGGCATGTAGTACTTTTATCCCGGCCTCCTTAAGCGTCTTGGTATAGACGTCCGGGCTCCCCACTGAGGTTATGATCACTGGGACGCCCTCTTCGATGACTACCCGCACGTTCCTTTGCGAGTATGGCCGTCTCTGTCCGACGCCGACGGGGATATTTACCGCGAATGGCTCTTTGGTAAGTTCTTTCACCTTCTTTATCTGGCTGCGCAGCCTTTCGCCAGTCAGTTCAACATCCGCCGTAATCGTCTTGGCCCCGGCATTGGGCCCGAGAGTACCCAATCCACCTGCACTGGATACTGCTGCCACCAGCTCAGCCCCGCTTACCCAGTTCATGGGTGCCTGAATTACGGGGTACCGAATACCCAAAAGCTTACAAATGCGATTCTGTTCCATGTTACTCCTTTCATATGACAAACATAGCACGGCTATCAGACACCGTGCAATAGCTGGTGACCCGGCATACCCTATCGAACATAAGCCCACTAACTATTATAAACACTGAACAATTGATGCGTCTTTTGAATTGGTCATTGCCTAGTGCAGTACGTAAACATCTGGGTGTTAAGAATGTAGTTACGACAATTGAGAGGAAGGTGGTGTTGACGAGGGGTTAAGGTAACATAACTTCGGGATGTATGGCCGAGTGCTCTAGCTTCAGTCCTCCAATGTGTCGGGATGTTTGGTCAGCTAGGAGTTCTATTAAAGATTAAATGACCTTTATCTTTCTTCCCCAACGGATTTTATCCCATATCCTTTCATAAGAGTAATAGAGAATCACTAAAAATACTTGTATGATGAGCGTAATTGAGACTGTTTCCCTAGCATCGTTCGTAACAATCCAAGTCAAAATGCCAGTCCCAGCTATTGATATAATCCTGTAGGCAATAGATTTCACCAATGACCTAAGTCGAGATTCTCCAAAGGCCAAATTCTTCGTGTCTTCCGTTATTGGCATAGTCCCCTCCATAACGAGCCTAGAATCTAATCAGTGTAATGATTGCCCCTCTATACTGTTTATCATTTTATCCCAGCCAGTCAGCTATTGCACAGCGAATTCTGTCATTTAACACCCCGAAATCCATATAAATGGTGGGGCTTCAGCAGATTCTAAGGCTCTTATTACAGCTCTCTGACACCACAGAAATACTCCAAACGGGTGATTGCCACTCTACTCATCATGCCATATTATTGTTGCTAGGTAGGTGATAGCTGTGCAAGCATAGCTATCAACCGAAGGGGAGCAGGGCTAATTCAGCTCTGCTCCCAACTGTTTTCACAGTCCCTTTCAATTACCGTAGCCCAAGTTAATACTAAGATGTGACATTTAGCGATATTTTTCTGGTTTTGGAAATGTGAGGGATTTTGACAGAGTATCCCCCGGGTTATGTATAATACAACAATATGTGCGAGAAAGTACGTGGTTGGTGTTTATGTGACGCTGGGCACGAGATTGGAGCGGATACACGGTTCACCGAGTATTCTCAGATTGACCAGAGGCAGATTGTGCGCACCGGCTCTGATAGTCTCATCGTTTGTGGCAGTCGTATCCCCTACTCTGATATCCACAGGTCAACATTCAGATGTCGTTATTTCCGAAAACGGCGTCATTTTGGAGGATACACCGTTTCCACAGGCTAAACAGCTGGATGTCCCCTACATTGAGCAGGGAGACACAAAATGGATGGAGAACGGGCAGGACCAAATTCGCCAAGGTCAACTGGTCGGTGTTCTCAAAGAGCCATTGGACAGAGTTAATATTAACGTCGACTTAGTTGATATGTATCGGCAGACAAGATGATTCTCAAACATGTAGGTTCGCTTGAGTTGACGATACCGGAGCCTTTTAGCTTCGAATTGACCGTAAGCAAGCCCGCGGGATGGCACTGGTCAACGCCCTCCGAGACGTTCAGAAATGGGAAACTCTGGACCGGTTTTCGCCTGTATGGCAGGCCCATAGGTCTGAAAATGCAGGCCGCCGGGCACATTGTCAGGGTGGACATCTGCGGGGAGGAAACGGTAGAAGAAAGCAACCTCAAAGCCCTTGAAATGGAGTTGCGCAAAGCGCTGGGTGAGGAAGAAGACATCGCGGGTTTCTATGAATTTGCCAAGAGCGAGCCGGTACTGAACGAGGCGGTCAATCACCTGTGCGGCATGAGGCTGGGGCGCAACCCCGATTTGTTCGGGCGGTTGATTCTGGCCATTTGTTTGCAGATGGCACCGCTGAAACGGTCGCGCCAGATGATGGCCCTGGTCCTGGCCGAGTTTGGCACTTCCCTCGAATTTGATCGCCATAGGGTGACGCTTTGGCCCCAAGCCGAAACGATCGCCGGACTGGAGCCATCGGTGCTACGGCAGAAAGCGAAGTTGGGTTACCGCGCCGAGCGCCTCGTCGCCGCGGCCAGATACCTCGTCTCGAGCTCCATATCAGTCGATGAGCTGGATTCACTCTCTGATGAAGAGGCCCGGAAGATGGTTATGACCATTCCCGGTATCGGGGAATACTCGGCAGGAATATTGCTCGGGCGAAGGGATGTGCCGGTAGATTCCTGGAGTCTGGTCATATTATCAGAACTCATTCTTGGCAGGAGTCCCGAGAACGGCCGCAGTGGTATTCCCGCTCTGAAGAAGCTGATCAAACAGCGGTGGGAGAGATGGGGATGGTTGTCGTTTGCCTATATAGTGAATGATCTGCCCTACCTGGCCAGGAAATACAAGTTATCCCGGATATATTAGATCAACACTGCATGTAATCGGCGAAATAATGGGCAAATCGGCCACCGCTTTAATGGACTACGGTTACCTCAATACCTTGAGAGAGGGACGTGCTGCCGTTCACTCCCCTTTTCACAGACTCGGTGCTCCAGTAGTCCAAATCCATCCATTGTTCAATCTGGTATGGGTTTAGATTGTAGACAAAGCCTCCGTTACCATGCCTTTAACCAGCGCGATCTTGTAGTGGTTACGGCCAAGTGGTTTCACTCCCTCCAGAGCCACTTCAGCCGCCCGGCTGACGCCCAGACGCTTGATGTGGGCGTGGGGATGTGGCGAGCGGAGCACCCTGGCGTACAACATCCCTGGCAGTTGAATATCAAAGGTGTATTTGGCCCGTCCGGTGACACGCTCCGGGCCATCAATTCGGGGCTGGCCTCGACCCGCCAGTTTTAGAGCGGTATCTGCTGTCCACGCTTCTGGTTCTTCACCCTCGGTAATCGAGTTCCGTTCGTAGACATTGCCTTCCCACTCTACTTTTGTCTTTATCAGCTTAACCATAAAACCAACCTCATCCATGTGTCCGGCCAGAGCCACCCTTGGTCTATCAGCACCGCCTCTCTCCTGGCAAATGAGGCTGCCAATCTTATCCTGAGTAATTTCACCAAGCGGTTCGAAATACCGTCGGACAACACCTCGGACTTCGGCTTCATAGCCGGACACGCCGCTCGCTTCGGTTAACTCTTTTAACAACTTCTCCGTTGCATCCATTGCTTTTCCTCCATTCTACTTACCCCCGGTAGACTTTTCCAGGTACTGCACGCTGAACCAGCTTTGCCGGTCAGTCCAGACACGTTTCACTCTGAAACCGGCCCAAGCTGCCATCCGCTCAAAATCGTCGAGGCTGAATTTATACGAGCTTTCCGTCCAGATACTCTCACCCTGACCGAAGATTACGCGGGTTTCACCCACCCGCACTTCCTGGTCTATCGAACTTACCAGATGCATCTCAACCCGGCCTTCTCCGGGATTGTAAAAAGCGTAGTGTTCGAAGCAATCAAGTGCAAAATCGGCGTCTAGCTCACGGTTTATCCGTTCCAGTAAATTGAGATTGAAGGCAGCGGTTACGCCTTTGCTGTCATTATAAGCCCGGTGCAGGATAGCCGGGTCCTTCTTCAAATCAACGCCAATGAGCAGACCCCCGCCCTCCCCGCATACCTCGGCAATATGCTCCAGAAACCATACCGCCGGCTCGGGGTCAAAGTTACTTATTGTGGAACCGGGGAAATAGACCACGGTGCGGTGGCAATATCCTCCGGGAACAGGTAATTCAAAATTACTGGTGTAATCGGCGCAGACGGGCAGCACCTCTAGATGAGGATAGTCCGAGCTTAACTCCTGGGAAACCTGCGTTAGCTGTTGCCCTGAGATATCTATCGGCGCATACGCCGTCGGCTTAGGGAGATTGTCCAGCAGAAGCCTGACTTTCTTGCAACTACCACTGCCATATTCGAGGAGAAAAGCGCATGGCCCGATGAGTTCCGCTACCTCGTCGATACAGTCTGTCATTATCGCCGCTTCAGTGCGGGGGATATAGTATTCGTCAAGAGCGCAGATGAGCTCGAACAGGTGAGAACCTTTCTCGTCGTAGAAATACTTCGAAGGTAGCTCCTTTTGTGGTTTCTGGAGACCGCGCAGCACTTCGTTACGAAAGCGTTCTAAAGCTGGCGGAGCATCTTTTACCATCGTCCCATCAATCCTCTGAGGTTTCATCAAAGCTCTCCCTTCTGGATTCATCGTTGCCCCGACTCATTTACAGGGCATAAGACGAACCATATTTTTCTCTTCCAGTACCTGAGCCAGCGCCGAGATGGTATCGTTAATATCTTCCTCCGTGGTATTGCGCGACAACGAAAACCGCACCGAACAGTGAGCTTCCTCTCCCGTCCTGCCCATAGCCATCAGCACATGTGTCGGTTCGGGCGAGCCCGACTTGCAGGCGGAGCCGGAAGAAAGCGAAATACCATGCTGGTCCATGGCAATCACCACCGATTCCCCCCGCAGACCGGGCAAGGTCATATTCAGGGTGTTCCACAACCTCTTGTCGCGGTGCCCGTTGAGGATAGCCTCAGGTATAAGGTCTCTTATTCCTTGCTCAAGTCTGTCTCTCAGTTCCCCTAACCGCTCTGAATCACACAGGGTGTAGGCGGCCAGTTCGGCTGCTTTGCCTAGGCCCACCATCGCCGGGACATTCTCCGTGCCCGCGCGTAAACCGTTTTCCTGTTTCCCCCCGTGCACCAGCGGTTCAAGACTAATCCCTTTCCTGATATACAGGGCACCTATACCTTTCGGTCCGTGGAACTTATGCGCCGACAGGCTGAGCAAATCCACACCCAGTTCCTCGACGTCTACCTTTATCTTGCCGACCGCCTGGACAGCGTCAGTGTGAAACAGTACCCCCTTCTCATGAGCAATGGCAGCCAGTTCTCTGATAGGCATAATCGTGCCCACCTCGTTATTAGCCATCATAATAGAAGCCAAAATAGTATCATCTCTTATTGCCTCTTTTAGCTTTGAGGGAGCCAGCCAGCCATTTTCGTCCACATCGAGGCAAGTCACTTCATAACCCATCTTTTCCAGGAAGCGGCAGGTATTGAGAATGGCCGGGTGCTCGATTCTGGTGGTGATGATATGCCTGCCGTTCTCGTGTCTGGAAAAAGCGACGCCTTTTAATGCTAGGTTATCCGCTTCCGAACCGCCGCCGGTAAAGACGATTCGGCGGGGAGACGAGTTAATCAGTTTCGCCACCTGGCGCCGGGCAGTCTCAATCGCTTCACGGGCACTCCGCCCCAGCTCATAAATACTTGAGGGGTTACCGTGTGCCATACCCAGGTATGGCATCATCGCCTCTCGCACCGCCTCATCTACCTCAGTGGTGGCATTATTATCCAGGTATATCCGGCGTTCCGGTCTTGTGGCCCCGCTTAGCGCAGTTGTCGTTTCGAACTCAAAATCCGCGGCTGGTTCGTCCAGATGATATGTTCCCTCAGCGCCGACCGCCATTTTTTCCAGGTTACAGAGAAGGGCCTTGTACACCGGGAAACCGGAAATTCTATCCAGGTTATGCAGGTCGGTGAGTTCGTTGACATTCCACGCCTGCCAGGCCTCCGGTCCAACCGGTGTGCCTCCGCCGAACATGCATTCAACGGCGCCCTTCATAATGTCGGCCGTGACGCGGGCCCTGAAAATAACGCTGCCCCTGGGGGAGCTGACCCTCACCAGGTCACCGTTTACCACCCCTCTCTCCTCGGCATCCTGGATGTTAATGTCCACGGTCGGCTCCGGATTGTCTTTCACCAGCCCCTCAATACCGTGGTGCTGAGACCTGAAGTCGGTTTGGGGTCGGGCGCCTGAGTTGAGTACCAGGGGGAATTTTTTGGCCAGTTTGGGATTACCTATCGGACCTTCCGTGGGCTCAATATACTTGGGTAGCGGTTCATAGCCGTATTCCTCGAAGGTTGTCGACCATATCTCAAACCTGCCGGTGGGGGTGTCAAAGCCGGGTTTACCGTCCGGGCGCAGTCCCCCTTTCTGCCATTTTTTATACTCCATCATCGGGGTCGGGATTCTTACCCAGCCCCCGGCGGCTTTGACTTCCTCAAGCGTGTAGCCGGAGCCCTTTAGAGCCAGCCGGACCATCTCTTCTTCGGTCTGGGGAAACAGGTGTCCATAGCCGAGGTGTCTGGCCAGCTCAGCCATGATCAGGTAGTCGTTGCGGGCTTCACCTACCGGCTCGATTATTTTTTCTCTTAAGCGAAAGATAGGTCCGTAAACCATGTAAGAATAGTTCTCGAACATTGTTGTCGCCGGAAGCATGATATCAGCGTAAGCAGCATCCGCCGTCATCTGGCGGTCAACGCAGACCAGAAAATCAAGACGGGAAAGCACCTCGCGCCAGACTGGTGTCTGAGGCCAGGAGGTGAGCACGGAACTGCCGTGAATCAGCAGGCTGCGCACCGGATATGGCTTGCCGTGAAGGACCGAATCTACCAGGGCGATAGCGTGGGACTCTTCACGATAGCCGGTGTATAGGGGGAACTCTTTCCGCCCGATAGCCCGGTCCAGGTCCGGGTTTTCCAGATTACAGGAGCGGTTTATCGGAAAACGGGTGTCCAGCATATCAAGGCCGATACCACCGGGAACATCCAGTTGACCGGCCAGGGCAAACATGGTGAGTACCGCTCTGGCTGATTGCACGCCGGTATTGGAATATTCCAACCCGGTGTACATCAGTAGCGAGGCACCCCCGGTGTCGGCTAACCGGTGAGCCAGTTCTCGTATCGTATTTGCCGGCACGCCGGTGATGGTCTCAGCTACCTCCGGAGAGAAGTGCTGAGTGTATGTCTTAAGTTCTTCAAAGCCATGGCACCAGTTTTCAGCGAAGTCCTCGTCATAGAGGTCTTCCTCTATCATAACCTCAGTCATACTCAGAGCCAGAGCGCCATCGGTGCCCGGCCTGATTGGAACCCAGCGGGCGTTAGTGCGAACGGCGGCTTCGGTGCGCCGCGGGTCAATGACAATAATCTCGGCGCCGCGTCGGGCGGCGGTTTCGAGGCGCTGCATATCGGCCGGTGGAGAGTCAGTGGCGGGATTGGTTCCCCAGACGAAGACTGTTTCGGCATTTTCTATGTCGGTGAACATGTTTGTCTGCATTCGTCCCATGGTTACGTGTGGGGCAATCATGTGAAGAGAAACATAGCACAGCGCACCCACACCGGTGGTGTTGGGAGAGCCGAATGGGAACAGGACGTTTGAGGCGGAAGATACCATCACACCTTTGGGCTGGAACATATCACACAATGACTGCTCCTGAGCACCCCGCCCGGTGTAGATGGCTGCTGCCTCTGGCCCAGATTCTTCCTTGATTTGATTAAATCTGTCGGTGATGATGCCATACGCTTCGTCCCAGGTAATCCTTTCAAACTGATACGAGCCTTTGTGCCCGGTTCGCCTCAGCGGATGTCTTAATCTGTGCTCGGAATACACTATCTCCGGTGAATGTTTTCCTCTGCGGCAGAGCATCCCGAGGGTGTGCCCGGTGTCAGGTCTGATATCCGTCAATCTACCTTTGTGGAGATAAAGCTCTACCCAGCACCCGGCCGGGCATATGCCACAAAGTCCCTTTACCCATCCTGTTGTATCCATATGCAACTCCTTCGCACCCCCCTCCCCGCTCCGATTCTAGCACTGCTCACTTTCGGCGAGGTTCAATCCCAGGGTTCAACTTCGATCACCGTTTTTATATGTTTCGGTTCGCTGAGGCTGAAGGGTGTTTTGGTGCGAGCATCAATATAATGGGCCCCCATGTTTGACCAGCGCAGGCGGCATATTCACCGGCGGTGCCGCCACCTATTATCAGGACATCGACTTTGGTCATTTTGATACCTCCGTATTTTCGGGCAGCTTGTGTTGGGTTGGATAGTCAGTTTGCTTTTACTTCTCCACTTTTATGCCCTTGCCAAGCTCAAAAGCCACATGCCCCTTGATGTTCTTTGCCGCCGGCTTTGGGTCAGGGTAAGACCAGGCGGCATTCTCGTTTGCGTTGCCCTCTACTGTTATATCGT
>CAZNSC010000116.1:0-7076 GCA_964575695.1 uncultured Dehalococcoidales bacterium
GTTCAAGGGTGCGATCTCCTCCCGGGCCGCCCATATCTCGTAGGCTTCCCGGTGAATGTCCTCCACAACTTCGTCCCACCTGTCATCGGGCACATCAGCCAGGCGCGGGTGGTACAGCTCAGCCAGCCCCAGTCTCTTGGCTATCTGTACCCAGACCCATTCACCGGACTTTATTTCACCGGGGGGATCAACGCACTTCTGGCGGTACATGAAGTAGTTCCCGCGGTTGAAGCCATTATAGAACAGGTCACGGGCACGCGGGGGACTCTGGCTGTCCCTGCCTTCGAATGCTGAGGCGATCTGGGGCAAAAGTATATCCGCGTACCTCGCTGTCGGCATCTCGGCGTAGTGCGAGAATACCACGACAAACTCAACCTTCTTCATGGCCCTTATCGTGCTATTTATGTCGGGCAGGCTGTTCAGGTGATTGTTTGATTCCAGAATGACCATCTGGATGTTGGGCGGTTCGTTCCCCGGCAAACTTCCGATTGCGCTGTTATACGCTTCCTTGCTGATCTCACCTTTGTCCAGCTTCTCTCGCATGTCTATAGCCTTGGCCCACTTGTAGGCACATATCAGGATTGGTGGGTTATATGTCCCCGGTTTTCGTTGCCAGTCCACGACCGGCTTTGGCAGCTCGGCCTGCCCCAGCCACATGCCGGTTTCTGCGGCCGCAGTTCCTCCTGGGATGCAGGTATTGCCGGTCAGTGCCTGCAGGTACATGGATGCCCGGGCGGGATTCTCTCCATAGAACTGACGGCCCGTAGAGCCCGATACATTCAGGTTGACAGGCTTGCTTCTGGCATACAGTCTGGCGAATTCAGTGATAGTCTCCGCGGGCACGCCGCATATCCTCTCCGCCCATTGTGGTGTCTTGTCGATGCCGTCATCTATGCCCAGCACGTAGTCCTTCCATTGCCTCAGGCCCTCAGGCTCGACCCATCTGTCAACAAACTCTTTATCGCAGAGGTCTTCCCTGAACCACACATTTGCCATAGCGATCATCATGGCGGCATCAGTGGTGGGGCGTATTGGAATCCACTGGTCAGCCAGTACCTCCGCCGACGGTGTATATCTGGCCTCGATGCATATGATCGGGATGCCCCGCTCCTTGGCGCGGAGCAGGTTATAGGCGAACCCGCCACTCAGAGTTGATAGCGGGTTCCATCCCCAGAGAACAATGAGTCTGGATTTAAATATGTTGGCCTCATCCTGGACCAGGTCAAGCCCCATGCGGCTGGTGACCGGTTTTTCTCCCTCCTTTCCCAGCACCCAGGCTTCAGGCTCCTGCCACCCGTTAAGGGAGTGAGACTCCCATCCGGCAAACCCGGCTCCAAACCATGGGGCGAGGGGAAAACTGCACACTGACAGGCTGCTGTAAGGGTGGTGCAGGATCGATAAAGGGCCGTAGTTTGCCTTCACCTCCACCAGCTTCTTGGCTATAGTGTCTAGGGCTTCATCCCACGATATTCTTTCAAACTTCGCCTCGCCTCTCCTGCCCACGCGCTTCATCGGGTACTTCACTCTATTGGGGTCATATATCATGTGTGCCTGGGTATACCCCTTGGCGCATGGCCGGGTCTGAATCATACCCGTGTTAATTACCTCTTCGGCGATGTACCCGTCCTCCCGCGGTATGCCCGGGTTAATCGTGTCATCTGGCTCACAGCGCACAATAACTCCGTCCCTGATGTGCACCTTTAGAATACACTGATTAAAACAGTGGTATCCGCACGAGGTGTACCTGATGATATCTTCGCTCTGTCGCCGGCTGCCGGACTGGGCGGCCCCGCCTGGCTTGTCGCTATTCCTGGAGTTCGAACTATTACTTATGTTATTCCCCTCCTTTCCCGATCTTCCTCTCTAGTCTGCCACTTCCTTCCCCGGTGTGTCAACATTCTGGGCGACATGATTGCCTTGCTTGGTTAGGAGAAGAGCTTTCCTGAAAATGGCTGCTTCCATTTTCTACCTCCTCCGGATACAGTTTATTTTGAAGGCAGAAGTTACCTGACTGTTTTGACCAGTCAACTGACTATAGTCTGTTGTCCTGTTGTATTTACCTGAGCAGTGCAGGTGTTGACGTGCGGTTCTTTGCGTCCGGCAATTCAATGTTGCTAAGATTATCCTGTGGATAGCCGCCTTTCGCACTTAACGGCAGAGTGGAAGGGGACAAATGGGGTTCACGGGAAAATGGGATGTTCTTCCGGGTGCTTGAATAGAGCGAGATTGATAGGCAGTCTCATTTTCTGTAATTGCAGATATGCTGCCCAGGTGTTATGATTAGTTTCGCCATTAATAATTGGGCACCAGTTGTTCCAATCTCAGGGAGGTTCGAATCATGGGCTATTTTATTATTCTGTCGGCTATACCCGGCTTCTTCTTGAGTTCTCTCATTTTAATGCTTCTCTGGGGCGTTATTGCCCCGGACCTCGGGATAGCAAAGATAAGCTATCCGATGGCTATGTTAATAACTATTACTCTCTGGCTTGCCGTGGCCCCTCTTGCCGCCGCCGCTAGCCGGAGGGCGAAAAAGTGACCGCATCTTTGGGTTAAACTGGATTCGTGTCTTAGGAGGTAGGGCTGATTAAAGAGACCTATGCTACAGCCGGCGTTGATATTGATGTCGCCGCCAAAGCCAAGGAGCTGATCGGGAAGCATGCCCGGTCTACCCGCCGTGCTGAGGTCTTGAGTGATATTGGCTTCTTTGGCGGGCTCTTTGAGTTTAAGGGCTACCGGCAGCCAGTTCTGGTATCCAGTGTCGACGGAGTAGGCACCAAGCTGAAGATTGCCTCGGCTTTAGCCAGGCATGATACCATTGGCATCGACCTGGTAAATCACTGTGTCAATGATATACTTACCTGCGGTGCTGAGCCGCTCTTCTTTTTAGACTACATCGCTATGGGCAAGCTGGCTGCCGAACAGGTGGGGGCTATCGCCAAGGGGCTGGCGCAGGCCTGCCGTGATGTTGGTTGCGTGCTTATCGGTGGGGAAACGGCAGAGATGCCCGGGCTATACGCCGGGGGTGATTATGACCTGGTGGGCTTTATCGTCGGGGTGGTGGAGAAGGAGGGGCTTATCCTGGGTAAGACAATAGCCGCCGGTGATCCTGTTATCGGTTTACCCTCAAGCGGGCTGCACACCAACGGCTATTCCCTGGTGCGCAAGATTTTCGGCGAAACTAGATCGGCATTAGATACTCACTATCCGGAGTTGGGGCGCACTCTGGGTGAGGAGCTTCTCGAGCC
This sequence comes from uncultured Dehalococcoidales bacterium, assembly GCA_964575695.1. GTDB lineage: Bacteria > Chloroflexota > Dehalococcoidia > Dehalococcoidales > W111 > CAZNSC01. Next base: position 3,246 of record CAZNSC010000116.1, read on the forward strand.
TCACCGGTGCTACTATCACCAGTTGAAGCCATTGCTGCCGGTTATTAAGGGTATGGCACATATTACTGGCGGCGGCTTGGTGGATAATGTGCCCCGGGTTCTGCCTCAGGGCATGGCAGCAAAATTTAGCAGCCAGGCATGGACAGTCCCCCCAATTTTCCGTCTTATTCAAAAGCGGGGTAATGTTGGCCGAGACGAAATGTTTCACGTGTTTAATATGGGCATTGGCATGGTGCTCATCTGCTCACCGGATAACGTTGACCGGCTCATGGGGCAGCTGCCCGGGGCACATGTTATTGGTGGGGTAGTGAAACAGGCGGGTAAGGCGAGGGTGGTTATTGAGTAGAGCAGGCAAGAATGGATAGCAGATGGTTAACAGGCGTAGTAATGATTAGCATTGGACCGAGCCTTCTTTATGTAGCAAGATATCTTTTAGCAACCCGAAGATAAAAAGAGGCAAGAAGCAGGAAATGAAGCATATTGGTATAGTCGGGATTGTAAGAGGAGGATTAATTTATCTGGGGCTTGTTATATTGCCACTTCTTCCCCGCTCTCAATACTAGAGGAGAAAAGGAGAGCTGAAGAGAGGCTTCGCCTCTCTTATAAAATCCATCCCCCTCTCCTTTTAAGGAGAGGGGGATACAGGGGGTGAGGTAGAAATAGATGCACGGAGGTATTTATGCGAGCCATTATTAGTGTGTCTGATAAGGCCGGGGTGGCTGACTTTGCCAAGGGGCTGAGTCAAGCGGGTTTCGACGTATTCTCTACTGGTGGTACAAAGAAAACGCTGGTAGAGGCTGGAGTGCCGGTGAAAAGTGTCTCTGAGATTACCGGCTTCCCTGAGATTCTTGATGGCCGGGTGAAGACCCTGCACCCGGCAGTTCATGGTGGCATTCTGGCGAAGCGCAGTCTGCCCAGCCACATGGCAGAGCTAGCCAGGAACAGCATCGAGACTATTGACCTGGTGGCGGTTAACCTTTACCCCTTTGTCCAGACGGTGAGCCGAGCGGGGGTTACCCTTGATGAGGCGTTGGAAAAAATTGATATTGGCGGGCCAACCATGATTCGGGCGGCAGCCAAGAACTTCCCCGGTGTCATCGTGGTGGTTGACCCTGATGACTACCAGCTGGTTTTAGAGAGATTGCACGCCGGAGGTCTGGAGCTTGACGAGCGTAAACGGCTGGCTCGGAAGGCGTTTCAGCATGTAGCCGTTTATGATACCGCCATTTCCCAGTACCTGGGGCAGGATATGGAGGCCTTTCCCGAGGAGATGACCATCGCCCTGAAGAAGCGCTACGGGCTTCGTTATGGCGAGAACCCTCATCAGCAGGCTGCCTTCTATGCCGAGCTATCGGTTGGCGGGACGAAGGCAACTGGTATCACCTGGGCGGAGCAGCTATCGGGTAAGGAGCTTTCATTTAACAACATCCTGGATGCTGATGCTGCCTGGGGGGCGGTCACCGACTTTGCCGCGCCCTCGGTGGCTGTCATTAAGCATACCAATTCCTGTGGTCTGGCAAGTCATGCTGATATTGCCGAAGCCTACAGGCGGGCTTTCAGTGGCGACCCGGTGGCTGCCTTCGGCGGTATTGTTGCCTGCAACCGGGCGGTTACCCTGGCCATGGCGGAGGCGATGAAGCCAGTCTTCTATGAGATAGTTATCGCCCCGGAATATGAAGCACAGGCGCTCCAGTTGTTAAAGCGTAAGAAGGACTTGCGTATTCTCGTTGCCGAGCTACCCCCCGGCTATGGCAAGGCGGAACCGGGCTATCTTGATTTCCGCAGGGTCAAGGGCGGCTTTCTTGTCCAGAGTTCTGATTCTGTTCCCGAAGGTAGCGTCAATCTGAAGAAAGTAGCCAGGCGTGAGCCAACAAAGGCGGAAATAGCTGACCTGCTTTTTGCCTGGCGGGTGGTTAAGCATATAAAGTCAAATGCTATCGTGCTGGCCAAGGACAAGACTCTTCTGGGGATGGGGGCAGGACAACCCAGCCGGATTGTCAGTGCTCAGATAGCCAGGGATAAGGCTGGTGACAAAGCCGCGGGCAGTGTCCTGGCCTCAGATGCCATGTTCCCCTTTCCTGATGTGGTGGAGGCGGCGGCAGCGGCGGGGGTAACAGCTATTATCCAGCCCGGTGGCTCGATAAGGGACGAAGACTCAATTAAGGCGGCTGATGCACACAATATAGCCATGGTCTTTACCGGTGAAAGGCATTTCAGGCACTAAGATGGATACTGATTCAGGCATCCTCGATATTGAGGAAGTAGTGGGTTCGCTGGCAGAGGAGGAGAGGGCACTATTTGAGCGGATATATGCGGTGACTACCGCTGTTGGTGAGTTGCGCCTGCCGCAGAGTATGCAGCCCTGGGTCAGGCAGCAGTTCGGCTCGGTAGCCGCGGTTACCAGACAAAAAATTGCGAGGGTAACCAATAAAGTCACCGGTGAGGAGTCGGTATTTGGTCGGCAGCGGGCCTACCGCCCTATGGAAGGTGAGGTTGAAGAGAGTATCGATGTTCAGCTCACCAATGCCATGGCGCACGACGTCTTCAGTAACCCGTATGAGAATACTCCTGAGGACCCCTTTGGCCGGGTAATCGGCAAGCACTGTGTTACTGCCAGCAATATTGCCAAGTTTGATAGCCTCCATAGTGTGGTGATTTTCAACGAGTTCCATCCCCTCCATTTTTCCCGGGAGCAAATTGTTGACTACATCGATGTTGCCCGGCAGTGGGCGAGAAGGGCTCAGGCTGAACAGCCCCAGGCCAAATATTTTCTCTTCTTCTGGAATTGCCTGTGGCGGGCTGGTGCCTCAATATACCATGGCCATGCTCATGTGACGCTGACCAGTGGCCGGCACTATGCTAGGATTGAGCGGCTGCGGCAGGCTGCCCTGGGTTATCAGCAGAGTTATGGCTCAAACTATTTTGCTGACCTGTTTCAGGCTCACCGTGCTGTTGGCTGTGCTGTGGAGAAAAGGGGAGTCAGAATCTTCGCCTCGCTCACCCCGTTCAAAAATAGTGAGGTTATACTCCTTGCCGGGGAGTTGAGTCTCTCGCTTGAAGAGGTTGTCTATGATGTGCTAGCCTGTTTCCGGGACAGGCTGGGTGTGACCTCGTTTAATCTCGGTCTGGTGACGCCACCGCTGGCGGAGACTGAGGAGAGCTGGGAAGGCTTCCCGGTCATCGTCCGTTTGGTAGACCGGGGTGACCCGGGCAATCATAGCTCAGATATCGGCGGGATGGAGATTTATGCCGCCAATGTGGTCTCCAGCGACCCGTTCCAGTTGACCCGTGAACTGCGGGAGAATTTGAATATGGGGGGAGACTATGGCTAATGTAGTTTTGGTAATAGATATGACCAGGGCTTTCATGGAAAAGGGACATGCCCTTTACTGTGGGGACAACGCCCGCAGGATAATCCCCAATATCGAGATTCTCCTGGAGCGAGAACTCGAAAAAGGGGCAAAGATACTGTTCCTTAATGATAACCATGACCCCGATGACCTTGAGTTCAGGATGTTTCCACCTCACAGCATCGTAGGCACCCCTGAAACTGAGGTTATCACCGAGCTAGCTAAATATCCCGGTGAGACAATATCCAAGAAGCGCTTTAGCGCTTTCTACGGCACTACCCTGGGAGAAAGACTGGCTCAGCTTAAACCTGGCAAGATAATAGTTACTGGCGTTTGTACCGATATCTGCGTCTGCCATACCACGGCTGATGCCAGGGATCGCGATTATGAAGTTGAAGTGCCGGTTGACTGTGTCGCCTCTTTCGATGAGGAGGCCCATCGTTTTGCTCTCAAGCATATGGACAAGGTACTGGGGGCAAAG
>CAZNSC010000116.1:7086-9147 GCA_964575695.1 uncultured Dehalococcoidales bacterium
AGCATAGGGGGTGTGGGCAAGTGAAGCTACCCGAATTCGAACCCACCGAAGCCGTCCTCTCCGGGGAGACGGCCGATGTTTACTTTGCCCGGACTATAGAGATATTGCGCCGCGAGGGGCTTAACCCCGTGGCGATGATGGAAGTGTTTCCCAGCCGTGCCGGGATGCTCTGTGGTATGGAGGAGGTCAAGGCACTGCTGGCTAAGGTTCTGCCTGAGGAAAACCGTGAGGTGTGGGCTCTTGGTGAGGGCGAGGCAATAGAGGGGAAGGAGGTGGTGTTGCGGATAACGGCTCCCTATCAGAGCTACGGGCTGTATGAAACCGCTATAGTTGGCATTCTGGCTCATTGTAGTGGCTGGGCAACGGCGGCCAGGGAGTGTGTGGAAGCGGCCCAGGGGATACCCGTCATCAGCTTTGGCGCCCGCCACGTTCACCCCTCGGTGGCCGGTGTGATGGATTATTCAGCCATTGTCGGTGGCTGTGCGGGCGGCTCCAGCATTGCTGGTGCCCGGCTGGCGGGTATTGAACCGGCGGGGACAATGCCCCATGCCCTGATTATAATTATGGGGGATACGGTTACGGCGACTCTTGCCTTTGATAAGTATATGCCGCCTGAGGTGCCGCGCGTGTCCCTGGTTGATACCTTCAAGGATGAGGCTGAGGAAAGCCTGCGGGTGGCTCGGGCGCTCGGGGACAGGCTCAATAGTGTGCGCCTTGATACCCCCGGGGAGCGGGGGCGGGTTACCGCTGACCTGGTCAAGGAGGTGAGGGCCCGACTTGACCAGGCTGGCTTCAACAAGGCGGGCATTTTTGTCAGCGGCGGCCTGGACCCGGAGCGGGTCAGGTATTTTATTGATAGCCGGGCTCCGGTTGATGGCTTTGGTGTCGGCAGCTATATCAGTGGCGCCAAGCCGATTGATTTTACCGCCGACCTTCACGAGGTGGAGGGAAAGCCGATTGCCAAGCGGGGCCGAATCCCCGGTATTACCGCTAACCCCAGGCTCAAGCGCATAATGTAACCTTTGTTTACCCCACTCCCCTGGGTCACCCCTATTTAAACGCCGCTGAGAAACAACCTCAGGTAAGAGGAGCCGGGCTAATTCGCGTGTATGAAACTTATGCGCTCAACGGAGGCGCCAGCACCGTCGGTTAAGCTACTCCTGAAATAGACTTTAGCGTTTAGGTACTTCCTTGTAGATTATGTGCCGGCAGATGCCGCCTGTTGGCTTTCCCTCGTTGTCAAACATGCGAGAATACTGGAATTCCAGGTTGTCTACCCCCAATTCTTTAAACATTATATTGAACATTGATTCATGGCAACAGTAGTAGGGTACTCCTGCCTGGTCAAAAGACCATGAATAGGCTTTTCCGGTCGTTCCTCCTCTACCTTCTTTCTGCATTCTCCCCCCGCTGCCGCAGTAAGGTTGAACAAGAACAAATTTCTCGTCATCTTCCTCAACATAGAAGTCGCCATAGTGGGATTTGGATAACTGAGACCACATTCTTGCGATTTCTTCAGCGCTCATATTCTTGAACAAATTGACAAATCTATCCTTGTAAATCTCTGTGGTGATGTGACGCAAAGCTTCTTCAACAGCTTCTTCTCCAAGTCTGTCGGCGATGAAGGTGAGCAGTAACTGAATCCAGTCACCATATCTATCATGTAAGGGCTTGAATCCTTCACGTAGCTCTTCAATGCACTTTATGGCTTCTTCTTTGTTCCCGGCTTTAACTGCCTCAATAGCTTTCTCCTTTGGATCAACAAGGAAATCATCTCTGCGTCTCATCTTATGTACCTCCTTCGGCCTAATGTTAGACTCCAAGCACGGCCCTGTCAAGACTCGGCTTGAGAGGTTGTTTGGCAAGGGGAAGGGGATAAAGGGGGTGGGTAAACACCCTCGACTTAAGCCAGCCTGAGGCTGGGGATCACATCCAGATCTAGGCTGTCTGCCTTACCCGCCTTAAACCGGTGGTAGCCGCAGGCGGCGATCATGGCGGCGTTGTCGGTGCACAGCACCGGCTCAGGAACCAGAACCGGGATTGGTGAGCTCTGCACCAGCG
>CAZNSC010000117.1:0-9142 GCA_964575695.1 uncultured Dehalococcoidales bacterium
GCGCAAAGCCGAAAGAATCGCAACCAGTAGAGCGCGGCTGGATGCGCTACTTCAACGTGGATACGAACCACAAGGTCATCGGCGTCCAGTACTTCATCACCGGGCTGGCACTCCTGCCCTACGCAGTAACGCTGCAGTTGATAGGACGGACGCACATGGCTGACCCGAAACTGGGCATTCTGGGCAACATGGCCTACGAGTCCGTCATCAGCGACCACGGTGTTCTCATGCTGTTTATGGTGGTGCTGCCCATCTTTTCGGGGCTGATGAACTACTTCGTCCCGCTGCAAATAGGCGCCCGGGATGTGGCTTTCCCTCGTCTCAACGCCTTCACCTTCTGGCTGGTGCCGCCGGCCAGCCTGCTCGCCATCTTCAGTTTGATGGCGGGAGGGTTTGATACCGGCTGGACCGTCTATCCGCCGCTGAGTGCTTCCTTCGAAAATCCAGGTATGGACCTGGTTATTCTCGGGGTTTATCTGGCGGGTCTTTCCTCCATCCTGACCGCAGTCAATATCATCACCACCACGGTGAAGATGCGGGCTCCGGGAATGAGTTACTTCCGCATGCCTATTTTCATGTGGTCGACACTGGCTACCGTGGGCCTTAGTCTGCTCTTCACGCAGTTCGTCGGTATGGCCTTTCTTATGGTGCTGCTGGAAAGAGTGCTCGGCATGGGCTTCTTCAATCCCGATATGGGAGGCCAGGTACTCCTGTACCAGTTCATGTTCTGGTTCTATTCTCACCCCGCTGTCTACATCTTTGTGCTTATCGGGTTGGGGTTGATAAGCGACATCATCCCCGTGTTTGTCCGTAAGCCTCTCTTCGGTTACAAGGGCGTAGCCATATCGAGCCCGGCAATAGCCATTGGCGGCACCGTGGTTTTTGCCCACCACATGTTTGCCGCCGGCATGCCCGGATGGCTGCGTATCCCATTCATGGTTACCACTCTGCTGGTGGCAGTACCAACCGGGGTCAAGGTCTTTGCCTGGGTGACTACCACCTGGATGGGCAAGATGCGCCTGAACGCGGCGCTCCTTTTCGTCTTTTCCGCGGTCGTATTGTTCCTTATCGGGGGACTTACCGGTGTCCCGTTGGGTATCGTCCCGGTTGACCTCTATCTTCACGCCACCTACTGGGTAGTGGGACACTTTCATGCCATGTTCTTCGGCGGTTTTCTTCTGCCTACGATGGCAGCCATCTACTACTGGTTCCCCAAGGTAAGCGGCCGGATGCTCAGTGAAAAGCTGGGCAAGATACAATGGCTGCTGATGACCCTGGGGATGTTCCTCCTGGCGATACCCATGCTGGGGCTGGGATTGGAAGGCATGAGGCGCCGCATAGGCAACTATGATTTTGCTCTTGGTTTTCAGCAACTGCACATAGCTACAGCGGTGGGCGGCTTTCTGGTATTCGCCGGCCTGGTGCTCCTTGCCTATAACCTGGTGGTGAGCTTCAAGCGTGGCACCGCTGCGGGAGATAATCCTTGGGGTGCCCGGACGCTGGAATGGATGGTATCCTCACCACCGCCGGAGCACAACTTTGATGAGATACCCGAAGTTTTAGACAGACCACACATGCACGGCGTGTCCGGCTCAGTGCACGCCCGTGTCAGTCCTAAGAAGGATTCAAAAGAGAATAAATAAGGAGGTAACTGCCTGTGGAAGTATCCGGCATCACAAAGGAAAGAGCCTTGCCCTCCCCGATGCGCCTGGGTATGGTGCTGTTCCTTTGTTCGGAAGCCTTTTTGTTCGGTTCACTCTTTTGGACATATTATTACCTGCGGGCGCTGACCCCCGGCTGGCCTCCGCAGCACCCTGAGGCTACCCTGGCCGGTATCAACACCTTCTTTCTCCTGGCCAGCAGTGGGACTATCTGGCTCGGGATACGGGCTATCCGAAATGGAAACGAAAAGGGGCTGCTGGCGGGTCTTCTGGCTACCGCCCTCCTGGGAAGCACCTTCCTGGGAATCACGGCCTGGGAGTGGACTCACGAAGTCTTCCGTCCCTGGACAGACGCGTACGGTTCGATTTTCTACACACTGACCGGCTTTCATGCGCTGCATGTTTTCGGCGGTATTCTACTGATTCTGGCGCTGCTGGCGCGGACTGTGCGGCACCGCTTCTCGGCCAGCAACTATCTGGCTGTAGAAGTCGGCTCACTATACTGGCATTTTGTGGACTTCGTCTGGATTCTGGTATTCACCACGATTTTCATTATCAGGTAACCAATGAGGGGGACTATGGCGACAGCGACAACAGCAGGTGTGATGACAAAACCGTTATACTCCTACCTCAGCCTGACCAAGCCAAGGGCAATCTTGCCCCACTTCATCACTGCCGCCGCCGCCATGATCCTGGCGGGTGACGGCATACCCCCGGCTTCGCTGCTGGTTTTTACGCTGTTGGGAGGAGGATGTGTGGCCGCGGCGGCCAATACATTCAACTCTTATCTCGACCGTGACATAGACGCCCTGATGGCGCGCACCCGCCACCGCCCGCTACCTTCCGGTAGGCTCAGCCCCAACCGAGCGCTGGCTCTTGGGGCAGGCCTGGGCCTGGTCGGTGTGCTCATCTTGATTGGACTTGTTAACCAGGCAGCGGCGATGCTGGCAGTATTAGCTCTGGCATATTACGTCTTGCCTTATACGTTGTGGCTGAAGCGGCGCACCTACTGGAGTACGATCATCGGCAGTGGAATCGGTGCCATCCCGCCGCTTATCGGATGGGTGGCGGTGACCGGCCGGATTGAGCCGACACCTCTTCTTCTCTCAGCAATCATAATCCTGTGGACTCTGCCTCATTTCTGGGCATTGGCCGTCTTCCGGCGCGGTGATTATGAGCAGGCTGGTCTCCAAGTCCTGCCAGCGAAGGGACTTTCTACCTGGATGACGGTCTGCTCTTCGCTGCTGATAGCAGTCACCCTTCTGCTTGTGCCAACCGCGGGCCTCGGCCATTTCTATCTGGGGGTAGCCTGTTTACTCGGAGCCGGTTTTATATACCTAGCGGTACGAATGAGTCACGGACAGTCTTTACAGGTCGCACAGCATTTCTATGGCTTTTCTATTCTCTACGTAACGTTCCTCTTTGGAGCGATGATGATAGACCGGGTGGCTTTTTGACCAAAGTTGAACTACGAAAACAGGAAAGAAGGGAGTGAAAAAATGCCGTCATTCAAGTGCAGTGACACCGGTATGGTCTGCCCGTTTGAAACCAGTGCTGCTACTGAGGCCGAACTCATGACCAAGATTGCCAAACACGCCGAAGAAGCGCACGGTATGAAGACTATTTCCCCAGACATGATGGAAAAGGTAAAGAAGGCCATAAAGAAATAACCCGGCTAAATACAACTCATGTGGCTAAAAACCTCCCTGTTCTGGTAGCAGAGTCGGAGCTTTGCGCTGTTCAAGAATAAGGAAGCTACATTCGGGAAGTGCAAAATGACCGGATTCGCAGAAGTTCCTGGAGGTAATGAACTCGAAGGCGGGCAAATGAAAATGTTCAACGCTGCTTCGGGTGGCTCTTGAAGAAGATGAAACGTTCACGACGTTCAGATAACAAGCTGCTGGTGCTGCTGATAGCCGCCTTCGTTTCGCTGTTTCTTGTCGGCTGCGGTCTTGTTCCAATACAGACATCTCCCTCACCATCTCCGTCACCTGCTCCTGCCCCTATTAACCCCGGCTGGGACGCGCCGGTTCAGACTGAGACACAACTTACACCGGACATGTCGGTAGTTGTCGCTCAGGTAAGACCATCAGTAGTGGCTATCAATGTCAGGATTACTTCCTACGATATTTTCAACCAGCCGATTACTCAAGAGGGAGCTGGCTCCGGCTGGATAATAGACCCGAATGGCATGATAGTCACCAATAATCACGTGGTACAGGGCGCGAATGAGATCATCGTCAGCCTCGACGACGGGCGGTCGCTTCCTTCACAACAGGTGGCCGCTGACCCGGTCAGCGATCTTGCCGTGATCAAGATTGATGCCACCGGCTTAACGGCGGTCACGCTGGGCGATTCATCCAGGATGAAAGTCGGCATGAAGGTAGCGGCCATGGGCAACGCCCTGGGCCTGGGGATCAGCATGACAGGGGGCTGGATTAGCCGTACTGGTGCCTCAATCACGGTGGGCAATGAGACCCTGTATAACCTCTTCGAGACTGATGCTGCCATCAATCCCGGCAATAGCGGCGGCCCACTGGTTAACACCGCCGGGGAAGTCATTGGCATTACCAATGCGAAACTTGTCGCTACAGGCGTGGAGGGTGTTGGTTATGCGATAAGTATCAATGAGGCAGTGCCCGTCATTGAGCAGCTCATCAGGCAGGGATATGTAACCCGGCCCTGGTTTGGCGTGTCGCTGCAGACCGTGAACGCCGGCATAGCCTTCGTATATAGTCTGGCGGTGGACCAGGGGGCACTGATTACCAGTGTTGTCGCTGGCGGCCCGGCTGACACGGCCGGACTCATGTCAGGGGACGTCATAGTGGCAATTGATGGCCAAGACGTAACCGATTCTTCCGAAGCGGCACACACCATACGAACAAGCACCATCGGGAAAAAGGTAGAGGTTACCTACTGGAGAGACAGCAGCAAGAACACAACGGAGGTAACCCCGATTGAATCTCCGAAACCATGAGCCGCATCAGGGCGTCCTACCATAGCCTTATATTACGATGAGTATCCAGAAAGTAATAACCTGGTCTCACCTTACGGAGATGGGGATAGAGTTGGGGCTGGCCCTGCTGGTGGGGGCAGCGGCCGGTCTGGGGGCGGTAGCCTTCCGGCTCATGATTAGCGGTTTCGAATCCCTGTTCTTTGGTGGGGGCAGTCGTCTGCTACCTTTTCTTGGAAACTTCTATGTTATCTTTGTCCCCGCAGTCGGTGGATTGCTGGTTGGACCAATTATCCACTTCTTCGCCCGCGAGGCGAAGGGAAATGGCGTCCCCGAAGTTATGAAGGCAGTGGCCCTGGAGGGCGGCCGTATACGTTCTAATGTTGCCGTGGTAAAGGCTGTCGCTTCATCGCTGTGTATAGGCAGCGGGGGTTCGGCGGGGCGTGAAGGTCCCATCGTGCAAATCGGGGCATCCTTTGGCTCAACCATAGCCCGCTGGTTCCGGCTTTCTGATAACAACACACAGACACTGGTGGCCTGCGGCGCAGCGGGCGGTATTGCCGCCACATTTAACGCACCTATCGCCGGAGCTCTGTTCGCGCTGGAAATAATCCTGAGAAGAGTCATCACACCAATATTTGCATATATCTTCCTCAGTGCCATCACCGCAACTTACGTAGCCTCCTTCTTCCTGGGTGACAAACCCACCTTCAAGGTACCACCTTTTCAGATCATCAGCCCGCTGGAGATAGCACTCTATGCGGTACTCGGCGTTATAGCGGCACTAGTAGCGGTCGCTCTGATTCATGCGGTCTATGGCACTGAAGATGTGTTCAATGCAATCAAGATGCCTGAGTATCTAAAGCCGGCTCTCGGTGGTATCGCCGTCGGGCTGATCGGACTTTATGATTTCAGTCTCTTTGGACTGGGTTACAGTGAAATTCAAAAGGTTCTGACGGCGAATTTCTCTGTCTGGTTCCTTCTCTCAATGTGCTTTCTCAAGATTATTACTACCTCGTTTACACTGGGTAGCGGTGGGAGCGGTGGTATTTTCTCACCGAGCCTCTTCATCGGCGCTATGCTCGGCTCTGTTCTGGGTAACGCGTTCCACGCCATCCTGCCGGTTGCTATCGCCCCGCCAGGGGTCTACGGGCTTGTGGCTATGGCCGCGGTATTTAGCGCGGCTACCCGCGCACCATTTACGGCGGTGCTCATCATATTTGAAATGACGGGAGATTCCCACATCATTCTCCCGCTTATGGCGGCGGTCAGTATCAGTACTGCGCTCTCGAGCATATTGAGCCGGGGAACCATTTATACCACCAAGTTACTGCGCAGTGGCATAGACATTTGAGCACAGGTAAACGTCCGGTGTAGTCTTGTATCCAGTCTCATTACTGTCCTGCTGAGAAGAACGGGCATATCGAGGGACTTGATAGCACACATTTGTAATCTTTCCAGCCGCGCAAGGCCAAAATGTAATAGAATTGTTACATTTTGGCTCTACATTTTATGATTTTTCAACGAAGAAAGCGTGACAATTATGACTGTGTATCACTTCGCCACATCCGAGGCCACAGGAAATAGCACGAGCACCCATGAACTCAGCTTGTTGAAGTGAATGTAAATATGAGGAGTGACATCATGAAAAATCCTTTTCGCTCAGGCTCATTGTTTCTTGTTCTTATGGTAGTATCTATAATGGTAGTTTTGGCCGGGTGCACATCAGCGCCAGTGCCAACATCAGCCCCGGCTATCAAAATCACTCATCCTACCGACAGCGACACGGTGTCCGCAGGCGCATTACAGGTCAACGTCGACGTCTCCAACTTTATACTGGTGGACAAACTGGGCCAAGCAAACCTACCGGACCAGGGGCACATCCACTATTTTCTTGACGTTGACGCCCCCACCACACCAGGGCAGCCGGCCATCCCGGCTGCGGGTACCTGGACAGCAACACCGGCCACGTCGTACAGCTTTGAAAATGTACTTGTGGGCACACACACTATTTCTGCCGAGCTGGTAAACAACGACCACACGCCTCTTAATCCACCCGTGGTCGCCAAGGTTACCTTTTCAGCAACTCCCGGCGGGATACCATCAAAGTAGTAACATAGATTCTGGATGCAGAGCAACATCAAATGGCTCACGGTCAGAAAGCAAAAGGGGGAAATCATGGAGCTTAGTCGTAGAGATTTTCTGAAAGCGTCAGGAATCGGTGTTGGCGGCGTCTTGCTTTTTCAGTCGCTTGATCCTGAAAAAGCCCTGGCCATAGGAGAACCCAGACGTCTCCCATTGAGAAAGCGGCGCGGTGAGAAGACTACTATCTGTCCTTACGATGCCTCAGGCTGTGGGTTCATCGTGGCGAGCGAGGGTGGCAAAGTGGTAAATATTGAGGGTGACCCGGACCATCCTATCAACAACGGCGCTGGCTGCGCCAAGGGCCAGTCAATACGCCAGCTAGATGCTCAGAACGAACGGCGGCTAAACAAGGTGCTTTACCGTGCGCCGGGCGCAAGCCAGTGGCAGGAACAGACCTGGGACTGGGCAATTAACGAGGTTGCCCAGCGGATTAAAACCACCAGAGACGCTTCTTTCATCACAAATGACAGCGGCGGCAATCTGGTCAACCGGACTGAGATGATCGCCAACCTGGGAGGTTCCGCGCTGGACAATGAAGAGTGCTATCTCCTGGTGAAGCTGATGCGGGCGTTAGGCCTGGTGTATATCGAACACCACGCCCGTATATGACATTCCTCCACTGTCGCCAGTTTGGCGGAAACATTCGGCCGAGGGGCCATGACCAATCACTGGAATGATATTGTCAATGCCGACTGTATCCTGGTCATCGGCGGCAACCCGGCGGAGAACCACCCGGCCGCTTTCGGCCATATCACCAAAGCAATGCAGAAGGGGATCCCCCTTGTTGTTGTGGATCCCAGGCTGACCCGTAGTGGAGCTAAGGCCGATGTCTATGCCCCGATGAGGTCAGGAACAGACATCGCCTTCATCGACGGCATGATCAAGTATGTGATGGATGACATTGAAAAGAGCCCTCAAAACTACAATATGACCTATATCACTGAATATACCAATGCCTCCTACCTGGTGAATCCGAATTTCAAAGGGCCGGTTGAGCTTGATGGGCTCTTCTCCGATTACGCCGGCACGCTTAATGAGACGGACAACAGCAAGCGAAAATACAACAAATCAGCCAATCTAAACGGCTGGCAGGTAATACCGGAAACCTGGGACTACCAGACGGACGCCAGCGGTATACCATCGAGAGATAAGACCCTCAAAGACCCCAACTGCGTCTTCCAGATTATGAAGCGCGAGTTCGCCGCCTATACGCCGGAACAGGTTAATGCCATCACCGGCACCCCACCGGATACTTTCCTGAAGGTATGTCAGACCTATGCCGCCACGGGACAGGTGGGCAAGTCCGGCACGATACTCTACGCCATGGGCACCACCCAGCATACCTATGGCACGCAAAATATCCGCGCCTATACGATATTGCAGCTCCTACTGGGCAACATCGGCCTCGCCGGAGGGGGCATCAACGCTATGAGGGGTGAGTCCAACGTCCAGGGCTCGACCGACCACTGCCTGCTTTTTCACATCCTACCCGGATACCTGAAGGTGTTCCAGAACACGGATACATCCTTGGACCTATACCTTAAGCGTGTGACCCCGACTTCAAACGACCCCCTGAGCCTCGACTGGTGGAAAAATACCCCCAAGTACGTGGTCAGCCTGCTGAAGACCTGGTACGGTGATGCCGCGAACAGTGGTAACCAGTTTGGCTATCATTACCTGCCCAAGATTCAGGCTGGCGTCAATTATTCATGGATTCCCATTTTTGAAAACATGGCGGCGGGCAAAATCAAGGGTTGCCTGTGCTGGGGCCAGAACCCGGCCGTAGGGGGCCCTGATTCCAACCTGGAACGGGAGGCGCTGGGAAAGCTGGACTGGCTGGTGGTCACCGATATATGGCACACCGAGACGTCTGACTTCTGGCAACGGCCAGGGGTTAATCCATCTGATATCAAGACCGAGGTCTTTCTGCTGCCGGCGCTCAATTCCTTCGAAAAGGAAGGCAGCGTGACCAATAGTGGCCGCTGGAGCCAGTGGCGGTACAAGGCCGCCGACGGTCCACCGAATGCCGAGGAAGACGCATGGATGCTGACCAAGCTGGCCATGAAGCTCAAAGAACTATATGCTGCGGGAGGACCCAATGCCGACGCCATCACCAGGCTCACCTGGGACTATGGCGACCCGCCGGATATACGTAGCGTGGCCAAGGAGATAAATGGCTATGACCTCACCACCGGCAAGCTGCTGGACAGCTTCGTCGGACTCAAGGACGACGGCACCACCACCTCCGGCAACTGGCTCTACTGCAACAGCTACGTGGAGCCGGACAAGGAACCGGATGCCCCCATACCTGGCAACAGGGCCAGCCTGCGCAGCCGCGTTCCCGGCCCATTTGACATCGAGCTCTTCCCCAAGTGGGCATGGT
>CAZNSC010000118.1:0-9115 GCA_964575695.1 uncultured Dehalococcoidales bacterium
TCCCGGGCTATGACGTCAGGTTTTACAATATCAGCATGCCCTGAATAGCGCTGCTCAAAAAGGCTAACCAGGTTTCGTAATTTCTGAAGATCAAGCGGCTCAAGAACTTGGTTTAGCAACCTGCTCCCCCTTCTTCAACTCTTCCTCGATCTCAGCACTTATTTGGCTCAAATTATGGCCTTCTATTCGCTTCTGGTCTATTATTGAACGACGCCGCATGACGTCTCTCCTACTGTAAAGGTCCTTATTTCCATCCTTACCCGCGATTTTTATAAGCCCAAATCTCTTATAGTCTCTAACAGTATAGATTGATGCACTCAGGAGCCTCGCGGCCTCTTGTCCATCTATTAAGTCGTTATCATCCAACTTCATAGTCCCCGGTTCCTCCCAGAAGCCTTGCATGTAAGTACATTTGTTCTTCATGATACAACGTGCTATCACATACTGTCAAGTAGTATATCGTTTGCTTACTTAATATCACGCTGTTTAGCTCCCTAGTTCAAACTACAAAGCAGTGGTGCCTAGCTGTAATAGCTACGATTGACCATGCCGGCGGCTACATCATTTCATCTATTTGTGCAGCCTCCGGCTTAGTAGGGCGAGCGGCATGCTCATTTTTCGACGGGAAAAATATCCAAGAAATTCTACCTTTTAGGGGGCTTGACAAACCAGGGTGATTATGTTACAGTGCGTAACTGTGACCATGGAAAGAGAAGTCAGAATCAGGACGACAGATCTGTTAACGGCAACCCGGGCAGCAGAATACCTCGGGATCAGCCGCATGACTTTATGGCGCTGGGTGCGTGACGGCAAAATCAGGCCGATTGAATTCGACAACCAGCGCTTTTTCCACGTCAGTGAACTTCACACGCTGAAAGAGGCGAAGCAACAAGAAGGAGGTTGAGAATGCTACGACACCCTGAGGGCACAAGACTTTTAATCAGGGTGTCGCAGGTTCGAGACCTGCACGGCCTACTTCAAAGCTAGACGATTAACTGACTAGGTCTAGTTGACAAAGCTAAGATAAGTCTGCTACTAATTAACTGACTAAGCAAAATACGAATTATGGACCGACCGCAGATGAAAGGTGAAACATAATGACACAAGGTTGGGACTTAGGGAAGCGGTGGAGGGATTCCTGTTTTCCCTCAAGGCTGAGGGGAAAGCTGATAGAACGGTCGGTTATTACAGTGACTTGCTCAAATGCTCCCTCCGCTATGCAGAAGGCAACAGTTGGCCGGACAGCATTCATGCAGTAGATTCCAGACATCTCAGACAATTCCTATCCTGGGTAGGCAGCCGAACTTTCGAACATGGTGCCGGTAACGGTAGCCACTTGGTACGCAAAGCAAAATCTTCCACCGCCTGGCCATACTACAAGGCGCTGAGACGTTTCTTCAACTGGTTGCTCGAGGAAAAACTGATAGAGTCGAACCCAGTGAGCACCATCCACTTTAAGACTCCACCACCTCCGCCCATAGAGCCATTCACCATTGAAGAAGTCAAAAGACTAATGGCGGTCTGTAATTTAGACATTCAGACTGGCGCTCGATTTACCGGCTTACGCAACAGGGCCATGATTTTGCTTTTTATTGACAGCGCCTTGAGACGGAAGGAAATGGTTGAACTCAAGATTGGCGACGTCGATTTAGAAAACAGGCATGTTCGTGTGCTGGGCAAAGGCAATAAAGTTGGCATTGTGCCCTTTTCTCCTAAAGCAGCGAAGGCAATCTGGATATATCTGGTGGAGAGAAAATCCCGAGCGAAGTCGGATAGGGTTTTCCTGACAGAAGAAGGGACCCCCTTCTCCATAAACGGATTAAACAGCTGGTTTGTCAGACTCAAGAAGCGTGCTGGGGTCAACGGTCCCGGTGGTGTCCATCGTCTTCGTCATACCAGTGCCCTGCAATATCTGCGTGGCGCCAAGGACTCATTCCTGCTTCAGTTGTTCCTGAGGCATGAAGACCTCACCATGAGCCGTCGGTATACCCAGGGGTTAAAACAGGAAGAGGCTATCGAGGCACACCGCAACGGGGCCAGCCCAGTGGAAGGTCTAGGCTTGGGTTAAATTTCGAAGTATATCACGTATGCCTTAATGTTGAAGCAAGCCTCTCGCCGTCCACCTATTAAGGTTCAGCAATTGGTGTTGAGCGCAATGCCTGCAACAGTTCAGCGTATCTGTTTTTCAGGTGTTCCTCGTTAATGTGAACCTCTTTCCTCAGGGCGGAAGAGGCATGCAACAACTCCTGCACAAAGCGCACCAAGTTGGTTATAGAAGCCGTATTCCCTATGGCTATGACCAGTTCACTGAAGGGTAGCATCTTAGGGATGCGCAGAGAGAGGGTTTCCTTGGATGAGTATTCCAGGGCAATATACTCGATAGGAACAACCGATTCTTCATATAGAGATGTTGGATTCATCGGAGGTTTGGGTAACGATATGGGTAGAGATTCAACCAACGGCACCTCGTGCTCCGGGCAGACGAATTTCCTCGTGTCCCACTCTTGCAGGCTAATTTGGTGGGTACATCGCGGGCATTCCACTCCCCTGCTTGGAGGACCGACAGCAGCTAATTTCAATACTTGGAAATGGTCATCCCCTAGCCATGTCTTATCGCCCCGGGCAAAGAAGTGGTAGGCGGCCAAGGTAAAATTATTATCAATCAGTTCGACAGAACCAAATGCCTCGCAGCCATCCTTCGCGTTGATCAAGATTTGCTCTCTCAGGGTCTTCCGCCGCTCCAACGATGACTGAACATCCCTGAGCACCTCCAGCGAAGCCTCAAATCGTTGCCCCAACAAATGAAGCGTATCACCCACCGCTTTCAATCCTATATCACAGCACCCAAGGCTTCTGAAAACGCGTGGCGCGAGTGTATCCAGTTGGGTGGCCAATCCTTGACCCACGAAGGATGCTGCTCGACTTTCTGCCTCCTGAGCTAGGCCGGCAACCTGATTGGCCCACTCCTTTAGAGACGCAGAGAAATCATCTTTCTGTCTGCCCTTTGTTGGTGGATATCCGGCAGCGCTAGCCAACAAACCATCTGGCACCTGCAGAATTTGCTCAAGGGCTAAGATAGTCTCGTAAGAAGGCGGTTTGCGTTTTCCACTCTCCCACCTGGAGATGATGGAGCCACTTCGCACACCCGTGTAGCCAAGGCCGCGTTCCGCGAGCTCACCGTAGAGCTCCCACTGGCTGAATCCCCGCTCTCTGCGATATTTCCTCAATAACTGGCCGAAATTTTCCACCATTTTTACCAACTTACCCGATAGGTATATTTGTCAAATTCTCCAGGCACGAATTTTCCGAGATGGCAAACCGTGCTTTGCTAAAATTCTAGCACAATGATTGACAAAAGCTCCATAACGAACAAACGAGAGATTATCGCTGAACTGGTCGACGATGTCTACACCAAGGCCTACAAAATGAGATTCGTTGGCCCTGGTTCGCTTGAGGCATGCATACCGTGGGTTATCGTGGAACGAGAAGCACGGCGATGTGACCTCTCTGTCGAAAAATTCATCAAGCTCTATCAGGTGGAATATCTCTTTGATGACTTCGGTGGAGCGTTTATAAGGTTCAGGAAGGCGGAAAAGTCAGATGCAAGGAAATAAGGGACAAATAACCGTGGCTGAAGCCGGACGACGAGGTGGGCTAAAGACTGCCGAGAAAGGATCGGAATTTTTCCGAAAAATCGGCAAGAAGGGTGGTGAGCGCACAGCCGAACTCTATCGGGAGTTATTGAGTGAGTTTGGCAAGAAGGGCGGTCGTCCAAGACGGCCCACCCTAGATGAATACATGGGGGAAGAAGCCGGTAAATAAGAGGAGGTGATTTTGCGGTCGGTCCTCTGGCTTCTTCCCCCGACCCATAAAAAGACAGGATGATAGTTATGATAGTTCAATGCCCCCACTGCGGTCAACCGGTGCCGGTGAATGGCTTAGGTCGCAAACCGCTGAATATCCCGCTCAAAAATGTTCTTGAGTCGTTGCAGGCGCACCGTGACGTGACGGCGGCGGCCCGGGAGCTTGGATGTAGCCCATCGTACATATTCGGTATCTTAAAAAAGAACGGTTTGAAACTCAGTGAGGTGATCAAGGGTGTCAAATGATTATTCTGTGGGGCGTTACCGTCAAGTACCCCAGTGAAAGGAATTATTCAGTCCGGATAGACAGGGGGGTGGTCACCCCTCCCCCCGGTAATAAACCGATACATTATAGCCCTGTAAGCAAGGCCAGTAAAAAGGCATCAATCATATAGGTAGTATAGGTAGCATAGTATAGATAGCATAGATTGAGTAAATATGGAGGCTGAACAGATGAAGATTTTGTCTGGTAGACAGGCGGATAACCGGAAAGAAGCAATGAGGCTGGCTTTTCAGGAAGCCGGAGTTGAAGGCATGAGCGCCGATGCCGTCGATATGTTTGAGTCGCTTGCTGATGACCACAGGATTGGCAGCGAAGCGGATAAGGCTATTGGTACCAATATCAGAAACAGGTATGGTAACAAAGCCATCTGGTGGGTGGAGCAGTGGTTCGTCCCGATACCGAAGCTCCACTACGAAGGCAAGGACATACCTCAGCTTATCATTGAGATCACTGTATATCTGGTCGCGCCGGCATCGGTGAAGACAAAACAGGACCACCGCCTGGTTACCCTGGTTGGAGCTGTGGGTAAGCCCGAGACACTATCTATCCCGATGGTTTTTCTCCATGCCTTTCTTGAAGGTGACCTCGACCAGTTTGCCATCATAGCCAGAGACTCTGTCTATACCACCTGGGAAGTGCCAGGAACCAAACCTGTTCGTCTTCCCAATGATTTTATAAATGAGCTTACAGAGATGTTGAAATATCAGTCGGTAGTAGCCTGGTTGGGTGAATTCGGAGCTCAGGGGCGGTGCGTGGCGCCGTTGATAGCTGGCAGCCTGCTTGGTTTAGCGTTTCAAGATACTTCTCAGCCTGTGCCAGTAAGTAGACAGGGATTTACCACTGATGACCTGGTCGGCGCCCTGGAAAGCATGGCTTTTCGGCATGGCGAAGCTGAAGACATGGTAAACCGGGCTACGCCGCGCTTGAGGGCTGATATGACATTGGAGGAAGCTATTCGGATAACGCTACAAATGGAAAAAGGAGGAGACTAACCATGGAGCAACAATTCACTGCCGAAGAGATTAAAGACGCTGCCAAGACGGCTCGCATCTACTGCCCGGGATTTAGCGAGGGAAAATTCGAGAGCCTGATGGAGCTAGAGAAACGTATTGCCGACTCAGCTTATCTTGAGGTGGTACAGGCACTTATCCGCCTGGAAGAAGAGAAAGGGATACTCTTCACTGAAGCTCTCGATGCCTGTGAAAAGCTGCTCGAACAAAAGGCAAAACTGGAACGCGAAGTCCCCGACCTTGAGAAAAGGTCTGGAAGCCTCGTAGCACAGATTAAGCAAGCCAGCGCGGAATACGAGCAGGTCAAGAAGGATGTAGCAAAAGCTAGACAGGAACTGGAGCAGATTAGAAATAAATGCGAGACTGCGGAAAAGAACCTGGAAACCTTCAACAGGAAAGCTGAGAAGGAAAGGCAGCGCCTCGAAAAAGAGGTCGAAGACTGCTACCGGCAGGCTAATGTCACCAAGGAAGAAATTATAACTGCTGGCAAGGTGAAGGCCGACGTGGAAAGCCACGGCTTCACCCTTGAACTTGTGCTGGACATATCTAAAGAGTTCGCCGATTATAGGAATGCCAGGGAGAAGCTGGCCGAGGGACTGAAAGAACACGGCTCACTCAACAAGTACCTGAACGACCTGTATAACTGGGGAAATAAGGAGAGAGCGAGGACCATGGCGGAGATAGCCGGCCTTGAATCACAGAAGAAAGGACTTGCCGACGAAAATCTCCGCCTGGGGAATGTCCTTTCCCAGTTTCAAGCCGACATCGCTGGTGAGGAAACCCTAAGGCAATTTTACCAGCGCTATGCAGGTTATAGCGGGCTTTTAGAGAGATTGGAAACATGGGAACAGATATACTTTGTGCGCTGCGGTGATCCCTCCCATGTTACCGCTGGAGTTATAGACAAGAAACTGAGTAGTCCTCACTTCTGGACGGAAAAGCTGCCGGTAGCGTGTCCTCACTGTGGCTATCCGAGTCCTTACTTCGATACAGAGATTTACCAGTATCTAAACTGGCCAGCGGAAATACCCTTCAAATTGACTTTAGGATAATAGCATGCCCAGAAACAAGAGAAAGAAGAAGGCAACCGAATATTCTCTGGATTGTAATTGCGGGTCAAAGGCAGCCATTTTCGAACTGGAGAAGGGGTATATGGCCCATTGCCCCGATTGTGGAGCAGTAACGTTTTTCGATAACCCGATACTGCTGGAAAGGCTCCGTTTCGGCGGCAGGCTCTGTCCGCATCAGCTGGAGAAGAAACCCTGCCGCGGCGGGCATACTACCTGGTGTCCGACCTGCCGGGTACGAAGTTCTGAATATGATAGCGAAAAGAGAGGCTCCGCATGACGTTACCCATCAGGCCAAATAGAGGCGGCTTTTTAAGACCTTTTGGCTGCGGCTGGTTTATCCGGGAATATCTCCTGGGCAACGGCCCGGAGGGCGCCACACCTATAGACCCGGAGCGGGGCGCTCCCCAGGCGGATATCAACTATGAGTATAAAGAAGCCCTCGCCCGGGCCACCGCCCGGGATCATGCCGAGAGAATCATCAGCCGCATGGTGGTAGGCGGCGCCGACGTCACCGAGGAGCAGGCAGAAAGGATACATGAGCGAGAGCTCAAGAAGGTCTCAAGGAAGTTCACGCGGATGAGGTATCATTCCTTTCTCGTCTACTTCGGGATGCTCAAACGTTTGGGTTGGGTGGAAGCAACATCAGAATTGGAAAACTCCTCGATTCAGGACAATTATCCGAAAGCTCCTGACCGGGCTTATTATCGCCTGGCACAGGCTGGCAGGGAAGCCGGTAGCGAGCTCTGGTCGAATCCCCAATATGCCCTTTACCCTGATAATGGCCGCAGCCACCAGTCGAAGCAGACCGGCTGGCCTCACCGCAAAGTACGAACTCTACAAAAATAATCCCACTGTGAGTCTAACGAGCTGGCGAATGAAAGGGCTACGCGACTTTAGTGCGCCTGTTTATCAATGCCTTGGTGAGCTGGTAGTCGGTTTCCAGGTTCAGCCAGAACCGTGCAGGGATCTCCGGCATGACTTCCTCGAACTGTAGGGCTGTGTCGGCAGTGATCGACTTCTTACCGTTAATTATCTCGTTTATCGCGTTCAGCGGCCGTCCCATGCGCCTGGCCAACTCCGTCTGGGAGATACCTCGCGCCTCAATCTCCTCCGCGAGATACTCACCAGGAGGGATAGCGACATCGGGATAAGTATTTGTTTTAGTCACCATGATAGTCCTCCACGTCCATAATGCGCACTCTGTCTTCCTGGCCCTTTTCAATAATAAGCCGGTAGTTTCCTGTAAGAGTCATCGTGTACTGCCCGGCTCTTTTTCCTTTCAAGGGGTGCAACCTCAAAGCCCGATGCCCGTATAGCTGCGTGAATTTGTCCGTAGCTCTCAGGACTGCAAGCCGCTGGATATACTTCCGGCCAATCGGAACGCCGAAGAGCCGGCTAGCTTCTGCTAGACTAACACCTGCATCAGCCAGTCGATTCGCCGCGAACTCGATATGCACCCTTACACCCTATAGGTAATAATATCCCACTTTATTCAATCTGTCAAGCCGCCAGTCTATGGTTTGAGTAATACCAATACGTTTCCTCCCAATTACCAGACCTGCTTTTGCTTTTCAAATTCTTCCGGGAGGGGGCGGGGGATGAGAATTTAGCTAATGCTTGAAATATCTCAAAAGCACATTTTGGGCAACAATGAAGTTAGAACACAAAACGCACCTTAACAATTGAATACGGATAAAGCTAAAGCCTTGAACGCTTGCCCAGAAAGGGGGGTCAAGCGTGAGTTCAAACGTAGCTGCACCAGCAGCACCAAACGGCGATAATGGCAATCATCAAGGGCACTGTAGCCGTTGCGGTAAAATCTGGACACTGAAAGAGAGGCAGGGCGTTTGTCAGTGGTGCGGTCATCTGGCAGTCTGCCAGTCATCACAGGTAAAGCCCCGCCATATCAAGTCTAGCTCACGGCGAAAGCAAAGGCAAACCGACCATAACGGCAACGGTCATAATGGTTATGACCAGCTACAGGGTGAATGGCTAACCTACTATAAGGTAGCTTCCCGCTTTGCTCACAAGGCAAAGGCAGAGGACACAGAGGACTTAATTCACGATATTATACTCACCCTTGCCAATGTAGAGCGGAATAACGGTCATAAACCGTTTACCGAAGCTGCCATGTATCGGATAGCCAGCAGAGCCAAAGACCAGTATTGGCGAAACTACTACAAGCTCAATAACGGCTTAACGTGTGGTAACTGTAGCAAGGTGCAACGGCTTAAGTGCAAAGAGGAATGGCTATACGGCGAATGTCCGAAGGCTGTCAAGCTGGAAAGTCTGAATAAACCTGTCATAGATAGTGAAGGCAATACTACCGAATTGGGAGAGCTGATAGCTGATGATAAGGCAGTTGACCTTGACGCTTGGGTGAGCAGTAGCACTTGGGAGATAGGCTATCCGAAACGTCTAGTAGAGATTGCCTATAAGCTCAAGGCAGGGGAAGCCCTTACTCATTATGAACGTAATTACCTGTGGCGATTTAGGCAACAAGAGCAAAAATACTTGTTTCAGTGGTGACGTTTTAAGCCCTAATCCGCAACATATATAGTGGCAGCACGTTTAGGCTAGCGTATCGCAGCTAGACGCAAGCTGACTACTAGGCGAAGCTGGCAGCCTTGCCCACTAGCCAGATAGCCAAAAGGGGGTTGTTTTTGGAACAACTGAATATCGTGGGCAAGCGTTCAGGGGATAGCGGCTTTGTAGCTCATAGGGCTACACTGGTAAACGCTCTTTCCCGTGTGTTGGCTGACCGTGTTATGGTCGGCGACTTCACGGTGGGGCGTAAAGGCTTTCTCGGTTACGTTAAGGCTCTGGCGGGTTCTAATATCATCCGAGTAATACCCGCCAGCGGTGATGCTAGCGTATCGCAGGTCAACG
>CAZNSC010000119.1:0-9042 GCA_964575695.1 uncultured Dehalococcoidales bacterium
CTGATGCCGCTGAGGCTGGTGCGGGGAGGCTGATTACCAGAAGTGAGGCTAGAAGCAGACTTACGATGACATTAGTCAGTTTCACAACTTTGAATTTGACAAAAGTCTTTGCTTTTATGTTAAAATAATAATTGAGCATGGGAAAACCTCCTGTGTTCGCTGTACGCCCTGACCGGTCAGTTGCCCGCTGCGGGTCAGGGCTTTTATTTTTGCGGTGCGCTTAATTGCCTGCCAGAATCTCTGGCGAAACTGCTACCATAATTTGTACCGCTTCTTTTCCAACAAATCAATAGCCATTTGGTAACGATAAGAAAGTAGCCGCATAGTACTTGACATGAGTAAAGGGATAGAGGTTTCCCTCTTTGTATGCCTGGCAATGCAACACCGCTCGCCCGAGTGGCGTGGCTTCTGCTCAGTCATGCTGCTTTGGGAGGGCTATCCTGCTCTTGAGACTGGTGTGAATACCAGATAAAGCCAGGAAGGACTGATCATCACCCGGTGTAGCCATTTGTGGGATAGTTACCGTGTGATGCTCATATTTGCCCTGTTTATCTGCCCCACTCCCTTCAATGAGGAAAGCATACCCACAACGGTGTTTCTGATGATTTTGCTAACGAAGGGATTAATCGGAACCAGGGCATTATTCAGATTGATGGTGATGTTGTCTCCCTGAAGAGAAAGCTCCAGGTTCTCTATCTCCCCGGTCCCCTCCAACGCTGATAGTATGCCGCTAATGGTGTGGTCAATAAAGCCTTCGACAAAGTAGTCGAGCTCGATGGGCACATCGTTGACGGAAAGACTCACACGCCTCGTCACTTCTCCATCTCCTTTCCCCTCTTGATGGGTTCTCACTCATGCGTCTTTTTCAGATAGACCTTGATTTTGCCACCCTCCTCTTCGATACTCAGATACTCGTGTCCGGTAGCCGCGCACCAAGCCGGCATGTCATGCTTTATACCCTTATCATCCGCCAGCACCTCCAGGACCTCCCCCGGCTTCAGGTGTCTCATTCTCTCTGCGGTTTTAGCCATAGGCAGTGGGCAATAGAGCCCGATGCAGTCCAGGGTCTGATCTGCCTTCATCTTCTCCTCCTTAACCTCCTCTTGTCTCATTTGGGAATTCGGGGGAGAATGCTTTATCCCTTGAGCTCAGCGCCGCAGTGAGGGCAGGTCTTATTATCCCGGGGCACGGGCTTTCGGCACTGGGGACAGTAGAATACAGTTGTTTGACAGGCCTGGCAGAAGGGAAAGGATGCCTCTGCTATCTCTTTATCACAGTAAGGGCAGATATGGCGTTCTCTTTCGGCTTTAGACCCGGCTCCTACTGTTACCTTGGCCGCCACCTTCTCCTTGCCCAGGTAATCCTGTATGGCTTTGTGCAGGGCCTGAGCGCCCAGATTCGAGCAGTGGAACTTGTTCTTGGGTAGTCCCTCCAGTTCATCGGCCACGGAGCGGGGCGTGATTTTCATCGCCTCCTCCAGTGTCTTGCCCTTGGCCATTTCGCTGACCATGCTGGAGACCGCAATCGCCGCCCCACAGCCAAAAGTCTTAAACTTGACATCCTCGAGGCGGTTGTCCTTGACCTTAATGTAGAAGGTCATCATATCCCCACACACGGGATTGCCTTCCTCACCCACGCCGTCGGGATTCTCGATTTCCCCTACGTTACGGGGATTCATGAAGTGTTCCATTACCTTCTCACTATATATGGGCATATTACTTGCCTCCTTTACTCATTTTGGCAAATTGTGAATAGAGGGGTGACATCAACCGGGAGCGTCCCCGCCGTAGCCACGGCATCAGTATCGAAGACTACGCCTTTCCCCTTGGTGACTCTGGCGATTTCCTGTATCGGCTCTATCGTGCCGACCTCATTATTGCCATACATGATGGATACCAGCACGGTGTGGAGGTATTATCCAAATAGGCCTTTCTTATCTCTGTACCTCTCCAGTTATATCTTCAGTTTAACCAAAGCTTTCTTGGACTGACGGGAAAGACCCGCCGCCGGGTCTGCTGGTTTAACTCGCAATTTTCTTTTCGAATTCTATCACACATCTGTTTCTTTTGACAATGGAGACCGATTCTTAAAGTCCGAAATCGGGGTGAGGTACGGATGTTGCTCATGCGGTACGAAATCCGATAATATGTAGAGGGACTAGGGAGCCCCGATTTCTTTGATTCACCGGGGTATGGGGAAATGACTGATCATGACCACAGCGTAGCCGGTCATCTAGCTTCTGTGGGCACACGCCCATTGAAGATTGCGCTGGTGATCGTCCTGGTAATCATGGTCGCCGAGGTTATTGGCGGCATCATGAGTAATAGTCTGTCGCTACTTGGTGATGCCGGGCATATGCTGGTCGATGCCTTGGCGTTAGGGCTGAGCCTGTTTGCGACCACGATTGCCAGAAGACCGGCAACGTTAAGCAAGACCTATGGCTATCATCGCGTGGAAATCATGGCTGCTCTGGCTAACGGCACCACCCTGGTTTTGGTTTCTGTATACATTTTCTATGAAGCCTACAAGCGGTTTTTAGCCCCGCCTCTTGTCCGGCCCCCGCTAATGTTACTTGTGGCGACAATTGGTCTGCTGGCCAATCTTGCCGGGATAATGCTGCTGAGGAGAGCCAGCCACGGCAGTCTGAATATAAAAGCTGCCTTCTGGCATATTATTGGTGATACCATATCTTCGCTGGGGGTGATTATTGCCGGCGTCGTCATTCTGGTTGCCGGCTGGTATATTGCCGACCCCCTGATCGCGGTTTTTATTGGCGGTATCATACTCTGGGGGGCCGTGAGAATTGCCAGGGAATCAACCGATATTTTGCTGGAAGCAGTCCCCAGACATATTCAGGTCAATGAGGTTGTTCAGGCACTTATGAAGGTCCCGGGTGTGGAGGAGGTGCACGATATCCACATCTGGACAATCACTTCAGGGATACATGCCCTGAGTGCTCATTTGCTTATTGAGGACCAGATGGTAAGCCGAAGCGCCGAAATCGTCGAGGCAGTCAATCGGGACCTGACACGGAATTTCAATATAACACACACTACCCTGCAACTTGAATGCGAGAAATGTGAGAGCTGCCCGAGCGGGATTATTTGCAATATAAGTCATCCTGAGGACACGCAAATATAAGCGCGACATAGGATTTTAGCTCGTTAAAGCCGATATCAAAACCGGAAAGGAGATAGAACATGCTGTTTGGATTATTCCCGTTGGCTGGACTGTTGGTCGGTATTGTTACCCTTGGTGCCGGGGTCATCATCCTGGTGTGGCCCAGGATAATCGCCTATATTGTGGGGATATACCTTATTATAGTTGGCTTAACCGCAATATTCAGTGCCTTGCGCTGACGTCGGGTTGGCCCTGAGCCCGACTAAACGGCGGCAAAGTCTGTGTTATCCGGCTAGCCGTTGCAGGTAGCGGTGTGCCTGGAGTGTCGCTTTGGCCCCTTCCCCAGCAGCAACAATAATCTGCTTCTCCGGGACATCGGTCACGTCTCCGGCAGCATAGAGTCCGGGTATCGTGGTTTCACAGGATGGGGTGATGGGCACCTCCCCCCACTTATTGAGCTCGATAAGTCCTCTTACCGGTTCCGAGTTAGGCACTAACCCGATTTCGATGAAGACTCCGGTGACCTCTAGCCGTCTCTCCTCACCACTCTTGAGGTCTTTTACCAGCATCCCTTTGACCAGGTTCTGGCCTTCTATCCGCTCCGCTTGATATTCGGTAAAAATGCTCAGATTCTTGGCTTCGGCCAGCTGCTCGATCAGAATGAGGTCGCCGGTTAGCGGGGTCAGTGAAACCAGGTCAACATGCTCCGTAATCTTCACCATATCCAGTGTTGCCTCCAGTGCTGAATTGCCACCGCCCACTATGGCAACCCTTTGCCCGGCAAAAACCGGCCCATCACATATAGCGCAATAAGTCACCCCTCTGCCGGTCAGCTCCGCCTCTCCCGGGACGTTTAGTTTGCGGGGTTTCTTTCCCGTGGCGAAGATTACGGCTGCGGCTTGATATCGGTCGCCAGCTTCAGATATTGCTTCAAAGCCCTTGTCGATCTTCTCCAGTCGAGAGATCTTGTCGCCAATTTTCTGGTCGATAGGAAACTGACTTACCTGGGTCTGGAACTTGTCTATCAGCTCTGGCCCCTCGATAAATTGATAGCCGAGGTAATTCTCGATACCCCAGGTAGTATTTATTTGCCCCCCGATATCAAAACTAACCAGCAGGGCTTTGAGCTTCTTGCGGGCTGCGTAAACGCTTGCGGCAAGGCCTGCGGGCCCGGCGCCGATTACCATCAACTCGTACATGACTACCCCCTAAAAAGAGACAAATTTTAGCCATGATGCCGCAATTGTTATGATAGCACTTGGTCTAACTTGGCCTGGTTGAAGCCCACAACAACCTGGTCATCAACAATGATCACCGGGACGCCCATCTGCCCTGACTTCTGTATCATCTCGCTAGCTTTGTCCTTATCCCCTGATACGTTATATTCAGTATACGGGACTCCCTTTCGCGAAAGATACTCCTTCACTCTCTTGCAATAGGGTCAGGTGGGTGTAGAATAGATAACCACTTTCTTATCTGTCATTTATTTACCTCCGGTAAACAACGATCCCCGGCCCGTCTGGTAGACAAAATTTTATACCTGCGTATTAGGGATGTCAATATTGCCCCGGCTCTTCCCGTGCGCTTTGATTCTACGACTGACAAACATTGACAGGGAGGGAATTTAGGTCTTATTATTTCTTGAAGCCCATTGCCCGGTAACTTTAATAGCTTATGTTGATAAACCTGTGCTTGGTTAGCCAGTTGTTTACGGAGGGTGATTATGGTAACTGAACAGGACAGGACTATAGAAGCGCTTCAAATAGCGATCCAGATGGAAATTGATGGCAAGGAATATTACCAGAAGGCAAGCCGGAGCAGCGACAATCAACTTGGCAAGAAGCTTTTCCAGGCCCTGGCGGCTGAAGAAGACATCCACCGGCAGAAGTTTGAAGAAATATATGATGCTATCCGGCGCAGAGAGGCTTGGCCCAAGACTGATTATCAGCCCGACATGGGGAGAACACTGAAAACAATATTTGCCAAAGCCATAGAAGAGATGGGCTCAAATATCAGGGCCACAGATGCCGAGCTTCAGGCCGTAAAAATAGCCATGGGTATGGAAAACAAAAGCTATGATTTCTATGAAAGCCGGATGAAAGAGTCTAGCTATGATGTCGAAGCAGAGTTCTACAGGGCTTTAGCTGCCCAGGAAAGGATACACTACCTTGTTCTGCTTGACTACTATGAATACCTTACTGACCCGGCAGGTTGGTTTGTTAAGAAAGAGCACCCTTCTCTGGACGGGGGTTAAATAAGTAACAGATATTAATCCAGCATCAAGCTCACCTGGCGAGCATTGACCACCGCTTTGTCCTGATAGCAGTTATTGAACAGGACATGGAGCTGACGGGTCATGGATGCCAGTTCCTTAATCTTTGCCGCCCACTCGCGGAGCTCGTCCTCAGTATAAAGGTAGTTAAAGCGCTCGGCAACGCTAATGCCCTTTCTCTCCCACATCTCCCTGTTTCTCCCGTGGAATCTTACCAGGCCAATGTCTGAGGTTGCTTCCACAATCGGGGGCACACTTGATTTGAAGCCCTGAGGTTCATCAACACAGACGAAGGGCAGGTTGTTATCTCGCAGCAGGCTCATCGTCCGAGCCCGATTCTTTTCATTGACCCATGAATTATGACGGAATTCGATGGCAATCCGGTACTGAGGCAGCCTCTGGTGGCAGGAGAGAACATATTCCCGTTGCTGGTCGCCAGGGTAGAACCACGGTGGAAATTGAAAGAGGACGGTGCCCAGTTTCCCGGCACTGTCCAGAGGCAGCAGGGCACGCTCAAACCGGCTCCACAGCTCACCCGCCAGCTCAGCTGGCAGGTCCCGGAGATATAAACTTGTCTTTCTCCCGGTCTCTGAAGGCAGCGCTTCTTTAACATCCCTGGGTAGCGCGTTTGGGGGCGTGGGGTGGAGGGTAAACAGCCGGAACGCCTTGATGTCAAACACGAACCTGTCTCCGACTCTCTCTACCCAGAGTCGACTTACTTTCTCGCTGGGTAAGGCATAGTAGGAGCTGTCAACCTCGACCAGGCTGAACTGGCTGGCGTAATATTGCAGCCGGGCTTCTGCGGACTTTGCCCAATCAGGATAGAATCGACGGCTCTCAATCAGAGTTGGGTCAGCCCATGAGCAGGTACCGACCAGTATTTCCCCCACAGCGGCCTTTCCGTGTTATCAGTTGGCTGGTTTCCAGCCCCTCGTCTTTATCAAGCCGAACACCTCGGATAGCAAAGCCTATCTAGTCCCCCGACAGCTTTCTCAGAACGCCGATAACTCTGCCTTGAACTTCAACATTCTCTGGGTGGTGATAAACAGGTGTCATTTGTCGGTTGGCAGGTCTGAGGCAGACCATTTCCTGTTCAAAATAGGCCCTTTTCAGGGTTACCTCCTGCTGATCCTTCAGCCACACCGCCACCATATCCCCATTATCAGCAGTAGTCACCGGCTCCATCAGTACAATATCGCCATCATCAATAAAAGCGTCCACCATCGACGTCCCCTTTACCCTGAGGGCATAAACCTGTTTGCCCCGGGTAAGCTCGTCGGTGAGTTCCAGGACTTCCAGTGCCTGGCTTGTCCAGGTTTCTGGAGCCGGCACAGGAATGGGTTCTCCAGCGGCAATAGTGCCAAGCAGGGGTACGTTTACTATATTATTCCTCCTGCCCGTAAGCTGAATGCTTCTGAAGACCTCCGGGTCACGCTGGATATGCCCTTCCCTCTCCAAGACATTTAGGTGGTGTTGCACCACGGCTGTTGAGCTGAGGCTGCAACCTTTCACGATATCCCTGACCGTTGGTGCATAGCCCCGTTTATCAATGAAATCCCGTATGAATTTGAGGATTCGCTCTCTGGTTTCGCTACGCCCCGGCTTTCTCATTTCCGGTCTCCTTGTAACACTTGTTTTAAAAACGAATGTTCTATAGTTTATCACACACTGAGTCCGGTGTCAATAGTACCTAAGTGGAGGCTTAGCGGGGCTTCACTTCGTAGGACCCGAAGATAAAGTCCAAGTCTTCCTGAATAGCAGTTACCTTCTCCTGAGGGAAGAGTGCCTCATCTATATCGAGCATCACCTTCGTCTCTCCCACAGCTGAGCCCACGATATGGGCCCGGAGGTACTGTTTGTCTGTCCTACCCGCCTCACCCGGCACCTTGAAGATTAAAGTCCCCCGCACAATATGTGCTGAGCCACCGGGGAGGGAATAGGTTTCCAACTTGGCTTCATCTATAATCGCTCCCTGCTTTCGAACGAAGTCTCTCAACTCGTCAAATGAGAGCTCCGGGTTAACATCCCTATATGTCTTCCTGATTTGCATCTCTCCACCCAAATAGTATTATGTTAAATCCATCAGGCTAACTGCCGCCAGGCAGCCATCTATCTGTGTCCTATTAAAGCACCGATCATTGGTTGACGTCAAGGCAAGGAACCACCTTATTGGTATTGACGCCGGCTATTGCCGCTATCACAGGGGGTATGGTATACTGTTAAGCTAGCTATATGGATTGAGTAGAAGGGGGTTCAAACTTGCCAGAGACAAGCACCATGATTAAGCAGCTTCTGGAAGCAGGAGCACACTTTGGGCATCAGACCAGCCGCTGGCACCCGCGGATGAAGAAATACATCTTCACGAAACGCAATGGCATACATATCATTGATCTGGAGCAGACGGCTACCATGTTGGATAAGGCTTGTGACTTTGTTCGGCAGGTGGCTGAGGAAGGCGGTACCGTCATCTTCGTTGGCACTAAGAAGCAGGCACAGGAGGTGGTAGAGCAAGAGGCAAAACGCTGTGGTATGTATTATGTCAACCAACGCTGGCTTGGAGGGACGCTGACTAATTTCGCCACCATTCAGGCCCGGATTGACCATCTGGTCCGCCTTGAAGACCAGCAGGCACGGGGAGACTTCAAGCGCCTGCCCAAGAAGGAAGCCCTGAAGCTTGGAGATGAGATTGCGCGCCTGAACCAGCAGATGGCCGGCTTCAAAGAGATGACCAGCCTGCCCAGTGCTCTCTTTATTATTGATCCCACTAAAGAGAGGATTGCCCTGGCTGAAGCCAAACGGGTCGGAATACCGGTGGTGGCCATAGTCGATACTGATTGTAATCCTGATGAGATAGATTACCCTATTCCCGCTAATGACGATGCTATCAAAGCCATCAGGTTGACGTGCAGCAGAATCAGCGATGCCATCATTCAGGGCAGGACCGGTGGGGCAGCAGTTGCGGCTGAGGAAGGTGGCGGGGTAGGCTTAGAAGAAGAGGTTGAGGCTTTTGATCCCGAGGAGCCTCTTATTTTTACGCCGGGTGATGAATAACGGAGGGACAGGTTGGAAATTTCAACAGATTTGCTCAAGCAACTGAGAGACCAATCCGGAGCCGGGATCATGTCTTGCCGGAATGCCCTCCTTGAAGCCCAGGGAGATGTCGAAAAGGCACTTGAGATTCTTAAACAGCAGAGCCTTGTCATGGTCCAGAAGAAGGCAAACCGTGCGGCTACTCAGGGGCTGATTGAGGCCTATATCCATCCCGGAGGGCGCATCGGGGCGATGGTAGAAGTGAATTGTGAAACAGACTTTGTCGCACGCACCGATGAATTCCGGGAACTGGCTCACCACCTGGCAATGCAGGTCGCCGCGATGTGCCCTCAGGTTATCTCTGCGGAAGAAGTTCCCGAAACATCTGAGCTAGCGTCGGCATGTCTCCTGCTTCAGCCCTACATTAAGGATGTCACTAAAACAGTCCAGGATATCATTAACGAGGTGATTGCCAAGGTAGGGGAGAATATCAGGGTAAGCAGATTTGCCCGGTTCGAACTGGGCGAACAGGGATCAGAGGGATGACTCCCGAACCCCAATATAGGCGAGTTCTGCTAAAGCTCAGTGGTGAGGCATTCAGCGGTAGTGCTGACTTTGGT
>CAZNSC010000120.1:0-8854 GCA_964575695.1 uncultured Dehalococcoidales bacterium
TGACTGACATTATCCCTGAACAATTACCTACTGACCTAATCGTAGACCCACAACATAAGGTATAAAAGCATTCAAAAGATTTTTCAGGCCCCTGGATTTTGATTTCAGCGCCTGCTTTTTTAAGTCCGTCGCCGGGGAATTCTTTTGGAGAAAATGAAGCCCCGGGGCGCCATGGCCAGGGAAAAACGGAGGCATTAAATATCCGTGACATATTTTAGACCTCTCGACACAGAATGTTATGATTTTGTAACTTTTTGAGACAGAGTTTTATGACTTCTTGATGTCCGTCTTCGTATACTTCCATATGGTACGCGCTCCGAATTCGGAGAAGACTATTGGCGGCACAGCACAGGCTATTTCGTCATGTGCCACAGCCACCACTCGTCCCATTCACAGGTCTCATTCAAGGCATAGTACAGGGAAAACGGGCAATCTCGGAAATACTTACTAGGCGAAAGGGAGGAGAATAATGAATAACAAAGAATGTGTAGGCGGTTTTGGGATCGGCTTCCTGGTAGGGGTGGCTGCAGGGCTTGCCGTGGGTATCCTATATGCGCCACATTCTGGAAAGGTGACCAGGGGACTCATTGAAGAGAGGGTTCATGATGCGCGACACAAAGCGGACAAGCTCCTAGAGGAGGCCAGAGATAAAACTGAAGAAATCATTGACAAAAGGAAGTTACCGTAAAAGGCACGGTGGGAGAGACTGTCTGGTTTGCCCTTTTAGGGAGGGGCGCTTTCCAGGTGGGTGACGGGACGGGGAATATCTGGGTAGTAACCAGCCAGCCGCCGCCCGAGGAGGGCAGAGAGGTTTCGGTAACCGGGACGGTGCAGTCTGCTTTCGAGGTGGGTGACCGGTCGCTGGGCAAGGTCATTGTGGAGACGAGTCGGAAGTAGCACACATATCACATCATTAGCAAAAAGGGTGAAAGGAGAAGAACGATGTTCGGTGGTATTTTAGGCGTCGGGGGACTCGTGGGCGGCATCATAACGGTTATCGTCGGTATCATACTGCTGGCGTGGCCCAGGTTCATCGCCGCC
Organism: uncultured Dehalococcoidales bacterium; assembly: GCA_964575695.1. Taxonomy (GTDB): domain Bacteria; phylum Chloroflexota; class Dehalococcoidia; order Dehalococcoidales; family W111; genus CAZNSC01. Next base: position 1,042 of record CAZNSC010000120.1, read on the forward strand.
ATAATCGGCATATACCTTATCCTTGTGGGCATTGTGGCCGTCTTGAGTTCGTTGTGAGCAAGCGCACAGCTGGGCCTACCTGGAGACCGTGCCCGTTCGAATACGCTGGATGTCCGGTGTTCGGAAGAAGAGGGAGGAAGCGATGATCGAAGCACAGGGGATGTATCCTGTCCAGTTCATCGAGGGATTCAACGAAAACGAGGAGCCAGCGACGGGCAGGTTCCTCACGTGGGAAGAGAGCGGGATTGCTATTCCCTATACCCCCGCAGTAACCTATAGCCTGACCCGGATGGAAATCTACGGAGCGCCCAACAATCTGGAGGCGCAGCGGGAGCATCGTTTGCATCTGCACACTGATTTTAAGGACAGGCCGAGCCGCAATTACATCGCTGGCGGGAAACTCATTGTCCCCGGGGGAAACAGTGAACAGTGGCTGCAAATCATGATGGAAGAAGCTATTATTGTGCTTGCCCAGCGAGCATACTGGTTTTCACTCGGGGAGCATCCGTTGTCTTTCTCCATCGGTTTGGCCCGGGATGGTGAAGACCTAGGTCTAAGAACCGGGAGCAACGAAAACTGGGCTCCCTCGTCCCTGGGTAAGCACAAATGCATGTTGAGGTTTTATGGTCGAATCATGCCCGCAGCGGTCCCGCTGGTTACAAAAGAAGAGCCGTATACAGCCAGGTCGCTTCGTCGTATAGAAAGGTGCCTCGTGGAAATCACAAAGCTTATGAGGGAACAAAAGGAGCTTCTTGTAAGGGATGAGGACGAGTCTGGAGCGAATAATAGGCCCCAGAGGCGTTCCCGGGACAACAAGATGAGGTAAATAAGGGCTATCCTGTAGAGACTCCCGTGCCAGAATCGCATAGACCGTCGGCCCATAACAGGTGACTGGGGCGGAGGGCATAAGCATGCTGAAAGATGAAAGTAGCTCAGGGATCAAAGATAGGAACGCGCCACGTTTTAAGAACATGCTCGGGGTTGCAAACCGCCTTTTGTGCGCTTCACCTCGCTGCATCGGCAGCTATCTCGTCCATGGACTGATCATTATCATTCCTCTGGCGGTTACCCTCTGGTTACTTATCTGGTTTTTCAGGCTGATAGACGGAATACTGGCTCCAATTCTGGAGTGGGCATTCGGTCGGCCCATGCCCGGGCTGGGATTCTTGATAATCGTCGCTCTGGTTATACTCATCGGCTTTTCCGGTGTCAGGGTTGGCCGCCGCAAGTTCTTCGATTTCCTGGAATCACGCATCATGAAAATCCCCATTGTGGGAGGCATCTATGGCACCACCAGGCAGATACTGAATAGTCTTAGCACGACGACCACCAGCAAGTTTCTCGAAGTCGTCTTTATGGAGTTTCCCCGCCGGGGTATCTACACCATAGGCCTTATCACCAGTGAGGTTAAGGATAGGAACGGGACTAAGATCCTAAATGTATTCATCCCCACGGCACCAAATCCTACCAGCGGTTTCCTGCAAATAGTCCCCGAATCAGACGTAATCAAGACGTCAATGCCTGTAGATGATGCCATGAAGCTGATAATCTCTGCCGGGAAGGTCTCACGCGAAGACATCGCGGATATGATAAAACAGGTACCAGTTCTCGAAGGCGTGAAGGGCAGCCGTTAAAACGGCCGAACCGCGACGATTACAGCCAATGTGAATAAAGCGGAGGGTTGCAATGCGTAAGCATGGCATGATTCTAATGCCACAGGTATTATTGCCATCCTGGGGTTGCTCTAAAATAGAAGCATCTGAGAGAGTCTTCCCGGGGAGGAGATTTCAGTGAAGGTATTGCTTATAGTCATGGCTGTTGTCGCAGTCTTGCTTGGTGCGGCTTATCTCTCAGGCTGGCTACCACCCTCTACATCACCGGCAGCGCCTCCAACTGCTCCTCCATCCCCCACTCCCACGGTACCCCTCCCATCACCAACACCCGCGACACCGGGCACAGTGACCTTTGGTTTTGCTATTACTGATATCAGCGGAAGTGGTCTTTCACGGACTATCACTGCTCAAATCACTAACACGGGTACGGAAGATGCCCACAATGTCTGGGCGGAAGTGACGGTCAGCAGCGGGGGGTCCCGTGTCAAGGTAAACGGTCAGGACTACCTCAGAGTGGACATCGGCACCCTGGCCGCCGGCCAAACTGTAACCAGGGAGGTCACCCTGAGCTTTAGCATCAGCGATGGCTTAAGGATTGCGCAAAACGGCGCTACCTTTAAACTGACTATCCACTCCGATGAATACACGGAGTCATTCCTGTATGACTATAAACCTTAGGGCTCCAGAGAGGGTGCATAGGATGAGCAAAGGGGGTGGGTTGCTAAGAGCCCTGAAAATGATGGCAAAAATAGAGGGCTAATTTTCCCTCTGTGCTTACAAAGGTATAAAAACCGCTCGAAAAAAATTCTCTAGTTTTGATTTCAGCGCCTGTTTTTTAAGGCCGTTGCCGGAGAATTCTTTTGGAGAAAATGAAGCCCCGCGGAGCCAATGGCCAGGGAAAAACTGGAGGCATTATGCCACGCCGGCCGTTTTTTGCTTTTCGGCAAGTGTCTGGCTGATAAGGGTCAGGAGCTTGTCCAGCCCCCACCTCTTTTCGGCCGAAATCAGGACTGTCTTCTTGTCCTTCAGCGGAGTTTCCCGTGATAGATAGCTTGTTGCCGTTTTCTCATCCCAATTAGCAGCGCCGGATGACAGCAGGTCGATCTTGTTGAGTGCCGTGATCCTCGGCTTGCCTGCAAGGTCGAGGTCGGCAAGAATGCCTTCTACCGTCTGGCACTGCTCTGGTGCCTGGGGAGAGGTCAAATCAACCACATGAATCAGGACGCTGGCTTCAGACAGCTCCTCTAATGTTGCCCGAAACGAAGTGAGCAAGGTGGCCGGCAACTTTCTAATGAAGCCAACAGTGTCAGTGATAAGCACCGCTTTGTTATCAGGAAGGACGAGACGCCTGGTGGTGGGGTCTAAGGTGGCAAACAGCTTATCCTCGACCAGAACACTGGCGTGACCAAGCGCATTTAGTAAGGTGCTTTTGCCAGCATTGGTGTAGCCAACCAGGGCAACTACCGGAATACCGCTCTGCCGCCGCTTTTGCCGATACAGGTTACGGTGTTTGCGCACCTGCTCGATCTGTCCCTTCAGGCGTTGTATTCTCTGACGGATAAGACGCCGGTCAGTCTCGAGTTGGGATTCGCCGGGACCTCTGGTGCCAATACCAGCGCCGAGCCTCTCCAGGTGACTCCATCGCCCGGCAAGGCGCGGGAAAAGGTATTGGTGCTGAGCCAGCTCTACCTGTAGCTTACCTTCATGGCTTCGGGCTCGTTTAGCAAAAATATCCAGAATCAATGCCGCCCGGTCAATCACCTTTACCTGAAGAGTCTCCTCCAGATTGCGCTGCTGCAACGGCGAAAGCTCATCATCAACGATAACGACATCAAAGCCGATGCTGTCCTTCAGCGAGCGCAGTTCTTCTATCTTACCTTTACCGAGATAATGTGTTCTCGAGGCTGTGTGCAGGCGCTGAATAAGCTTTCCCACTACGTCAGCCCCGGCGGTTCGGGCTAACTGGGCTAGCTCATCAATAGTGACCTCGGCCTGCCAGCCATCTCGGGAGTCCTTTGTCGCTACCGTGACCAGGAATGCCCGTTCCGGGGATACCTTCGTAACAATGGTACGCGGCTTGATAATCCCTCCATATTATGTCAAGTTGTTTTGGGACCTCTTTTCGTTCGTCTCCATTCCGTTAACCGGGACAGACCTTTTACCAGCGCGGCATCAGGGATGGTTAGTGATAGTCGGACATACCCCTCGCCATTTCTGCCATAGCCTGTCCCCGGGGTAACCACGACACCAACTGTGTCCAGCAGTTCGGTGGCGAAGTCCACTGAGGTGTAGCCATCGGGAACTTTGGCCCAGATATATAGACTTGCCTTGGGCGGCTGGACATGAAGACCAATATCCAGCAGGACATCGATAATCAGGTCACGGCGTCTCTGGTAAACTCTATTGTGCTCTTCGATGCAGTCTTGGGGCCCGGTAAGGGCTTCGATGCCGGCATATTGAATCGCCTGAGGAATCCCGGAGTCCAGGTTCGACTTAATACGCCTCAGGGCATCGATTACCTCGGCGTTACCGACCGCCATTCCTATACGCCAGCCGGTCATATTGTAGCTCTTGGAAAGAGTGTGGAACTCGATCCCTATCTCCCGGGCACCCTCGGCTTGCATGAAGCTAGGCGGTTGATAGCCATCGTAGCTGACCTCAGAGTATGGCCCGTCATGGCAGACCACCAGGTCATACCGCCGGGCAAACTCAACAACACGGTTAAAGAAACCAAGGTCGGCAACGGCACTCGTCGGGTTATTGGGATAGTTTATCCACAGTAGTCTTGCCCTTTTGGCAATGTAATCCGGTATCATTTCCAGATTGGGCAGGAAGCTGTTCTTCTCAACAAGGGGCATATAGTATGGTCGGCCAGCAGCGAACATGGTGCCGATTGCATATACGGGATAAGCCGGGTCAGGCACCAGGGCGGTGTCTCCCGGGTCAATGAGGCACAGGGCAATGTGGGCGATGCCTTCCTTCGAGCCAATAAGGGGCAGTACCTCTTTGTCGGCATCGAGGGAGACACCAAAACGACGTTGATACCAGCCAGCTATTGCCCGGCGCAATTCCGGCAGTCCCTCCGATTCTGGGTAGCGATGGTTGGCCGGGTCTTGGGCCGCCTGGTGCAGCCTGTCAATTACGTGGGACGGGGTGGGAATATCAGGGTCCCCGATGCCAAAGCTTACTACGTCCTCACCCTTAGCCTTTTTCTCGGCGATCTTCTTGCTGATCTCCACAAAAAGATAAGGAGGCAGGTTTGTTACACGTCTTGAAAATCTCATCAGACCTTCACCTCATTCTGTCCATTCTCCAGTGAATACTATTTCAGCGGGACCGGTAAGAAATACCTCTCCTTCCCCGTCCCACTCGACACTCAGTGTGCCCCCTGGCAGATTTATGTCCACTTTGTTGCCAACCAGGCCTCGCAACCGGGCAATAACCGCTATCGCACAGGCACCACTGCCGCAGGCCAGCGTTTCCCCGGCGCCTCTCTCCCAAACGCGGGCCTCTATCCGACGTCGGTCTATGACATTGGCGACCTCAAAATTTATCCTGTTCGGAAACATCTTATGCGCCTCCACCTTTGGCCCTATTTGAGACAATGGGAAATCAGACACTGAGTGCTGGTAAAAGTACACGGCGTGCGGATTACCCAGAGAAACAAAGCTCAGCAGTAACTCCCGGTCATCTAGGGTGAGCGGATAGCCCAGTATATGTTTTATGTCAAGTAAGCCACTGCTCTGCCCTATCGTTACTGGAATATCGTCAGCACCAAATCTTGGTATTCCCATACTCACCTGAATTGCAGATACTTTGTCCCCTATCCTGTGCAGTCTGACCTCTCTTATGCCTGCCTGTGTCTCCACTGACATACGGTGAGCCCTGCCGTCAACCAGTCCTCTGTACAGGATATATCTAGCGAAGCACCTCAATCCATTGCCGCAAGCCTCGGCTTCAGAACCGTCAGGGTTGAACATGCACATCTTGAAGTCGGCGACACTTGCAGGTAACAGCAGCAGCAAGCCGTCACCGCCGATACCGTAATGGCGGTCGCACATAGCTATTGCCATCTGTGACCATTTCTGGTCGATACCACTGGCTTCAACCAGGATGAAATCATTTCCGGCACCCTGCACCTTGGTAAATTTCATGACAATCCTTCCCATTTCCCTCCATTAAGGAAGGGGGTGTTATTTTTAAGAGGGGCTTCGCCCCTCTTAGACACACGGTTAGACTAGCCTCCTTTGAAGAGGGAAACTGTTATTCGGGAGAGGCTTCGCCCCTCTTGCCTCACCTTTTACTCAGCACTTGTGAACTCTGCGACTCCCGTGGTAATCTCTGAATCTATCTTGCCCCCTATATCAAACCATTGTATCCTTTTGTCTGTCAAATGGAACCAGCTATATTGGTGGCGGACAAGGCGGTGAGTTTCAAACTTGATTTGCTGGGTGGCTGCCTCCATGGTTAGCTCGTCCCGGAGAAACATCCCTATCTGCTTATAGCCTATGCTAGACATAGATGGCAGGTTAAAGTGATAGCCCATATCCAGCAGTCTCGTCGTCTCTTCAACCAGCCCTTGCTTTATCATTTCGTCAATCCTCGAGTCAACCCGGCGATACAGCTCCCCCCGGTCGGCGGTCAGCCCGATGATGAGGATATTGAAAGGCGGTGGTTTCCTGCGCTGGAGCCGGGAAAACGGGGTGCTAGCCCCTCGGCTCACCTCAAGGGCTCGTATTATGCGGCGCACATTACGCGGGTCGATATGCTGCGCTGCCGTGGGGTCAACCTGCTCAAGTTCGTGATAGAGCTCTGCCCTCCCCGCCGAGGTTGCCTTCTCCTCCAGGCTATGCCTGAATTCCAGGTCAGGGGGAACCTGCGGTATCCTCCACCCCTCCAATACTGACCATATATACAGCCCGCTGCCACCGGCTAATAGCGGTAATTTATTGCGCTGCTGAATGCTGTGAATAGCCCTGTAGGCCAGCTGTTGATATTGGGCCAGGCTAAAATCTTCGTCCGGGTTTACGATATTAACCAGGTGATGAGGAACCAGGGACAGCTCTTGCGGGGTAGGTTTGGCGGTCCCGATATCCATATAACGATATACCTGCCGGCTATCAGCACTTACTATCTCACCGTTGAGAGTCTGAGCAAGGTGGATAGCCAGTCGGCTCTTGCCGGTGCCGGTAGGACCGATAATGGCTACCAGACGGTTCATTTACCCTTAATGATTTCGGAAGTCTGCTTGACAATGCTTAAAAAATCGGTGGCTTTGAGACTCGCCCCACCGACAAGGGCACCGTCTATCTCCGGCTGGGACATAAACTCGGCGGCATTGGCTGCCGTGACGCTGCCCCCGTAGAGAATCCGCATATTCTGGGCAGCCGGTTTGCCAAATAGTTGCAGAATAAGCTGGCGAATAAAGCCAATTGTGATGTTTGCCTGTTCACTGGTAGCTGCCCTGCCGGTGCCGATAGCCCACACTGGCTCATAGGCGATAACCAGGTCATCAGGAGCATCAATATCAGATAAAGATGACCTTAACTGCCCGGTTAACACCTCTTCTGTTCTTCCCGCCTCATTCTCCTCAAGTCTTTCCCCGATGCACAAAATGGGCTTCAGCCCGGCGGTCAGGGCGGCTCTTATCTTTTTATCGACTATCCCCCCGTTCTCATGGAAATACTGCCGCCGCTCAGAGTGCCCGATGATGACAAACTCACAAAGGTCGGCGATCATTAGTGGGGAAATCTCCCCGGTATATGCTCCCTTAGGTTCAAAGTATAGATTCTGCGCCCCCAATTTTATGGAGCTTCCCTTAGTTAGCTCTTTTATCGGGGCCAGGGAGATAAACGGCGGACAAAGCACTTTCTCAACATTATCTATTTCCTCAAGTCCCGGGCGCAGTTCATTGACCAGCTTTACGGCTTCATCCACCGTGGTGTTCATCTTCCAGTTGCCCGCAATCAATGGGACACGCATTCCGACCTCCTGTTTACCAACCCACCCCTTTATCCCCCCTCCTTTGATAAGGGATGGGAAGTTGGTTATGTAAGAGAGGCTTCGCCTCTCTATAACTCTCCTAATGTCTATATTACTCTACTATATGATGTCTATATACTCTCTATATGTCTATATAATTCTCCTGTATCCGACTCCCTTGGAGGGTGAGAGTCTTTCTGAGGATTCTGCCCCGGCCC
>CAZNSC010000121.1:0-8787 GCA_964575695.1 uncultured Dehalococcoidales bacterium
CCTGGAGGAACTCTATAACCTCGTCGAGCTGACGCTGCCCCATATCGCTGGTTATATGGATTATCCCCGGGTCAACGAAAATGCGGTCATTGGGTATCCCGGCTTCATTGGCAGCACCGATTAAAATGGCCGTCTTCTGCAGCATTTCACGAGCATCAGCAGGGGCAGTTGGGTCGCTGACGAGGAGGACGACACTGGCACCCTGCCTGGCTATCAATGGCAGCATCTCCCTGAGCCTCGTTTCATCTGTGGAGAGGTAATTTGCCAGTGGTGGGCTCTGGCAGGCTCGCAGTCCTGCCTCTAATGTCTGAGGATGGTTGGTACTCAGGCATAGTTGAAGCTCCGTAACCTGCTGGGCCGTCTTAACCGCGAATGCCATCGCCTCGGGCTGGTCGTAGTGCTGTTGAGTGTTAATTTCCAAGGCGTCAGCGCCAGCAGCAACGCATTGCTGGGTCAGCTCCTTCAGAGCTTTTGCCGGCTGACTCTCCACGTTCCAGGCGGCTGCCTTTGCTTGGCGGAAGATGCGCTTAATCTTTTCGTCTCTCGTGGTTATATTGCTGGCGATAAGGAACATGATGATAACCTCCTCCTTTCCCATCTCAGTCGTTTCCTCGCGGTCTCAAAATGCAGACCTGGCATAATCACCTTTCCATACCTGTTATCAACCAGCCGGCTATTGCCGGGTTGCGCTCTCTATTCTCTATAATAAGGCAGATACCTGAATTCTAACAGACCTCGGCTTGAAAAATCATAAAATATGGTTAGAAAAGATTACATATTTATTACATTTTGGTGCTGCTTCGTGGGCTAGTGGCAGGTAGTCTGGTGGAGCATGTCCTCAGTGTCAAGCGCATTCTTGTCTGGGTGATGAATGCGGTCACTCCGATAGTGGTAAGAATGATAGGCCCCAGCATTAACCGGCGGGCCGTAGAGAATGCTGCCCGAAGCGGGCTGAAGGTAGTGCTTGGTCACTTGCTCAAGGCGGGCCTCCTGCTGTCAGAAAGCTCGGGCTCCCGGATAAACCGGACTTCAGTGGCATTGGCCGCTAGCCAATCGGAATCAGGTACATCTCGCCGCCTTCACTGTGCTCCTTGACCAGGTCCGAGTGCATCAGCGGGAGTAACTGCGCATTCAGGTCCGCTTCAGACAGACCGAGGCTTTTCATAACTTCCTGTCTGGTGGCTTTGCCTTGGCTCTTCACGAGTTCGTAGATCTTGGCCCCGGTTTCAGTCAGCCCGGCGGCACCTGTCTCGCCGTGCCGCTTTCGGCTACTGGTATCGGCATAAGTTGCCCAGGGGTCACATTCCTTGGCGGACAACCCGATATCCATCAGGCAGTCTTCACAGAGTACCTTCCCCTGATATACATAGCTCTGGTTTTCGGAAAGCTTGCGATTACATCGGCTGCAGTTCATCAGGTCTGTCTCCTTTCTTATCTACATATTCCTCTCGTTATTTATTGCCTATCCGCCATCCGTCTGAGGAAAGGCAACCTCAGTGTACAGAAACTCCACTTTCTGCTTGTGCCCCAGTTCTTGAGATGCCAGTTCTTCAAGAAATCTTCGCACTCGTCCCAGGGGATGGATCCCGGCCAGATCCAGGTAGAATTCATGCGACGCCTTTTCGCGGTTGGCAGCAAGCAAGAAAACATCTTTAAGCTTCATGTCTGGGGTCACTTCCGGCTGGTCGAGGTGCTCAGCAATTCTATAGTCTATGACTTGCTCTCTGCCCAGCGCCCCCTCCTTTAGCTCACCGCGCAGGTATTGCTCCAGAATGTCCTGGTGCCTCTGCTCTTCCCGGAATAGCTTTACGAGGGCATCTTTTGCCGCTTGGTCGCTCATCTTCTGACTCAGGTCAGTGTATAAGCGCTGTGATTCGATTTCTTTCTGTATCGCCTTCTCTAAAATATCACCCATAGTCAGTTGGGCTGCCATCGGTCTCACCCTCCAACAATGTTCAGAATATTTGAGGTCTACGCTTTCTTCTTGCCATGGAAAAGCTCACTTCCGGCGCCAGGGTACACTACCCGCTCTGGTTCGGGAGTGGGTGCGGTGACCTCGGGCCATACCTCTGTTTGTGGCTCTGCACCCTCAAAGGTTATCGGGGACGGTGCTCTATCTCTCATCTGTGGTTTCTCCCTGATGTCAACTCCTTCCGCATTATGTGAGAACTCAATAGGGATGCCATTCGGGTCGTGAGCATAGATTGAGTGAATGAACCCGTGGTCAATAACATCTGATACAGGAAAGCCCGCCGCCTCAAGCTTGTCCTTCAGTGACCACAGGTCATCCTCCGCCTCAACACCAAATGACACGTGGTCAAAGATGAAAGGCCCTCTGACCGGACGCCCATGTTCTTTTTTGGCGACCGGCTCCACGCCCGTCCACTCAAAAAAGGCGATAAGGTCGGTACCGGAGATCTGGAAGAAATAGTGCCGGTATCCGGGCTGCCCCAGTCCGGCGACGAGCCGCATGCCTAACAAGTCGCGCCAGAAACGGACGGTTTTGTCCATATCTCCTGTAGCCATCGCCAAGTGGTTTACTCCATTAAACCTGACCATGCTTTCGTCCTCCGGTTCTCTAGACTCATAGCCCAAGGTTGCCTTCCGGATTACAGGAATTCGGCAAAAAGAGTTTCGGCGCGCCCGGGATCGATTTCTCGGGTGACCAGGGGAGCCCCGCGGAGTGCCGGTAGCTGATCTTCGTAAATGGGCAGTTCTTTCCTGTAGATAATTCCAACGGGGATTCTTTCTCCCCACTCCAGCGCTTTTTCCAGCGCTGTCTTCTTGTCACCAGGGTCATAGCTGCCTTCATCCTCCAGCTTGTAGACCCGGTCACGGTACCACTGGAAGGTGTTCTTATGGTTAAACGAAACACAGGGTTGCAGAATGTCAATCAGGGCGAACCCGCGGTGAGTGATGCCCTGTTTGATCAGGCCGGAAAGGTGCTCGACGTCTCCGGCGAAGCTCCTTCCCACGAAGCTGGCGCCACTGACTATCGCCAGGGCAATGGGGTTGACCGGGCTTACCGCCCCATAGGGCGTGGTCTTGGTGATAAAGCCGAGGTCACTGGTAGGAGACGCCTGCCCTTTGGTAAGCCCGTAGACCTGGTTATTGTGAACGAGATAGGTGATGTCATGATTGCGGCGGGCGGCATGGATGAAGTGATTGCCCCCCTCACCATAGGCGTCCCCATCGCCGCTAACAGCAATGACCACTAATTTAGGATTGGCGATCTTGGCCCCGATAGCCGGGGGGACAGGCCTGCCATGAAGTGAGTTGAACACGTTGCCTCTGGTATAGTGAGGCAGCTTCCCTGCTTGACCTATGCCGGAGACCAGCAAGACCTGATGTGGCTCAATCGCCAGCTCAACCAGCGCCTTATTTAGCGCTTTCAGGATACCGAAGTTGCCGCAGCCCGGGCACCACGCTGACTCGATTCCGGCATAATCGGATATTGTGACCATCTCTAACAGCCCTCCTTTCTCACTGCTTCGGTGACGTAAGCTGGGGTAAAGGGGCGTCCATCGTATTTCAGGATTCGGCCACTGATGTCGCGGCCGGTTTCTGCTTTGATCAGGCGGGCGAGCTGGCCGGTGGCATTGTTCTCAATGACGTAGCTATTGTGAGCCCGGCCAAGAGCATCGGCGACAGCCTCTGCCGGGAAGGGCCAGAGTTCATTGAGGTGAAGCATATTGATGCTGGCACCCTCTTTATGTAGGATATCCACTGCCTCGCGAATAGCCCCGTAGGTACTCCCCCAGCCAATCAGGGTTGTCTCTGCTTTTTTGGGGCCGTACCATTGAGGCGGACCAATCTCCTGTTTAAGGGTGAAGAGCTTGCGCATCCTTTTCTGCACCTGCGCTGTTCTCATCTCGGCATTCTCAATGAGATGACCTTCCTCGTCGTGCTCATCGGCATCGGTCACCACGAGAGCTTTGCCCAGCCCGGGTAAAGCCCGGGGCGAAATGCCAGATTGGGTTATCTTATGCCTCTTGTAATCCTTCGGCTCAGCCTCTTTGCCTGAAAGCAGGAGGCCGCGGTCAATCGTCACCTTTGATAGGTCGAACGGGCCAACCGTGTCATAGGAGCTTGCCAAGTGCTGGTCGGTCAGGATTATGACAGGCAGTTGATATCTCTCTGCCATGTTGAAGGCTTTGACCGTTACCCAGAAGGCGTCCTCGATAGTGGCCGGAGCAAGGACCGCCCTGGGGAAGTCGCTATGGTGGGCATGAAGCACAAATTGAAGGTCGCCCTGTTCCGTTCTTGTGGGCAGGCCTATGGCGGGACCGGGGCGCTGCGCATCAACTATCACCACCGGCGTCTCTGTTATCCCGGCCAGCCCGATGCCCTCTACCATCAGACAGAGACCGCTGCCAGATGTGGCGGTCATGGCTCTGACCCCGGCATAGGCGGCTCCGATGGCCATGTTTACCGCGGCTATTTCGTCCTCGGCATGCACCATCACCAGATTGAAGTCTTCTGACTTGGCCGCCATATACTCCATGATAGAGCTGGCTGGCGTCATGGGGTACGCCGCCATAAACTTGCAGCCAGCGGCAATTGCGCCGAGAGATATCGCCTCGTTGCCGGTGAGCAGCATCCTCCTGGCATCAGAGAGTGGTTTAAGTTGAGGAAGGTCACCTCTATACTCAGCCTGGGCGTACTCAAATCCAGCTCTGGCTGCCGCAATATTGTCATCCGCAACCCCGCCTTTTCCGAAATGTTCCACCAGGGCGGTATTTAGTGTACGAAGGTCATAACCTACCAGTGCCAGGGCAGAACCAAGAGCGACGGTATTGGACATGACCTTGTCTCCAGCCTTGTCACCAGCTAGCCGTTCCAGCGGCACGCTGAAAAGCTTGCCATCTCCGGAGACATCCTTGGTTTTCTCGCCGTCATAGATAACTACACCACCCGCAGTTAGCTCTTTGGTGTGCAGGTCTATGCTTTCCCTGTTGAGCGCAACCAGCATGTCCACCGGCTCAGCAATAGCACTCACCCGGCTGTCTTTCACTCTTACCCGGAAGAAGTTATGGCCGCCTCTTACCCTTGATTCATAGTCCTGGTCAGCGAAGATATGGTAACCGCCGCGGGCAAAGACCTTTGCCAGCAGGAACCCCACTGACTGCACTCCCTGCCCGGCTTCGCCCCCGATCATAAAATTAAAGTCAACAGGCATTGGGCACCTCCGCACTTGCATAGTTATTGCTTATGTTTTTCGATAACCTCATCCACCCACTTCATGGCCGCATTCATCGTTGGGAAACCCGCTGTGGTAAATGCCAGAAGCACAGTGTGGCGGAGTTCATCGGTGGTTATGCCTTCCTCAAGCGCCCTCCGGCCGTGGGACCTGACGCCACCCTCCGAACTCAGGCCTATGGCGACGCCCAGCTTTATCAGTCGCCTCGTCTTTTCATCGAGCGGACCCCAGCTATGGCATTTGAGGGCCAGCCCGTCATAAGCTCTGGCTATCTCAGGGAATTGCTGCTGGAATTCTTTGTAGATGTCAGGTAAGTAGGTCACCTTATATCTCCTTTCTGCATGAATTCGAGCGCCAACTTGGCCAGCCGAACAATATCATGGCCAGGGTGGCGTGTATCATTACCGAAGGCCAGAAGACCCTCCAGATATAGCAGTGGTATCTGTAAAAGCGCTGGTATCGATTATGCTTCATCAGCCTGTTTCCCAGCTTGGAACCGGGTAGGCAGCGGCAGGAGAAGAAGATTAACGCCCCGGTTACCAGATTGATAATGCCTAGACTGAATATTATTCTCAACGTGGCTATTGAATAGAATATGCCCATACCAATTTCCCTCCGAGGTTATTTCTCCATAGCCTCGGTTGGCGTGCTTCATAAGCGACTCGTCAGTCGAACCATGAGCCCAAATTAGTTGGTTTTTACCACCAGAGAGTGTGGTTTGCCTCAGCCGCTGTGGGAGGGCAAACCACAAGCCCCCGTTTTCAATAACTCCCGTAGGCAAGACCGTTCAGCCCGTCCTTCGCCTGTCTCTTTGTTTGATATTGCTCTATGCCACCTTCATTTCCTTTTGTGATTGCCACAGCCCGTGGATATTGCATAAGGCAGCGGCGTAGATAACCCCGGGCTTACTGGTTTTCATGGATATGCTGACTTCGTGGTGAGTGTATATGGAGCTTTTATCGGGCCCTTCAACCGATTCTCCATGAGATGAGAACTCGAAGTGGCCTATCTGGTAGGGGAACTTCTCTCCTTCTGGATGAAAGTACACCGAAATCCACCGGATATGATGTTCTGTGGTGTTGGGATGGGCTATCTCTTTGCCGAGGGTCACCTTCACCGGGAATAGCTCTCCAGCCTTCGCCCGGTCGGGGCATTCAATGAAGGGGACATGTTTTTCTGTCTTCCAATCAGCAGTCTGAAAGAGTTCTCCAAATTGTTTCATTTTATTCTCCTTTCTTCGTTCTGTTCTCCTGGTTGTGGTTTCTTTGTTTAGATACCAGGTACGCAACCCGGTGCTCTCACCATCAGGACGGGCACACAGGCAGAACGCAGAATCCGGTCCGCCACACTCCCCCAGACCCACCGGCTTATTCCAGAACGCCCGTGTGTTGCAATGGTGATTAGGTCAATCGCATTTTTGGTGGCATACTCGGCGATACTGTCGGCTGCCTTGCCGGTTATGACTTCTGGGTGGATAGCAATCCCGTCATATTTGATGCGGCTTACCAGTTGACTGAGATAATTTTCTGCATCACCCCGGCTTTCTGAATTTATGCGCTTGATGTCTTCCTCGCTCAAGCCACCACCTTCGTCACCGCTGGGCGTGTTGAATGGCTCGACAGCGCGAATAAAGATAATGTCTTGCACACCACATCCCCTGGCAATTGATTCCACGTGAGGGAGAACGCACTCCGCCAGCTCTGAACCGTCTAGTGGCACCAAGATTTTCTTATACATCTTTTCCTCCTTTCAATTTGGTTTTGATGATTTGTTTATTGTATTACCGGTGGGCAGAATCATCAATGTTGCTGCAACAGGTTTATAGGCCGTTTCACCTTAGACTGTCCTGGTTTACATCAAAGCCTCGATTATTGCCTTGTTGAATTTGGGCAGGTCGGCCGGCTTTCGGGAAGTGATGATGTTCCCGTCTCTGACTACCGGTTCGTTCACCCAGTTTGCCCCGGCATTCTTGAGGTCTATTGCTACCGAGGGCCAGGAAGTTACACGGCGCCCCCTGACGATATCCGCCGAGATAAGGAGCTGGGGCCCATGGCAAACCGCAGCTATTATCTTGCCTGCGTCGTGGGCCTTCCTCACTAGGTTGATCATGGGCTGGTGCAGGCGCATTTTATCCGGAGCGTAGCCGCCGGGGACAATGACGGCGTCGAAATCCTCCACCTTTATTTTGTCGGCTGTAGTATCAACTGCTATCGTAGCGGTGCCACGCTTACCTTCATAGCGCTGCTTCGAGCCGCTGCCCACAATCGCCACTCTAGCGCCGGCATCCTTCATCGCTCGCAAAGGTTCCACGAGCTCGGAGTCCTCAAAATCTTCCTCGGCAAGAATAGCGATGCGTTTCCCTGTAAGCATGCCCTATCTCCTTTCTGAACTGGCTGTCCACACGTGCTCTCTTTCTCCTGGTATTAGCCTTTTCTCACCTTTCCAACTCTGCAGCATTCGCACCGCAGGCCTGGCCCCTCCGTCTATGGTATTAAGCAACGCATATTCTCTACTGCCCACTTACCCTAACCCTCTCTCAATTCATTTCTTGGTCATAACGAACTCGCGTTTACGGCCGTTATTTTCAACATCCATCGTTACCCCATTTAGCAACCCTGTGAGGTCACTCCCAATCAGCAGGACCTTTGAGCCGTCATGTTGAATCACTTTATCTCCATCTTTTTCCTGGCCTAACAACAGCCCGAACTGTCCCAATGAGCCGTATACCAGCCTGATGCCATCCTCACCGTCTTTAGTGCACAAGAGCAGCAGTTCTTTCAGTTCGTCTTTGGCTTTGTCAGTTACCTTCAGCATTTCTCCTCCCTATAATGTGAGATTTGATAGCGGCTGTATTTTCCTCAGAATGCCGTATGCTCATTGTTGGCTTGCTCTGACTTATCAACATAGTGTCATTGAGGCCAGCTCCTTTCTTTGAGGCGTTTAGTTGATTCGGTACAGGCGGCACGGTCGGCTCGAGCCGCAATCGTGATATATGTGGCTGCCTTCTTGAGTGAACTTGCGGGTCGTCATCAGTACGCCGCCATTGATCCACACTGTCTGGAGCGCTTTGCACTGGGGGCAGACTACAATGGCTTCGCCATACCATGCGCCATTCTCGTTCTCCCCGATGTTGGATAACTTGTTGTCTTTGGCTGCCAGTAACGGCATGGATACACTCCCGCAATATTCTCACCCTGACATTTTAGATGGCAACCGATAGAAAAGTTATAAAATGGGAGCAGAAAAAGTTACAAAACTATGACATTTTGAGGGCTAAAAGAAGTCTGGTCTATCCAAGGTTTAGGGTAGTCTCCGTGCGATAGCAGATATCAGAAATTAGTGCTTTTGCTTATGTTTGCTGTTTATAATCAGGATCGAAGTGCGTACACATATTTGACTGCGTGATGTCCTAGCGATATAATGACAGCGAAAGGGGGGGAGCAAGAGATTGTAGTGGAGGACATGTGCAGAGATAGACCTCTTGTTTGGGTTGACTTTTACCAGGGGGTGCGGACAGGGCAGATATTATTTTGGGCGGTTAGCTCAGTGGTTAGAGCGCTTGCTTCACACGCAAGAGGTCACTGGTT
>CAZNSC010000122.1:0-8754 GCA_964575695.1 uncultured Dehalococcoidales bacterium
GCTTCATGATATTGCCAAGCCCCAAACCAGGGCGATTGATGAAAACGGTCGGGTCCGCTTTTTGGGGCATGCCCAGCAGGGAGCGGCAATTGTGGTTGCCATCCTGCAAAAGCTAAGGTTCAGCGCCAGAGAGGTAAGGCTGGTGGAAGCAATGGTAAGGCATCATCTCAGGCCAGGTCAAATGAGCCAGGAGCAGTTACCTACCCACCGGGCTATCTACCGCTACTTCCGTGACACCGCCGACGCCGGTATTGATACCCTGTTTCTGAATCTGGCTGACCATTTAGCGACCAGAGGGCCGCACCTTGTCCTCACCGATTGGCAGGAGCATGCCCGGATGGTGAGCTATGTCTTGGCTCAGCGCCTTGAGCTGGAGAGCGCCGTTGCTCCCCCCAAACTGATTGACGGGCATGACCTCATCAATATCCTGGGCATGAGCCCGGGACCTAAGATCGGGGAACTGCTGGAATCAGTGCGTGAGGCACAAGCCGCCGGCGAGGTGGTGACCAGAGACGAGGCGGTGGCCTACGTCCGCCAGCGATTATCACTCACCGAGAAAAAACAAGGGGGAGAATAGGTAGTGATTTTCTACCCAACCACCTCGCTATCCCTTCAAAACCCCTGGGTAATCGATGCCGGTGGACCCCGGACTTGGTTTGTTGCCACTAATTGCTTTATAATAGGAATGTTTGTTTCCGTCTAACCTGTTGAAGATATGTCGTGCCGGGAATAATCTTGATAGCCGAGGATAAGAATGCCTAAACGAAACTCCCTAATAGTTATGGTACTGCTGCTAATCTTCGCCTTTGCCATCAGTGCTCTCTTCTACCCCATGTTTGGCCGAGAGGCGATGCAACTGGGCCTCGACCTGCAGGGCGGTATTCACATAGTGTACAAGGCTGACCTGTCTTCTGTAGAACCCGGTAACGAGTCAGAGGTCATTGACGGCGTGATTGCCGTTATTCTGAATCGAATTAACCCCCTGGGGGTAACTGAGCCCAATATCCAGAAACAGGGTGAAGACCGGATAGCAGTTGATCTGCCGGGCTTGAACATTACCGATGTCCAGAAAGAGCGTATCGGCCGCACGGCACTGCTACAGTTCCGCGAGTTGATTACAGATGAAAACGGAGAGGAAAAGTGGGTGCCGGCGACCGGCACAATCAACGGGCAGGAGAAGGTGCTCAACAGCAGCTATTTCAAGGAGAACACCTACGTTGACCGGGATAGTCTGGGCAGAATACTGCTTGTCTTCGAGTGGAACGAAGAGGGGAGCAAACTGTCCGAAGAAATCACCGGTCGGCTGATAGGTAAGCCACTGGGTATCTTTGAAGGCGATGAGCCGTTGCTAGGCGACGATGGGCTGCCCATTGCCCCGATCGTCCAGTCGAAGATTACCGACCGTGGGCAGATTGAAGGGCTGAGCCTGAACGAGGCTACCACACTGTCAAAGCAACTGAATGCGGGGCGACTGCCTGTCCCGCTGGAGATTATCTATGAGCAAACGGTATCGCCGGTGTTGGGCTCTGACTTTGTTGACCTGAGCCTCAAGGCAGGGCTTATCGGCTTGGTACTGGTCATGCTATTTATGATACTCTACTACCGCCTGCCCGGTGTTATGGCCTCTCTTGCCTTACTGTTCTACGGAGCGCTGGTACTGGCAATATTCAAGCTGATACCGGTCACCCTTACCCTGGCGGGTATTGGCGGCTTTATCCTTTCCGTCGGTATGGCAGTAGATGCCAATGTGCTTATCTTCGAAAGAATGAAAGAGGAGTTCAGGGCAGGACGGACGCTGGGAGCCGCCATCGAGGTCGGCTTCAACCGTGCCTGGACGGCCATCAGGGACAGCAACATCACCACCTTCATCGTCTGCATCATACTTATCATCGTCGGTAATAGCATTGCGGCCGGTGCTCCCGTGAAGGGATTTGGCTGGACTCTCCTTATCGGCGTGGCGGTCAGTATGTTCACGGCCATTGTGGTCACCCGTACATTGCTGCGTCTATTCGTGGGCACTGGTTTGGCGCAGAGGGCCTCACTGTTTACTGTATATTCAGGAGAAAGATGATGCTCGATTTTACCAGTAAAAGGTCATGGTTCTTTATTATCTCCGGGGTGGTTATCCTCATCGGGATTGTTTCTCTGATAGTCCTCGGGCTTAAACCGGGGATTGATTTCAGCAGCGGCTCCATAATGACCTTGAGCTTTGAGCAGGATGAAGTGACCGAGGTGGCATTACGGCAGGAACTGGTCAGTTTAGGCTATGCCCAGGCCATTGTGCAAACTACTGGTGGGGGTGATTTCCTTATCCGCACCACTGAATTGACTGCCGATGAAAAAGCGCAGCTAATGGAAAACCTGACCGCCCAGTTCGGTCCTATCGACGAGAAGGGTTTTGAGGCTGTTGACCCCGTGATCGCCAGACAAACCGCCCGGACAGCGGCTATTGCCGTCGCTGTCGCCGCTGTCGGCATCCTTCTCTATATCACCTGGGCATTTCGGCGGATGCCAAGTCCGTTCCGCTATGGCACCTGCGCCGTCATCGCTCTGGTGCACGATGTGCTGGTAGTGCTCGGAATCTTCTCCATCTTCGGTGGCCTGCTAGGCTGGGAAATCAACCTGATGTTTATCACCGGAGTTCTGGCCGTGATCGGCTACAGTGTAAACAACACCGTCGTTATCTTTGACAGAATCCGTGAGAACCTGAGAAAGGGTATCAGCGCCGATTTTAGCATCGTGGTCAATAACAGCCTGGTTGAGACCCTCGGTCGTTCTTTAAATACCAGCTTGACCACCCTACTTGTGGTGCTGGCTCTGCTCTTATTCGTCGGAGCCACAATCCTGAATTTTGCCGTCGTGCTGCTGGTCGGTATTATTGCCGGAACCTTCAGCTCACTGTTTATTGCTCCGTTACTGCTGGTGGCCTGGGAGGAAAGGGAAAAGCACCGGCTCCCACACCCAGCTAAAGCATAGTGGAGAAGGCCATGTTTTCCAGCCCACGTGGCGCAGCAAAGCTTTCACTGGCGGTGGTCATCGGGCTAATCGGCCTCAAGGTAGCGGTGGCGGTCATAAGCGGCAGCATCAGCATTCTGGCTCAGGCGGTAGATAGTTTCCTCGATCTCTTTGCCGTAGTCATCACCTTCTTGGCCATTGGCATCTCTGCCAAGCCGGCTGATGAGGAACACCCTTTCGGCCACGGCAAAGCCGAGAATATCGCCGCCACACTTCAGGCGGCACTGATCTTTACGGCTGCTGGCCTGATAATCTACTCCGCCGTGCGCCGGATAATGGTGGGGGTGACAGTGGAGCTGACCGAAGCCGGGATAGGGGTAATGTTAGTTTCCATAATCGCCAGCATCTTCCTGTCCCGCCACTTGCTCAAGGTATCGCGGGCGACCGGCTCAATAGCGCTGGAGGCAAACGCACACAATATTGCCGCCGATGTCTACTCGGCGGCCGGGGTGCTGGCCGGGTTGGCAATCATACGCTTTACCGGCCTCAGCATCCTCGACCCGATTGTTGCCCTGGTGGTATCCCTGTTCATCCTGAGATCAGCCTATGTTGTCACCCGGAAATCATTCGGCGGGCTAATTGATGCCCGGCTGCCCCAGGCAGAAGAGGATGAAATAAGGTATTCGGTTATGGAGCACGGCTGCCGGCTGGCTGGTTTTCATGACCTGCGGACGCGGAAAGCCGGACGCCAGCGCTACATCGACCTGCACCTAGTGATGCCCAAGAACGCCAGCGTGGAAGAAGCCCACCAGATATGTGACCAGCTGGAGCAAGCTATAAAGAACCGGCTGCCGCACGCCAGCGTCACCATTCATGTTGAACCCGGCGACATTAAGTGTGACCAGTGCACTGTCTCCTGCACCATCCGGGACAAGAGCGCCTAGGGTAAGCCGTGTACTTCTTTTATTGTCCTGAGTAGAGGATCAATGCCCGGCGCCCCTAACCGGCGTGGCGACTGACCCAGAGGGTCGTCAATCTCTGACCTGCCCAAAAGCAGGTCAAAGGTTGCCTTCACAGAATAGGCAAGTGCCTGGAGATGATAACCGCCCTCCAGGCAGTTAACGATGCGACCACGGCAGAGTTCCTCCGCCAGCCCCCGGATAGTCTTAACCATCTGGGCAAAGCCGGTGACGGTCACCTGCATCAGGGCAAGCCCATCAGCCCAGTGGGAGTCATAGCCAGCGGAGACCATGATAAGCTGAGGCTTAAACCGCCTCACTACCGGGGCGATAATCTGCTCAAAGACCAATAAATATTCATCATCGCCGCAGCCCGCCGGTAGCGGTATATTAACCTTGGTTCCCCTGGCGGCTCCGCTGCCGGTTTCGTCAACACCGCCCGTCCCCGGGTAGAAGGGATACTCATGGGTGGATACGTATAGCACCTCCGGGCTATCATAAAAGACTTCTTGCGTCCCATTACCGTGGTGCACGTCGAAATCGATGACAGCGATGCGCTCCAGGTTATGCTTAGCCAGGGCATATCTGGTGGCAATAGCCAGGTTATTGAATAGGCAAAATCCCTTCGCTTGCCGCGAGCTAGCGTGGTGCCCCGGGGGTCTGACCAGGGCAAAGGCACTGGCTACCTCACCACTGATAACCGCCTCAGTGGCGGTAATGGCACCGCCGGCAGCGTAGACCGCCGCCTCATAGGAGTCAGCCGACATCACCGTATCGGGATCAAGCCAGCCGCCACCCCGCTGCGCCACATCAAGAACATATGAGATGTACCGCTTATCATGCACCGCTGATAGCTCCTCAATCGAGGCGGCCCGCGGCTTAACGGGCACCAGCTGCTTAGTAAGCTCAGACTGATCCAAGAGGGAAATAACAGCTTCTAACCGCCCACCATTTTCCACATGCTGCCCGGTGTCGTGCTTGAGGTAGATGGGGTCATAGACAAAACCCACTTTCACTCTCTCCATTAGTACCCATCCAATTCCGATAATAGCCGATATGAAGTCCGGTGAGTAATAATGATGCTATTGTTAATTGACCTCACCCCCTCTATCCCCCTCTCGAAGGACTGAACACCATGTCATATGCACCAGACTTGTCGCCTTCCATTTCGAGAGGGATGTTGGCCGATAAATCAAAGTGGTAACCGTCCCGTGAGCTATCAGGACGGATGGTCGCATACAGACCCCCTTGCAGACGTTTGACCATTCTGATCACCTCACCCGGGCCAGGAAACCGTCCAGCCTTAGCCTTGGAGAACACCAGCTTGCCGTCAACGGTTACATCGAAAGTGCCAAGCCACCCTGGCATAAGCTTCGCCTCGACATCAAGGGCACTACGCAGCTCGTCTGCCAGCCTGGCAGCATGGGGTCTGTAGTTTCATAACAAGCAATAACGGATCTTAATTTCCACCTGTTTATCGCCTACCATGTAGCAGCTTCAGCATAGTGTAAGCCAAGCGTATAATAACTCAACATCATTATTACCTACATAGAGACTAGCTGTTCTTTTGAATCTGGTAGTACACCATGCCAGCCGGAGTTTCTACTTCTATGGTTTGCCCTTCAGCCTGACCGACGACGGCTTTCCCCAGGGGCGAGACGCTTGAGATTCTACCCCTGTTCAGGTCCACCTCTTTTGAGCTGACTATTGTGTAGCAGACGTCTTCGCCCGAGCTCAAGTCATGCAAAATGACACTGTCGCCAATACCTATTTTGTGCCTCTCATCTTGTTTCTCGTCAATGATGATTGCGGATTTAAGGGTTTCCTCTAGTTCTAAAATTCTCCCCTCTAAGTGGCCACGTTCCTCTCTGGCAGCCTGCAAAGGCGCGTTCTCTCGGAAGTCCTTGTCAGCTGCTGCCTTACGCATTTCATCGATGATCTCGAGTCGCCGGCTCTTGAGGGCATTAAGCTGGCTTTCCAGGTTACAGTAACCTTGCCGTGTCAGCGAAATAACCGTTGGCGGGTTATCCTTGGAAGAGATGGATAGTTTTGATTTGTCCCTCTTTGCTTTCAGTTGAATCGCCAGATTGGTTTTTAAGTGGCCTTCTTTCTTGATATAAGAGAAGAAAGCACGTATAGACTCCGCCGCCTTTGCTGAATCAGTGGCCGATGACAACTGCTCAGCGTATCTAGCCACCTCAGGAGTGGTAATTCCAGTTATTTGTCGGTCCCAGCCTAACCACCGAACGAATCTATATATCACTTGGCGACCGCGCTCCTTTTCCTCCCGTGACAGGTTAGCCACAAAACGAAGAGCTAAAGCACCGATGGTTAGGTTCTGATCACTATTCACCTTGTGTGCCTAGCCAAGCATACACATCGCCGATATTCGCGTCATATGTCATCGTGACGTCTTGTGCTATTTATCATATGATGCATTCTTGTTGGTGTCAAGGCACACCGTCGTTTGGTCCACCTGCATTTGCAGCAGCATGGCCTATGTATATCTGCAAAGTGACTGCAGGCATCATGCGAAGCTAGGCTAGAACAGCCTCATTCATAGAAAACTCCTCTGGATACCCGCCAGCAAGGCCGGCGGGAGGAAAGTGGCTCGCCATAAGGCGAGGCAAAACTGCTTGCCTGGATAGGGCTTTTTCTTGTATAACTATGGCACGGGGGTTAGAAGGACAAAACACGCAGTATATGATCTGAAGTATCATCTGGTGTGGATCCCTGAGTACAGGAAGGAAACAACTGTGGGCAGGGGAGCTTTGGAGCGATGGATACTTTTTTAGGAGTGGAGGCGACAAAGTCACCGCTGACATAATACGGAAGTATATCGAATATCAAACCCATGAAGAGAACTCCCTTCAGCTACGCATGTTCGATCAACCTTAAGATGGACGGTACCCTAACGCACTATGAGGCCTTACCTGATTATACTCCTGCCGCCACTGTTCGATGAGCACCTTCGCTTCCTGCAATGTGTAGAAGACTTCCCGGTTCAGTAATTCGCCTCGCAGCTTGCCGTTGAATGATTCAATGTAGCCATTTTCCCAGCGATTTGTTCATGGCCTAAGTCTACCCTTAGAATCCTGCTTGCATAGCCACCGGCCCGTGCCTCCTCTTTTGAGGGTCGATCCAATTCTCCTAACTGCGGAGGGACATAACTAGTGAATTCTTCAAACGGAAAGAACGAAACGGGATTACACAAACTAAGATTTTGAGACGTGCAATAATGACAATCTTGACTAGAGTGTAATTTCACTGAGGTCGTCAGCTATAGTGAGTCTCGGTTCAGTGAGGGATTGAACCTCAACCTCTGTCCAACCAGGAGCAATCTCTCTAAGAACGAGCCCTTGTTTGGTTACTTCAATCACTGCCAAATCAGTAAAAATCATATCTACACAATGTTTGGCGGTTAGAGGGTAAGCACATTGCTTAAGGATTTTGGGCTTATTAGTCTTTTCTTCAACATGATGCATTGCTGCAAAAACCCTCTTGGCACCAACCGCTAGATCCATGGCTCCGCCAATAATTCCACCCATCATACCACCCATACTCCAGTTAGCAAGATCACCTGTCTCAGAAACCTGAAGCGCTCCTAATACGGTTAGGTCAAGGTGCCCTCCCCGAATCATATCAAAAGCTTCGGCAAAGTCAAAGACGCTCATTCCAGTTCGAGGCATAACCGGCTGTGCCCCACCATCCACAAATCTCCAACCAGCCTCTTGAGCTTCCTCCCATGTTTGTATTCGCCCATAGCCCAAGAGCCCGTTCTCTGCCATGAAGAAGACTAGTTTGTCTTCAGCGATAAAATTGCCACATAACGTTGGTATTCCGAGACCCAAATTGATGTACCACCCATCCTGAAATTCTTTGGCTACCCTAAGGGCAATTGTTTGGTCGTCCAGTCTTTCCTTCAAGCCCCTGCCTCCCTTCTTATCTCCAACACTCGGTCTACATATATTCCAGGGGTTACAATAACCTCTGGATCCAGTTCCCCGGGTTCCACCACCTCTTCCACCTCAGCAATAGTAATGGAAGCTGCTCTAGCCATTACTGGATTATAATTCCTGCCTGTACCCCAGTAGACCAAGTTTCCATAGTTATCTGACTTGCGCGCGGCGACCAAAGCAAAATCGGCCTTAAGCGGCAGCTCCAACAAATACTCTTTACCGTCTATAACCCTCTTTTCTTTACCTTCTTCAATTAGTGTACCTAGGCCAACCGGAACATAGACCCCACCAACACCTGCTGCTGCTGCCCAAATCCTCGCTGTCATCGTTCCATGAGGAACATGTTCAACCTCTAATTCACCTGAATAATACGGGTCATGCGTAGCCGTCTTCACACCACCCAGAGTAAGAAATGGAGCGCAACAGATTATTTTTTTGACTTGTTTGTTTTCAACCAGTATCCCATAATCAACATACCATTCTGGAAAGCCTACTCTAGTTGCTGCTTTGATGCCGATCCCAGTCATCGCACTGATAATAGTGAGGTCTTTCGCTCCCTTTTCGCACAAAGCCTTTAGCAAATTACTGGGTATGCCGAGAGGACCCTGGGCGCCACCAACCATCACCGTGGCACCATGGAAAATGTCGGCCACTGCTTCAGCAAAGCTACTGACGACTTTGTTTACGGTCAAGTTCACCGCCTAGATTCCAGAATATATTATATCCTCTTTACTTCACGCCAAGAGCTATACGACGTGACAGGCATCTCGGCAGGCCTTCCTCAAGCGTCAAAGGCAGCCGTCAAATCCGCGTAATATGTCTTACTGCCCGGAGCCGGTTTATGCACTCAAGCTCCTCAGATGTCGGGGGAAAGGGTTTGA
>CAZNSC010000123.1:0-8629 GCA_964575695.1 uncultured Dehalococcoidales bacterium
ATCGAGAGGTTTGTCGGTGATGTCTGGGAGTCCTGGATGCCGGTAACCTATAGCACTAACATGCATCCTCGTCTAGACATGTATGAGCAGAAGGACGAGCTGATGATGAGAGCAGAGCTACCTGGCATACGTAAGGAAGATATCGACGTCAGCCTTGAGAATGACTGTCTGACCATCAAGGCTGAGAAGAAGTCGGAGGAAGTCCCCGAAGACGCCACTTATTATGCCTGTGAGCGCTGCTTCGGCACTTACTCCCGGTCGGTATCGCTCCCGTTCCCGGTTGATGCCGATAAGACCTCGGCCACCTTCGAGAATGGCCTGCTGGAGATTAGGCTTCCCAAGGCTGAAGAAGCCAAGCCCAGGCATATCGAAGTCAAGGTAAAGTGAGGAAGTAGAAAAAGAAAGGGGCCGGGTAAACCCCGTCCCTTTCTTTTTCGTTTGCCATGCTTTCCACCACTTTGATCTACCAGAAGAATTCAGTTCCCTCGGGCAGGTTGCTCCACACTGAAGACACGACAAACGAGTTCTAAGGCCATAATGTTACGAATTTGTAATTTTTCGGCTCCGTATTTTATGACTTTTCCATCAGCCACCTTCTAGAATATACAAGTTGGCTGTGCAATCAACTCTTGCCCCACCCGTGACTGACAGCCGGGTAGATTGGGCAAAATTTGAGGCTTTGGGGAGGAGACAGTCATAGGCAAATTAATGATTGCCCAGATCCACAAACGTGATGGCTCCATAGTTCCCTTCAACCCGGATAAGATTGAACAGGCCATCTATAAAGCGCTTCTGGCCGCCAAGTCTGGCGGCAGGCAACTTGCTGCCGATTTGAGCCGGCGTGTGGTGGAACTCGTGGAGGAAAGGCTTAAACCGACCATCCCCACAGTGGAACAGGTTCAGGATATTGTCGAAGAAGTGCTGATGTCCCAAGGTTACCCCAATGTAGCTAAAGCCTACATTCTCTACCGTCAGCAACGTTCAGATGTGCGTCGATTAAAAGGCGCCATCGGTGTCCGTGACGACCTGAAACTTGGTATCAATGCCATAAAGGTGTTGGAACGCCGCTATTTGCTCAAGGACGAAGACGGCAACACAATTGAAACACCAACCGGCCTATTCCGGCGGGTGGCTTATACTATCGCTGCCGTGGAGACGGACTTCGACCCGGCGGCTGATTCCAAAAGCCTGGAGCAGGCGTTCTTTGAACTGATGAGTAACCTGGAGTTTCTCCCCAATACTCCAACGCTGATGAACGCGGGCGCACCTCTCGGTCAGCTATCAGCCTGCTTTGTTTTGCCTGTTGAAGACTCGATCGTCAGCATCTTTGAAACACTCAAGAACATGGCCGTTATCCACCAGTCTGGGGGAGGCACAGGGTTCTCCTTCAGTCGCCTCAGACCCAAAGGAGACATGGTCCGCTCCACCAAGGGAGTAGCGTCAGGGCCGGTGTCTTTCATGAAAATATATGATACTGCCACAGCAGTTATGAAACAGGGCGGCAAACGGCGTGGTGCCAATATGGGCATCCTTAATGCTGACCATCCGGATATTATTGAATTCGTTGCCGCCAAAAGCGATGGCGTAACCTTATCAAACTTCAACATCTCGGTAGGGGCGACCGACGAATTTATGGAGGCAGCTTCACGAGGAAAAAGATGGGGCCTGATAAACCCAAGAACCGTGAAAGAGGTAACATCAATCAATGCCGGGGTGCTCTTCGGCATGATAGTTGATAATGCCTGGAGAACCGGCGACCCCGGCCTCATTTTCCTGGACGATATTAACCGCCATAACCCGACACCGCAGCTAGGCCGCCTCGAGGCAACCAACCCCTGTGGGGAATTACCTTTGCTCTCTTATGAAAGCTGCAACCTGGGGTCTATCAATTTGTCCCGGATGATCTCAGATGGACAGATAGACTGGCAAAAGCTTGAGCGCGTGGTCGGCCTCGCGGTGCGTTTTCTGGATAATGTTATCGAAGCCAATGTCTTCCCCCTTCCGGATATCGAGCAGATAACCAGGCAGGGAAACCGGAAGATAGGCCTGGGGGTCATGGGCTTCGCCGACGCTTTAGTCAGGCTCGGTATTCCTTACAATTCTGAAGAGGCGCTGGAGACCGCCGAAAGGATAATCAAGTTTATCGCGGAAAAAGCCCTGGCAGCCTCGGCCAAGCTGGCCATGGAGCGGGGAGTCTTCCCGAACTTTGGGGGAAGCATCCACGACCGTCCCGACGGTCCTCGACGGCGAAACGCCACTGTCCTTTCCATTGCTCCGACCGGTACCATAAGTATTATCGCCGGCTGCTCCAGCGGTATTGAACCGCTTTTTGCCCTGGCCTTTATCCGGAACGTGATGGAGGGAACAAGGCTATTGGAAGCGAACCCCGTGTTTGAGCAGATTGCCCGTGAGCGTGGCTTCTACTCCAGGGAACTGATGGAGCATGTGGCCCAAGAGGGAACCCTGCGGAAGACTCAGGGAATTCCAGAAGACGTCCGCCGGATATTCGTCACGGACTGGGATATAGAACCAGAGTGGCACGTCAGGATGCAAGCCGTGTTTCAGAAATATACGGACAATTCCGTGTCTAAGACGGTCAATCTGCCAGCGGAGGCCACACCTCAGGATATTCGCCGAATCTATACCCTGGCTTACGAACTTAAATGCAAGGGTATAACCATATATCGCTACGGCAGCAAGCAACAACAGGTCCTGACCCTGGCTGGTCACGTGCCGGAAACAACGGCTGAGCCCATACCCTACGTCACCGCCGAATCAGAATACGCCGGAGGCTGCCCACATGGAACCTGTCCGTTCTAGAGCACCTTGGAGGTGACAAGTGAGGGTGGAGGTGGATAGAGAATCATGCGTCGGGGTCAGCAATTGTGCGGCTATTGCCCCTGCGGACTTTAAGATCGAGGATAACATTTGACAAGCAGCAAACCGAAGGAGGTAAATGAGATGGCTGAGAAGGAGAAGCTAACCATCGTCGTTTTCAGCGGCGAGTTAGATCGGGCTCTGGCTGCCTTCATACTGGCTACCACCGGTGCCAGTATGGGCATGGAGGTCAGCATGTTCTTCACTTTCTGGGGACTAAACATAATCAAGAAAAACGAAGGCAGTATCAAGAGCCAAGGACTCATGAGGAAAATGCTTAACTTTATGAACCGTGGTGGCTCCAGAAGGCTGAAGCTGTCCAGATTTAACATGTTCGGACTGGGAACCTGGATGATGAAGAAGCTGATGAAGGAGTCCAATTACCCGACCATTGAGCAATTTATCACCATGGCTCATGACATGGGGGTCAAGCTCATTCCCTGTTCCACCACTTGCGGCGTGATGGGGCTTTACCAGGAGGCTTTCCGAAGCGAAGTCGAGAGCCTAGCCGGTGCTGCCTATTTTCTAAATGAGGCGCGCCAATCAAAGGTAGCCCTGTTCATCTAGCCGTACGTCCTATTAGCACTGAAAAGGAGGGAAATGTGAAAGCGGATCAGAGTTTGGACTGCATCGGGTTATACTGCCCGATGCCCATTGTTAAGACCGCAGAAAAAATAAAGGAGCTAAAGACGGGGGAAGTCCTGGAGGTGGTGGCTGACGACAAAGGAATAAAACAGGACATGCCGGCATGGTGTCAGGCTACCGGACACGAATTTCTAGGAATGGAGGAGGAGAGCGGCGAAATCAAGGTCTACGTGAGGAAGAAGCACGGGTGAGGGGCGACCAAGTATTGATCGCTAAGATATGTCGGCTAAGGATGGTTACCGTCTTTGTCTGACAGAGCTCCGAGCACAGCCAAAGCCCGGCGGCGCGCCGCCTTTTCCAGTGGCGGGGTCGCCCCTGATGGTGGCCGGCGAAGGAAGTCGCTGAGCTCCCGGGCTATTTCCGCCGCCTTCGTTTTGGCATGCTGGCTATCCAGCGCCTTATAGCCCTGAAGTTTGCGTGGCCCCTCAATGCCCCCTTCTGCAAAGTACCAGTCCCTGAAGCCGGCACCGCAGCCGGCGAAGAACAACATGTACCCCAAAGACGTGGCCACTGGTGGAATACCTAAGGCTAACGATCGTGCGGTATCCCGCTGCTCCGGGCTGTCATACTCAACCATCATATGACCACCCGCCGGGAGCAAATCAACTAAAAGACTGAATAGCTGCTGTGTCAGCCTGTTTGACGAAACACTTAAGAAGACTCGTTCACCGGAGTCAAAGTCAACCTGATGCGCAAGACTGATGATCTCAATCCAGTTGTAACCGGGATAACTGCCCCGGTTATGAAGCCCCATCATTACTGGCTGCTGACTGACCTCCCCACGTCCGTTCCGAAGGAACACCTGAAAGTAAGTAGCGCCAAACCTGTTCTTTGGCCCAATCAAAGGCAGCAGCCTATGCGCATTCACACTCTTTCCCTGAAGACTGCCCAGAACATGTTCCTGGCTACCAGGGAGACGCCACCCCTTCTTCTTTAAGCTATCAATGGTGGACTCTTCAGCTGACAGCGGATACACCCCATTTACCTATCGCAACTGCTCCGATAGGAGCTCACATCATCTTATACCTTGGCCCGTCCCCACCCTCAGGGACCTCCCAGTTTATAACCTGAAGCGGACATTTTTCTCGGCATGTCTGGCAGTGCACACAGTTGGACGGGCTCAATACCAGTCTGTCTTCTTCAAATTTATATACCTCAGCCGGGCAGAAAAACTCACAGGGGTGGCACCCATATTGCTCTCCGCACCCGGTACATTCCAGGGGGTCTGAGAGTGTGATGTGAGATGGCTGGTCTTCCCGGTGAACAGTGCCTGAAAGATTTACTGCCGTCAGCCGGTCAATACCACCCTTGTATTGCCTACCCAGCCTGGCCCGCGTCAATCCTTTGTAGTCAGGTTCAGTCCTCAATCTAAACGGAATCCACTGCTGGACAAGTGATAAGGGCGCTCCCAAGTACAAGCCAGCCCGGCCAACCTTGCTGAAGACCTGTCTGTAATTTCGGGCTGCCCGGATATCTCTCATGACAAAACTTATCTCAAGTAAATCCTCATACTCCTTCAACATATTTGCTGAGAAGTCCTGGCGCTCAATAGCCTTAAAAATGGCCTCAGCGGCCAGCATTCCTGATTTCATAGCGTAATGCAGCCCCTTCAGCTTTCTTGAATTGGTTAGACCGGCAGAGTCACCAATGATAACGGCGCCGTTGGTAGCCAGCCCAGGTAGCGCATAGAAGCCGCCTTCCGGGAGCGTTTTGGCTCCGTAGGCAACTACCTCGCCGCCATGCAGCAGCTTGCTAATAAGTCTGTGGGACTTAAAGAGCTGCAACTCTCGCTGGGGGCTAAGGTCACAATACCTCCAGTCCAAAGCCAGGACAAGAGCCACGGCCACCGTGTTGCTGCCCATGCTGTAAAGAGTGCCGCCGCCAAAAACATCTGGGGTCAGCAGTCTATTGGGAAAACCCAGGGTGTGTACCACACGGTTAGAACCAAAGTTGTTCGCTTCGGGTAAACGAACGATCTCCTTAACACCGAGGGAATGGATTTGCGGGTTCCTGTTCCTGCCGAGGTCAAACCTCCTGGCCAGCTCCTCTGATAACTGCCCCAAAGAGCCCTCACCAAATACGGTTACCTTTGCCTCCAATATATCCCCCGGTATGTAATTTGATTGTTTCTTCTTCTCTTTGTTCAGGCCCTTATCACCCAGCTTTACTCCTTTAACCCGGCTGCCTTCGGTAACAAGCTCTTTGGCGGCAAACCCGGTATATACCTCAACACCAAGCTCCCAGGCAATGCCAGCCATCCAGTTGACCAGCTCGCTGACCGAAATAACGTAATTATCTTTATGATGCATGTAGGACGGTAGCATAAACCCAGGCAGCCTGAGGGCCATCCTATCTCCGAGAAGAAAGAGCATCTCGTCTATCTTCACCTTGTTGCCCAGTGCCTTAGCGACAAATCCATCTTTTCTCTCTCTCCAGCCAGGTATCAGTTCGCCCAGAACGTCGGCTTCGAAGACCGCCCCGGAGAGGTTGTGCTGACCAAGCTTGTCTGCTTTCTCAATGACGACAACCGACTCGCTTCTGCCCTTTTCATTGAGAAGCTGTTTCAGTTTTATGGCTCCGGCTAGGCTTGCCGGACCGGCCCCGACAAAAAGGACATCCATCCTATTTTGCTCATCCATGAATCTCTCCCTGGGAATCCAGTGCCTTGACAAGTTCAGGGACCACCTCTTCCAGATTGCCAACGATCCCATAATCGGCGACTTTAAAGATCGGCGCCTTCGGGTCCTTATTTATGGCGATGATAATATCCGAGTTTTGCATACCTGTAAGATGCTGCACAGCTCCAGAGACGCCGGCAGCGATATATACCCTGGGCTTAACCGTCTGACCGGTTTGCCCTACCTGATGGCCGCGGTCAATGAAGCCTAACTCAACAGCGGCCCTCGAAGCCGCCACCATACCCTCTTCTCCCAGAAATCTACCGAGACTGGCCGCCAGCGGAGGTATGTATCTGTCAAAGGTCTCCTTCGTCTTACAACCGGCACCACCACAGGCAATCGCTCCGGCTTCAGAAAGTGTGGTGGTAAGGGGGAAAAGCTCGGTGGAGGCTATAGTTGCTCCCAAATCTGACCTGGCAATCTCAACTGGATGCTCAATAACCTCCCCCGTCCTGTCATAATCAGGCTGTAGAGCTCGCATAACGCCGGGTCTGGCTGTCGACATTTGCACTTTTGAGTTCTGGGTGATAATGGCCGCCATGATATTGCCCCCAAGCGCGGGCCGGGTCTGCCTTAAAACAGCTATCAGTTCCTGATCGCCTCGCTTAAAGTCAACTATATCCAGTCCGGTACAATCGGCAGTAAGTCCGGAACCAGTCCTGTAAGCAACCCTTGGTGCCAGTTCCCTGCCCAGAGGTGTGGCACTGAACAACATCATCTGTGGCTTGTATTTTCTGACCAGTTCTGAGACTACGCTGGTGTATGGAAGAGGCAGGAAATCCTCCAGTAACTCATGCTCCGCGATATAAACCCGGTCGGCTCCATAAGCTATCAGTTCTTTGGCCAGCTCTTTTGCATCTTTGCCCACCAATACAGCCCCGACCTTTTCGCCAAGCTGAGCGGCCAGTTCGGTGGCTTTGCCCAGTAGCTCGAATGAAGCCGGGTTTATTTCTCCGTTCTCCTGCTCGGCATATATCCAGACATCCCCTTTATAGTGAGAGGCCTTTCCTTCCGGCAGGTGATATGCAGACGGCCTCTCCTCTTCTTGAGCGGCTTCCAGTTTACTGTTATAAGATTCTTTCAGCATGACCACGAGTTTGTTGACATCGCTCTCGAAAACACATTTCCGCCTACTAACTTCCTTTGGTGAGAATATCCTGAAAACTGTGGTTCTGGAGCCGCTTAATCCAATACGAGATTCATCGGCGCCTATATCAGCAGCATCCCACTGGTGAAGCTCTTGTAAGTACGCCCACCTTGTTCTGCTGAACGAGGCATTTAATGGCTCTGTCCACTTGGCAGCAGTGATCACACAGGGGTAACTGACTGGCACCACCGTCTCGGTACCCCTCCTTGTTATCCGGCTGACCTTCAGGCTCCCGTTATCGAGGCTGAAAGCCGTGGCATAGGCTATGTGCACTATGCCAAGCTCTTCAGCAATCTGGGGGGGTACCTGGGCAGTGTCCCCATCGACTGACTGCATGCCGCAGACGACAACGTGGGTCCGGTCGCCATTGAATATTTCTCCCTCAATTTTTCGTATTGCCTGACCCAGTGGATAAGCGGTAGCTGCCGTGTCGGCACCCCCCAGCCTTCTATCAGTCAGCAAGACACCAACATCAGCGCCCACAGATAAGGCATACCTTAAGACTTCCTCAGCAAAAGGTGGGCCCATTGTCAGACTAACTATCTTGCCGCCAGTTTCGGCTCTCATCGCCACAGCGAAAGCCAGTGCCTGTTTGTCAAGCTCGTTACAGACATTGTCCAGCAGCCCTCTCTTCAGGGTACCCTTCTCCCAGTCCCACGCCTCATTAGGGATGTTCTGAATGTCAGGCACCTGTTTTACCAAGACGATGTAATTCATCCAGACACTGCTTTCCTATTGATTACCAGTTGCAGCCGATAGTCCTTGCTTTGTATATTCCTCGCCACTTCAGGATAAGGCTGGACCTTGAATGTGATCCCGTACTCTTCAAAGTCGCCTTTAGAAGGCTTATCCATCAGCCATAGCGAGGGGGAGTGTCCCTCTTCCCCATAAATATATTCAGAGTCGTGTTAAGAAGTCATAAAATCAAATCGGAAAGAGTTACAAAACTATGACATTTTGGCGGCCTCAAGGCCCGTGCTTCAAACGTGGCACCGCCCCCGGACTATCTGCACAGTCAAGGACTGGCCTGTCCCCCTATTCAGACCTGAGGGCTTCTATGGGGTTAAGACGGGATGCATTCCATGCCGGGTAGAAGCCAAAGAACAGACCGATGCCAACCGAGACGGAAACGGCAAGGATGACGATATCAGCCGAAACCATGGTTGTTATCTGCCCCATGCTGGAAACAAGGTATGAGACTGCCCAGCCCTCGGCAACGCCGATGACACCACCAGTAAAGGTCAAGAGTGCGGCCTCTATCAGAAACTGAGCCCATATATCC
>CAZNSC010000124.1:0-8557 GCA_964575695.1 uncultured Dehalococcoidales bacterium
GTGCTTCCCTATGCCTACCTCAGGACACGTTGGGGCGGAAATCATTTCCAGCATGTCTTCGATGCGACTGTATATGCTTCTCTTAGCTTCCTCGACTTGATCCGAAATGTCCTCCGTGGTAAACAATTCAGCAGGGTCAATTTGACCGTGTCTAACGTACTGATTGTTGACATACATGAGATGGCATTTATTGATGCTGAGGTCTGCCTGCTCGCAGCAGAACTTCTGAAAGGCCACATCTTCAACATGCACGTCTTTCACACTGGTCGAACTCTTCACTTCAATAATATCCCAAGAATCTTGGCCGATGGGATTCACAATGTCTATTCGAGAATAGATGCTGTTGCTCAGTATACCTGCTTCGAAGAGGGCGCTCCTCCTGCCTAATAATTGCCTGGTTTGCCTCACATTATCCATGAAGTCATCGGCAGGCAGACTGATACCGCCAGGAAAGAGTGTCTGGGCCAGCTGACCAGCCATGTGCCCTTGGTTAAAAGCATATTGTGTGCCGATGTCGGGAGGGGGGATCCTTTCGGGTTGATTAACCTCGATCCAGAGGAGCTTGGGGCACTGGAGGCCTGTAATATATCTGGACTTGGTTAGTAATCGTGACGGCATGGTATCCCATTTTACCACAGGAAAATGAATCCTGCTTGGTAACTTGGAGCACCGTTCGGCGATAGCCGGATTACGCTTGAAAGTCTGGGATCTACTCCCTCGCTACTTCTTCTATAGGCACATTGTACTATTTTGGGACAACCAGAAATTCCAGGTCGAAGCTGAAGGGCTTTAATTCTTAACTGCGGCTTTACGCCCCATTTTGATAAGCACAAAGAACACAACCACGGACATTATTATCACTCCTATGGCTGTCAATTGCGCTTGTTTCAGACCAAGAAACATGACTTCGTTATCTCGCCAGAAGAATACAATTATTTGGCTCATGGAATAGCCGATAATGTAGATGAAAAACAATACACCCGGCTTCAGTTTATTCCTAAGCCACCAAAGACAGCCGAACAGGATTACGTTTATTATCGCCTCATATACAGCCGCAGGCTGATATGCGATGTCGTGTCGAGGTGCGAAAGAGTTAGGGTTAGCATAGACAAAGCCCCAGGGCAGGCTCGTGGGATAACCAATAACATCTCCATTAATAACGTTGCCAATACGACCGAAGAATTGACCCACGACGGCAAAGATGGCTGCAACATCCAGAAGTTTCAGGATTGAAATTTTGAGTCGCCAGCCAACTATCAGAAGTACAATAGCCACCGCAAAAATGGCTCCGTAGAACGCCATCCCGCCTTCCCAAGCCGCCAGAATGCGCCACGGCTCGGAGAGATAAGGCCCCAGCGGTTGCTGAACGACATAGTATAGTCTGGCGCCGACAAGACCAGCAGGAATAGCCCAATAGACGACTTTCTCCATCTGGGCCTGAGTGAACCCCTTAGACCTGGCATAAGGCCAGGCTATGAGCAGGCCGACAACTATGCCCACAACATACATCAGGCCATACCAGCGCACTGCCAGCGGGCCGATATGAAATGCTACCGGGTTTATATTAATAACTATCATCTCTTTGGTTCCTAGGATAACAGATTTTAGGAAAGTCCGCAGAACAGCTCAGCGCCTCGGTATATTTGGGCCAAGACCCTGGGTATCATCTCTGCGCTGACACTCAAACACCTGGACGCTCTTATCTCCGGTGACAGCAATGCCAAAGGTCTCGAGCAGGGCTTCAGGCGTTATCACCTGCTCAGGGGCACCCAGGGAAACGACCTTGCGAGCCAGGAGCATTACCTGCCGGCAAAGGGCGGCTTCATCGTGTATATTGTGGGTGGCGATAATCACGGAAGCCCCCCGGCACACTTCGTCATTAATCGCTCGCAAATACAGCTCGCGACCCCCGGCATCCAACCCTGTGGTCGGTTCGTCAAGAACAAGCAAGTCAGCATGGTGGGCCAGCACTTGAGCAAGATAGGTACGCTGTTGCTGACCGCCCGACAGGGAGCGTAGCGGCATATCTACCAGCTTTTCAATGCCCATGGTTCTGATAGCAGAGAGAACAATTTCATCGTCACGCCGGCCGATTCGCCGCCATAACCCGTGATGCGGGAACCGTCCCATGCGCACGACGTCAATGACGCGAAGCGGCAAGACAAATCCGGAGTGGTGGAACTGGCCGAGGTAGGCTATTCTGGCGTGATTATTGCCTGGAGGCATCCCGAATACCGATAGCTGGCCTCCCATCGATGGCAACAGTCCTACAATTGTCTTGAGCAGGGTGGACTTACCCGAGCCGTTGGTTCCAATGAGAGCGAAGGCCTCACCGGGAGGTAATTCAAAGTTTACGTCCGGCACGACGATTTCGTTTGTGTAACCAACGCTGAGACCTTTCGCCCGGATATAGGGGGTTTCAACGCCCGGAGCAGGACCATTTACTCCGTGTGATGGCAATGCAACATCTCTTTTTTGATTAGACATGACATGGCTCCCTGGTTAGAGCCGACCGGCGCTGACGCAGGTTTTGGATAATAAACACTATAAAGAAGATTACGATAGTTACCAGTATTATGGCTGCTCCGGCAGCCAGGTCAAAGTGGTAGCTGATGAGCAAACCTGAGTACATTGAAAATATTCCAAAAAGCGCCGCCCAGGCCATCATGGCTTCTATCCGCCGGGCAAGGAGTGCTCCGGCCCCCGCGGGAGCGATGAGCAATCCGAAAACGAGTAAAGTCCCCACTGTCTGAAAAGATACAATAACCGTGATGGCAATCATGAAGAGCATGACATTGTGATAAAGGCGCACTGAGAAGCCGGCCACCTCTGCCTGCTCCGGGTCAAAGCTGAGCAGCAAGAATGGTCGGGTGCAGATAATGGCTATCGCCAGGATCACCACGGTGGCGATGAGTTGAATAATTATTGACTGGATGCTGATACCCAGGATCTCACCGAATAAGATTCTGGTAAGGTCGCCGCTGAAAGAGTTGGAGCGGGACACGATTGCCACACCCAGGGACAGCATACCGACAAACAGGAGGCCTATCGCGGTATCCGATGACAAACGTGACCGCTGTGTAATAAGAGTAATACCGCCAATCATGACCGCGGCTCCGATGGCCGCACCGAGTATTCCGGAAAAGCCGACCAGCACCGCGACCGCAATGCCGGGTAAGACCCCGTGAGCCAGGGCATCCCCGATAAATGCCAGACCTCGCAGGATAATAAAGGTCCCGGCAATAGCGCAGGCGATAGAGACAAGAATCCCGGCGACGAGCGCCTGAAGCATAAAACCGTTTGTCGTGAAAGGCGTTACCAGCCACTCCATGTTGATACCTCTATGACTATTTTAGTGCATCGGCGATAGTGGTAGCGAGATCTCTCATGAATGTAAAATAAGAGCCGTCAGAGGGCAAAGCATGGCTAGTCAACTCAACAACTTTCACGCCGGTCTCATCCCCGATGGCTTTAGCCACAGCGGGGGATGTACCCAACTCGGTAAAGATAGCCTTGACTTGGTTATCCTCAATAGCCTTTTTCAAGGCCGCAAGGTCTGCCGCCGACACCCCCGCCTGTGAAGATAAACTGGGTATAATTACACCAACCAGCTTAAAGTCATAGCGCTGGGCAAAGTATCCCATTGATTCGTGGCCGGTAACCAGCTTACGGTCAGCTTCAGGAATTGTGGATACGATATTAGCGACCTCCGTGTTCAAGCTGTCAAGCTGACTTTCCAGGCTTTGTGCCTGGCTGGAGACGTCCAGATTCAAGTCCTCTTTAAGTACAGTTGCCAAGGCACCGACAATAGTCTTCATGGTCAAGGGATCCATCCACAGGTGCGGGTCGGCTGCACCAATCGCCTGGTCCGGGTCGCCGGAAGGTATCCCCTCTCCCGGGCCGACGTGACGTACGGTGATGTAATCCGAGGCCGTGAAGAACCTGACACCGTGGCTTTTTGCCGCTTCAAGAGTCTTGAGCATACCCTCTTCAAGATCGAGCCCGTTTTCGATGACGAGGTCGGCCTTGTTTATCGCTTCTATGTCCTTGGCCGATGGCTCCCATTCATGAGGGTCAAGTCCGTTAGGTATAGAGACGGTGACGTTTGCCTCATCTCCTACCAAATCCTTTACAACCGAACCCAGAATGGAATAAGTAACAACAATAGACTTCTTTGATTCGGTAGCTGACGGCTGACAAGATAATGCGCTCAGAATTAAAATAATCATTAGCGAAACAAATAACAGATACTTTCTTTTCATTCTACCTTCTCTTGATTTGCCAAATTACCTGCAGGCCAACATCAATGATGACTATTTCGAAACAACCTACACGCTACCGTTTGTCACACAACTACGGCAGATGCCGTGGAACTCAAGCAGATGACCCTTGATATCGAACCCACTTTCTTGAGACAGTTTCTTCTCCATCTCTTCTAAATTGCAGCTGGTAAAATCGACGACTTTGCCACAACTGGAACAAACCAGGTGGTGGTGATGTTCCAAGGGTCTCCTTATCATATAGCTTCGGCACCCTTTCTCCCCATGAACTCTGCACAATAAACCAAGATTACTCAGCAAATCAAGAGTGCGGTAAACAGTAACCCGCCCTATTTCCGAATCCGCCAACCGCGATTTCTCATATATGTCTTCCGGGGTCAGGTGCTCCTGGCTTGAAGCCATGACCTTCAGCACCACGTGTCGTTGGGGCGTCAGCTTATGACCGTGCTCCCTGAGAATGCCCGCTATTTTGTTAGCTGTGAGTCTCATATCACCTTGCAAATGAAAATAAATTTCATTTAGATATGAATATAACACACCTCTTTTAATCTGTCAAGTTAATCAAACGAACTCTGGCGATTGCGTTATAAATTGGATATTAGAGTTTATGAGATGGATTAAATGGTTTCAGCTTATATCCATTGTCACATTCTGAGTTTTTGTGACAATAAGCATGTTAACGAAGGTTTCCGAATTGGGTGTTCACTTTGTTTCATGATGTCGCAAACCCAGCTCATTAATCATCAGGATCATCTCGTTGAGACGTCCTGAGCTTTTCCTATTGTTTGAGAAGGCGATTCGGGGTTTGGAGTGCAGTTCTGGCTCGTCCATCTCTTCTGCCAGTGCAGCCGTTTTATGTATCCTGCCTGACCTGATTAATTCCCGAAATCTGTCATTCAACAAGGCAATCTGGCTCTCGTCAAGCTCTCTTTCCAGCCGGATTACAAGCATATTTCTGACTTGGCGCATCGAGTGATAAGTCGAGTAATAAGACTTTATCCACGCCGCTGCCTCCTCAGGAGAATGCATGATTCTGTAGAACTCTAGGTCTTCCGGGCTTATAAAACCCCTATCCAGTAATTGTTGCCTGATGAACTGGTCCCACGCTTCCCAGTATCGCTCTCCGGGAAGCTCCATGAGCACTACCGGCATGGGGGGAGTTTTGCCAGTCTGGAGAAGTGTTAGGACTTCGAATCCCTCGTCGTGTGTACCAAAACCACCGGGGAAGAGCGCTATCGCGTCGGCCTCCATAACGAAGAATATTTTACGAGTGAAGAAATACTTAAAAGTGACCAGCTTGGGGTCATCTTTAATAACCGTGGCGGGTGCTTCCTCAAAAGGCAGGAGTATATTAACTCCGAAGCTATTCTCTAGTCCAGCACCCTCAATACCGGCTCGCATTATTCCATCCGCAGCCCCAGTTATCACCATGAAACCTTTATCTGCAACTGAGCGTCCGAATTTTACTGCTAGTTCGTAGTAAGGGCTGTCCTCAGCGACACGGGCTGATCCAAAGATTGAAACTTTGCGAACGTTCCTGTACGGCCGAAAAACACATGCAGCATGCTGGAACTCAGCTACTGCCCGGTCTATTATCTTCAGGTCCAAAATATCCAGGTCCTGGCACCTGAGGGCATTCATGATTATGTCTTTATAGAGGAATGAGCGAAGGTCTCTACCTTTGGCTTCCAGAATCAGCTGTATTTCTTTTAGAGCATTATTGCTACTTTCTGCTTTCTCCATCTGGTCAACCTCCGAATCAAGTCACCCTAGTATTGAATTATTCTATCACCAGCCTCGGTTTCATTTCCATGCTCTTTACCTTTTACTTCCCTCTGGACTCAGTTCTTAACCAAAATTTAAACCAGATTTCATAAATCTCTAACGATATCAAAACACAACCAGAACAACCACCATCTACTATTTAAACAGACAGGGATTCAAAGACAAGCCGAGAAGTGCATCAAAAATGGAAAGGAGGATAGAAATGGAACCTGCAACCTGGAGATCTCGACTGAAAAAGGTAGCATTGAAGATATTTGACCTGATAGTAACCAGTTCAATGCCTCCGCAGGAATACAAGAATGACGAGAATTGGTGGCGGTTTTACGCGCTCCATTATTTCGAATAAATGAAACTATACCATTGAGAGGAGGTGATCAGACATGTGATATCAATCTCCGAAAAGAAGTAAGAGTGATCCCAGAAACTGAACTAAAACAAAAAGGAGTAAAACGTGAAAAAAACAATAAGGATGGCAGTGATCAGCGCTTTGATGACTGTCATCGTATTGACCGGACTCGTCGGCCCATCTTTCGCTATGGCAGCACCAGCCGGCATCGAAGAGTGGTCATTCGGTGTTATCTCGGACACCCAGTGGACAGTTGCAGATGACGGTTACAATCCCAATACAGTTGCCGCCAACATCATCAAACAAATAGATCAGCAGTTCATCGATGCGGGCGTTGATCTGGTGGTATCGGTAGGCGATACCGTTAATGTCGGGAGCAAGGTTAATATCGACACACGCGCTCTATATGCGCAAGACCTTTATAATGCCGATGTTGCTTTTTATCCTCTGCGTGGAAACCATGAAGCTTCAGAAGACCCCGACTACAAGGATTCAGCAGCCGAGTTCCAATATGCCTTTCCACAAATCGGCACGGGCGTCAACAATGACACCCCTGCGGATATTACCACTGCTATAATACCTCCGGCCGACCTGGCCAATAATCCCCCGGACGTCAAGACAGGCGATACCTTCACTCTGGGCACCAACTTCTCCGAACCCACGGATGTTAACAATGCCAACCATAGCCTATCTTATTCGTTCGAGTACAATAATGCTACATTCGTGTTACTCGACCAGTTCGACCTGAACGGAGACTACTACCCCAGCACCATTTCGCAGCAGCAGGGCTGGATCGATGGTGTCCTTTCCAACCGTCCGGATGATACCCAGGCTTTCGTCTTCGCGCACAAGAACATACTCGGTGGCAACCATAAGGACAACATGTTTGGCGGCCCTGTCACTTCATCTGATCCCGGTGATGGCTATGGCATCGATACCTCCAGCCTCTCTGCTGATGACCTAGCGGCCCTGTATGCCAAGCAAAATGCCGAGGATGATTTCTTTGCCTCTATGGAAGCCAACAATGTCCCCCTGGTTATATCCGGCCACGACCATCACCACTACTACTCTCTGATCACCAGTCCGGACGGGCAAAGCCAGGTTCACCAGCTCATCACCCAGTCCGACAGCTCCAAGTTCTATACGCCAAAATATCCGGCCTCAGCCAATGATATCCCGATACAACAGGACCTGGGACGTATCGGTTACTACATATTCACCGTGGACGGACCGCAGGTAACCATCGATTACTATGCTGATGACTCAGGCATAGGTTACGGGCATAATGATGATCCCTTCCACTTTGTGAAGGTCTCGACAATCATCTACAGCCTGAACGGAAACGAGGAAATTGTTGCCCAGGGTGGCTCATACGAGATGACTGATAACACGCTGGTCGCCGCGAGTACCGAAGACGGTTTCGATGGCACCATGATGTCCGTCCTCTCCGGAACCAACTCTGACATCACCACAACCAACTATGGTAAGCCCGAGAGCAAGGAAATCACCACTACTTGGATGCCTCTTCAGTCAAAATTCAACAGCGACATCCTTACTCTTTCCGGGTTGTCTGACCTTCCGGGCGAAGAAACTGATACCTACACCCTTTCGATGAGCTATGCTAATGGCAAGACGATGCACCTCGGAAACGGTGGATTCGGAATCGTTGCACAAGACACTGACGGGGAATGGGTTAATGCAGTTGACCTGAACGCAGGCGGCACGACAAGGTTTGTCGTCGGTTCGTGGAAACCAATCTATGGACTGGGGACATACGGCGTTGATCCGGCTGCTAAAACTGCGTGGGCGGTCATCAACTATGACGGCACTTTCGCGGTTGCTACAGATAGCCAATGAAATCCTAAGTAACACACTCTTGATACGAGAAGGGTGGGCTACCGGCCCACCCTTCTCGTATCAGCTACCAACCATCTTAACAAACATTTAAACAGAGTTTTACCAGCTGTTAACAAACTCAAAACAAAACCTTAAACTCCGGCTTGGATAATGGAATAGGAATAGTTGTGAGAGTGAATTCCCTGAAGAGGAGGAACTGATGAATTTACCAAGAACACCATGCTAGAAAATTGTTGTAATAAAGAGAGCAAACAAAGAAGGAGGAAATATAATACTCAATGAACAAGAC
>CAZNSC010000125.1:0-8436 GCA_964575695.1 uncultured Dehalococcoidales bacterium
CATCTCCCGTGCCCCCTGAATTGCAGGCGGTTGAGCCCGCTAAAACCAGGCACAGTAGCAGTAAACCGACAACTCCCCATCTTCTCATCTTAAAGCCTCCCGCTGTATTGTACAGAATAAGCCGGAACCAATAAAGCAGCAACAAATATGGTCACTCATTCCAAGGGAACCAGTCTCTTCAACAACCTCACCTTCTCTCCTCCTCGACCACGCTTAATAGGAACGCCGGGTGGTGATTATCAAAATCAGCAGGGCAATAAACAGTAATGCCACAACGGCTATCATCACCCAGATAGATACGGGGGTCCCGGGAACGGGTGACTGAGCGGGAGGAGCCGGCGGGCCCGGGGGAGTCGGTGTTGGTAC
Organism: uncultured Dehalococcoidales bacterium; assembly: GCA_964575695.1. Lineage (GTDB taxonomy): Bacteria > Chloroflexota > Dehalococcoidia > Dehalococcoidales > W111 > CAZNSC01. The sequence continues at coordinate 367 of CAZNSC010000125.1, forward strand.
TGGCGGCGCCGGCCCGGTAGTGAATATGCCAACTGCCCACTGGCTATAGCTGTTGGGGCTGATAGCCCTCACCTTCCAGTAATAAGTGGCGTTATAGTCCAAATCCGTGTCACACGACCAGACTGGGGTGGGCAAAGCGTTGTCACCTGTCCTGGAGAGAACCACGTCAGCAAAACCACTATCCCTGGCCAATATAAGCTCATACCCGGTAGCCCAGTCTGACGGATTCCAGGCAAATGTTGGTCTTGTCGGCACATTGGTAGCCCCGTTGGCGGGTGCCTCGGGGACACCGCCAACAAACGGACTCCACTCGGCTGCCGACATGCCGGTGCTGAATGACCAGGTAGGTGAGAAGCGGCTGAGAGCCGGGGCACCGACGGCAATAGCACCCGGCATGAACAATGAAGCGCCGGGCTCCCCCACTCTTACCCGCCAGTAATAGGTAATACCGTTATCGAGTCCACGAATAGTGGCGTGAGCTAGCTCAGAATATATCCTGGTTGGAGTCTGTTTGAAGGTGGGATCGGTATCATACCATACCTCATAAGAGTCGGCATCAACGACTGTCTGCCATGAAACTTCGGAACTCGTTTGTCTACCCGAGCCAGCACCGTCAGCCGGTGAGGTGAGTGTCGGGGGTACGGTAAGGGTATCCCTATAGGTATAGAGAATATCGCGGGCAGGATCGGTGTCAATAGACCAAAGGGTATGACCTTCGGCATACCACAGGCCGGACAGCTCGGCACCCGAAGGTAGCCCACTATTGACCACCTCAAATAACGGGGCGTCACTGGCCGGGGAAAGGTCATCGGTCGGATTGAGGCAGCGCGCCACGCCGCCTTCAGCAGCCCTGACGCCAACCTCACGGGCCGCCACGGCATCAGAGGTGACCGCATAGAGCACGCTCAAGCCATCCCCATCATCGGCTACATAAAGACCGGTTATATTGCCGGGAGCCTCTTCAATTCGGTCTGGATTCTCCTGGTCAATCCTCTCCCACTCCGTATCTTCATCGATGACAAAGCGCAGGATACCGCTATCGGTACCTGAATCAGTGGCATAGATAGTCCCATCCCGAGCATAATATGGTGAGAAGGCGACCAGGGTACCGGCGCCCAGACCAGTGGCCGAGGTAGTCGGTTGCTCCCACGTCTTGCCATCGTCTGTAGAGAGATAGACCTTGCCGTCATTGCCACCAGCCAGGATGGTGCTATCACTGTCATAATCTGGAGATAGCACCATGGAGCTGAAACTGGACAAACCGGTAGCCACGGCGTAGCTCCAGACCAAGCCACCGTTAGTGGTCTTATAGAAATTACCCGAGCTATCGCCGACCAGCACCTTCTTATTCCCGACTATCGCCCAGGAACCAATGCTACCCGCCGTTGGTGGTGCTTCCGACAGTGGCCAGAAGCGAAAGCCATTATCCACTGATCTCCAGATGGTGCCTGTATCTGAGTCCCGGATGAACACGGTGGCATCAGAGCTAAATTTGGGTGAAACCGCCACCTTGTCAAACCTGGGAGCTGTCTCCGTTTGCCCTGATGGCAGAGTCATTTCCTGGCCCACGGTCAATACCAAGTCCCAGGTTGAACCACCGTTGGTTGTCCGCCACAGCATCGAATCGTCCGAGCTACCAACAGCCAGCATATACACCGTGCCATCTGTACTGTAGATTGGCGATACCGCCAGGTCGGTAATCGTCATCAGGTCATCGCTGATGAGGGCGATACGGGAGAAGGAAGCCCCGCTATCGACACTGCGCGCCAGGCCACCATTCTCGCCTGAGGAACCAGCATAGACAACGTAGCCTGAGCTGTAGAACCCGCCGAGAGCAACATAGACCTCAGCGGGGGGCGCTGATGGCGGGGGGTACGCCGGTATCCAGAAGTCACCACCGACAGTATAGATTACGCTGCCGTTGGTCAGACCGGCAACTATGGTGGGGTTCGCCGCCTCGCCGGCAATCGCCATTGAATGGACCGGAACCGGGGCAGACAGGGGAAAAACCAGAGAACTATCCGGCGGCTCAGCCCCGATTATCATATAGACGCCGCCTGTCATTTCATCAACATCATCGAGATTAACGATCTTGACCCCGACATACTGAATGTATTCATCTCCGGTAGCATCTGAGTTATAGTCAGCGGGAAAGACAAGGCTAGCGCCAGTTGCCACCCAGGAGCTGAAGGCGGGGGCCGGGAGATAGGCATCAGCGACTGTGACTCCCCAGTCGGCGCTGCCAATCCTGCTAGTAACTATAATATCATTCCCATCGGTTACCACCGCCACAATCTGCTTATCGTCAGCAAAATCAGGGGAAAAGGCAACAGCCAGCACATCATACATTGTACCGGCATCGCTGTCGCCCACCTTCAGGTCAGTCCAGGATGGTACAACCTGCGACTCATCATAAAAGTAGGCCCCGCCGTACTCACCACCGTCAGTGTCCCTGGTGCCGACGGTAACCAGATGGGTACCGTTGTAGTCGATAACATCAAAGGAGGTGATCAGGGTGCCCGAAGTATAGGGTAGCCGCCCCAGCGCAGTGAAATGTTCACCGCCATCAGCAGACCCGTAGACATTGTACTGGGTTGCCAGATACAGGGTGCTGGTATCTTCCCATTGGGGAAGGGTGAGAGCGATTATCCTGGAGGCTTCACCGCCATTCGGGTTATCACCAGCCGGGATTTTCCACAGCGGCGCCCACGAATAGCCATCATCGGTGGACTTGAACAGATCGTAGCCGTTTAGCGGGGAACCGATAATCTCCTGGGCCGCCGCATAGACAGTGCCGTCAAAGGCAACAGCGACCGCGGTAACGCCGGTCCCGCCGCCGGTCAGAACCCAGCCGCCCGCCTTACCCTTCTGCGGGATAGGATACTTACTCCAGGTGTTAGTTTCTGGACTGGCCCGGGCAGGCACTAGGGAAATAAAAGCACAAGGGGTTAGCAGCAGAACTAGCGCTAACCCGATAAATAACGTCTTCCTGACCGGGTCTAGACGACCCAAGCTACATACCTCAACCAAGTCTCCCACATGGACAGCCATAGCCATGTTAAGGCTTTTCTTTACTGACTGTCAAGGAAGCCACACCGGGCCCGGTGAAGAAGCCGAGAACTCCGATCTGGACATTCCTTGCACCAGCCGGGAAGACTATCTCCCCATCTTCATCCACAGCCTTTCACCATCAGTGATGAATTCAATAGTGCCGTGCTCATCAGTGCGGTAGACATCCTCCGCCCTCAGCTTCCCCTCGAGTCTTCCCACAACCTCCGGAGCGGGGTGAGCTGAGGAGCTATCACCACCCGTGGAGACAACAGCGAGCCGGGGATCGACCGCATCCAGAAATTCCTCGGTAGTGGAGGTATCTGAGCCGTGGTGGGCGACCTTGAGTACAGTACTGCTTAAACCGGCTCGGCAGCGAGTCAAGTCGAACTCTGCCTCCCAGAATATATCAGCGGTAAACAGAAAGCTAATCTTGCCCAGGCTCAAACGCAATACCACCCCATTATTATCAACATCGGACTCGGTGCCGGATAACGGAGGGTACTGCGGGTTTAGAACCTGGACTATCGCCCCACGCCCCAGATCAATCTCCTGTCCCACCTGAGCTATGGTGCATCTGGTATTTTTAATCAGGCTGAGCCACTCATCATAGAGTGGCGACTGGTAATCAGACTCGGCATAAAGCACCTGCCCAACCTGATAGCGCTGCAATACCTCGACCAGTCCGGTGAGGTGGTCGGCGTGGGGGTGGGTTAATATCACCATCTCTATGGTTCTATCCCAGAACGGCATCTGCTTGCCCAGCCCCAGACCTATCGCCTGTGGGCTGGGACCGCCGTCAATTAACACCTCCTGACTGCCCCTCCGAACCAGGATGGCATCACCCTCACCAACATCAAAGAAGCTTACGTGAAGCTTATCATCAGGCATCGTGGCGGCAGTGACTGATACCAGAATGGCTAACACCAGCAGGGGCGGGATAACCCACTTCACCGGCAGCCTCAAGACAAGGTCAGCGGTCTTGGTCACTCCCCACCTTAACCGCGACCGCGACTCAGCAGTCAGGGTGCTTGCCCGCCGATGGTGGCTGTAGAACCACAAGGCAAGGCCCAGCGCCAAATAGTAACCCGCGATGACGCCGGTGTTAATAGAGCCCACTTCGAGGAAAGCCAAAGGAAAAGCGGCAAAAACATTAACCACCAGGACAAAATATGACAGGAATAGCCAGGCAAGCCAGGCTATAACCTGGGCTACGGGCAGGGCGATAAGTCCTATTCCTCCGGCCAGAACCCCGGTAATAATAACGCCGGGCAGCACCGGCAGGACAAGGAATGTAGCCAGGGGTGCGGTAAAGGAAACAATGCCAAAGTAGTGGGCAACAAGCGGCCAGACAGCCAGGATTGCTCCCAGGGTTACACCAAAGCTGTCGGTGATAAAATTAGCCGGCGGGACCACCATCCTGTCCTCACCCAGCATAGCGTTGACCGCCTTTCTGCCCAGAGCTCGGAGAGGGGGGAAGATGAAGATGAGACCCGCCATAGCCATGAAGCTCATCTGGAAGGCGGCTTGCCACAGGATTTGAGGGCTGATGCCGACCATAATCGCTGCCGCGAAGGCCAGAGCAGTAAAGGCACTGCGCTGCCTGCCCAGAAGCTCGGCGGTAAGGAACAGGCTGGCCATGATTGCCCCCCTGATTACCGGCGGATGCATGCCGGTGATCAGGACATAGAGCCAGATTACGCCTAATGTAAGCCAGATGTAGGTGCCATGTCGCCGACCAAACAGCCAGATCCCAAGGCTGAGTAACATTCCCGCCAGGATACCGAGGTGGAGGCCGGAGATAGCTAACAGGTGGGCGGTACCACTGCGGGTCATGTCATCTTCGAGTGACGAGGGGATTGTACCTCTCTTACCCAGAACCATACCCTGGGCGAGTGATGCCTGCGGCTCCGGTAAGGCCTCAGCCAGGGCTTGAGACAGACGGTTTCTTAATGAGTAAACCAACTCCAGAGGCTTAAAGCCCTTCCCCGTCCCCAATACTTCAACCCGGGGGTAGAGCATTGTGGAATAGATTCCCTGGTGGGCTAGGTAGTCTGTATAGTCAAAGTCATCAAGCTGGGGTGGCGTCTCCAGTTTCCCGGTTACCAGGAGTTCGTCACCATATGCATAAGCAGGATATCTCGGCACAAACAGCAGTGCCTCCCCCGATACCTCCCGCCACTCCTCATCCATCCTTACTTCATTGACCGAGAGGGGGAGGTGAGTGGTCTTGTCTCTAACCTCGGGGTCGGTGGCCACTACCCCCTTAATCTCCACAGTCCCGCGGTCGTTGTAGAAGCTGAGGTGACTCCCGTCAACAGCAGTCAAGCTTGATTGGAAATAAAGAGCACCACCGAAGAAGACAATAATGCATAAGCTGGCCAGTATTATTGGTCTCGGCTGCCGATGGAACCAGAAAAGGAGGGGCAGGGGGACAAGCCCGGTGAGGATGATAGCCGCGGGCGGAGCAAATTTTGCTCCCAGGAAGATACCAGCCACCCAGGCACAACTCAGATAGATAAGCAGCATTATTCTACTCCCAGTCGGCGACCGTAATCAGGTGCTTAATCTGCTCAAAGGTACTAATGCTTATCCCTTTAACCTCGGTTAGCTCGTTGATGTTGTGGAATGGCCCATTCTGGGAGCGGTAGTCAATGATGGCTTGAGCCTTAACTTCGCCAACTCCAGGCAGAGCCTCAAGTAGCCAGGCCTCAGCCCGGTTAATATCTATCTTCTGTGCCGGCTGTTCCCCACCCACCCTCGGAATGCAGAGCTCAAGACGGCTGAGGTCAGCACTGCCGGTGGTACCGCCGGCAGCCTGGATAACACTCTCCATGCTGTCCCCCGCTTTTAGGGGATAGAAGCCGGGATTACAAACCGCACCACCAACATAGATCTCACCCTGTAGTTCCGGTTGTGGGGGGAGGAAAATCTCTATCGGCTGGCCCGGGCTATACCTCAACCAAGCGACGATACCACCAACGGCGATGATAGCTATCAGGAGAATGACAATCGGTGCCCAATATATATTCTTAGTCATGGAAAGCCTCCAACCGCGAGCCGTAGCCACAGCTTTACCTAGTATAGCAAAATAATAGCCGGCAATGAATCCATACAAGACAGGGGTAGCCGCACAATCTGGAGGAGCCACACTTGACAACCAGAGGTGATGATGATATTGTCGGTGCGGGTTTGGGCAAGGGCCGGTCAGGCAAAGGGTAGAGCGTGGCATCGAGCGTTTTTTTGCCAAGAAAACGGTTGAGTTCTAGCGGCTAACCTGGTCTTTTTATGTTAAGGTGTATGCAATTGCTACAGATTATGATATAATACCGCCAATCTTGTTACAGGAGGTGACTAATGCTAAAGGCTCTGAAGGTAACCATGATTATTTGGGGGATATTAGGGATTTTATGGGGCCTGGCACTAATCTTTATTCCTCACGAGCTAGGCACCATGCTTGGTTACGAGCAAGGTGGACCTGAATACGTGGCCAAATACATATCATACTTCCTGGCGTCGCTTGGCATCGCCATGGTCGCGCCGTCAATCTTCATCATAGCCGCAGCGCGGGACCCTATACGGCACATTTACTGGGTGAAGTTTGCCATATTGTGGGCTATCCTCGTCATAGTAATCAATTTATACTCCATCGTCCGGGGATATGTTGACTTCGGTAAGGTGGGAATGGACATCATACTGCAAGCTGTCTTCTTGGCTGCTTTTCTGGTCTTCTATCCCTGGCGTGCGCCAAGCAGTGCCGATTCAGCCGACCGATAGCACAGGTGCCGTAAACCCAACAATTATCGCGACATTTGCTCAGCCTGGATAGGACATGGCCACCACGTTGCGTCGGCCACATGCAGCCCCCAGGGTTGCCACCCAAGCAATAAATCACCCTAACCTTTTCATTCTCCTAGCGTTATACTATAGTGAAGCATGGATAATAAGCGGAGGGCCATCTGATGAAAAGGCCGATAATATTACTGGCACTCGTTCTGCTGCTCGTGGTGCCGGTTGCCTGCGCCAAAGCACCAGAAGTGGTGCCCGGGCCAGCACCAACGCCAATGCCAGCTCCAGCGCCAACACCGGCGCCAATGCCACCGGGACGGGAGGACGCGTCTGGAGCCGGGGCTTTGCCGTCAGGCGAGGAGCGGATGATAGTCCGCACCGGAAACATGTCGCTGATAGTGGATGATGTGGTCGGCGCCAGGGATGAGATAGCCCAGCTCGCAGCAAGCCTTGGCGGCTATGTTGTATCGTCCAGCATCTCCGGAGAGGAGCAGGACTTGACGGGAAGAATCTCTATCCGTGTGCCTGATGGCAGGTTTGAGCCGGCACTATCTGAACTCAGGGAGCTAGCGGTAAGAGTGACTTCGGAGGAAACCGAAAGCCAGGACGTCACCGAGGAGTATGTTGACCTCCAGTCACGGCTCAAGAATGCGGAGGCGACCGAAAAGCAATATCTGGTCCTTCTGGAAAGGGCCGTGGATGTGGAGGACATCCTCAGTATTTACGAACGCTTATCTCAGGTACGCAGCGAGATTGAGCAGATTAAGGGGCGAATGCAATACCTGGAACGGACGTCATCAATGTCGTTGATATGGGTTTATCTAAGGCCGGAGGCCACGGCCAAACCGCTGGTTCGCGCCGGCTGGAGCGCCCTGGAAATACTCAAATCGGCAACCCGCGGGCTTGTTGTCGCCGGGCAGGTTATAGGCACCTTAGTTATCTGGCTGATAATCTTTATTCCTATCTGGGGAACTGCACTCGGCATTATCTACTGGCGCCGCCGTAGAAAAAGGCCCGGCCCGTAGAGAATACCCGCCTTGTGGAAAGAGGGATCAGCACGGGAACGACATCCTCAGAAGCTAGGGGCGGCTATCTCGGTACAAAAGCCGCTCCCGAATCTCTTCCTCACTCAAACCGTCAATAGCGATAAGCTTATTCCTGCTGGTCTGACCCTTGGCTATCTCAATCCTGTTCTTGCTTATGCCCAGCACCTGGCTAAGCAAAGCTATCAAT
>CAZNSC010000126.1:0-8212 GCA_964575695.1 uncultured Dehalococcoidales bacterium
ATCTCATACACTGTAACCGGTCGCAGGGGCCCCACTCTCGTCGGCAGGGCTAACGCCACCTCAGCCTCCCTTGGTGTGAAATTGGCCCTCAAAATCTCTTCCAGATCTTCTGTTAGCGGATACCCCATTCCCAGAGTCGATAGGTGATTTGCTAACCGCTGGTATATATCTCCCGTCACTAGAAGCACCCCCATGACTAGATTTGTGTCTCCCTTTGCAAAATTATACAAGATATTGCCAGGGCGGCTCAAGCTATATGACCGTCACCCTCTGATAACCAGAACGCGTGGAGATGTTCCACAGCCCAACCCTGTCGTCAAGGAGCAAAATTGACAATCGGGCACCATACTGGTATATTGCTGCTGATAGAGGGTTAGTTTCCACGGTGAGAAAAGAAGGAGAGGAGATCAAAATGAATACCATGGAGGAGTACGTTCAGGATCTCAGAAGACGCAAGGCGCATCTGCGGGAAGGCGGCAACAAGAAAATTCAAGAAAGGCTTCGCCAGCAGGGACTGCTCCTTGCCCGGGAGCGATTGGACAAGCTCCTGGACCCGGGCACTTTCACCGAGACCGACATGTTTATTGGCCACCACAATGTGTACATTGCCAAGGAAATACCCTGCGAAGGAGTTGTTACCGGGTACGGAGAAATCGACGGTCGGCCAGTATATATCTACTCACAGGACTTCTCAGCACAGGGCGGCACAATGGGGAGGTGGACAGCCAGGAAGATGTGCAAGTTGATGGACATGGCCTACTACAGGGGTTGCCCCGTGATCGGAATAAACCACGGGTCGGGTGCTAGATTTCAGGACCACCTGGGAGGAGACCTGGGTGGTGGCGTCGGGTTTGGTAATTTCTTTTATAAGATTGCAAATTATTCTGGGGTTGTTCCCCAGATTGGTCTCTTCATGGGAGATAATGCCGGCGGCGGCGTCTACGGCCCCGGCATGCAGGACTTTGTTATCGCCACCAAGCAAAGCAACTTGTTCATTTCGGGTCCGGGCCCGGTGAAAACCGTCATCGGGGAAGACGTTACCCCCGAGCAATTAGGCAGCGCCAAAATGCACGCCACCGTCAGCGGGTGCGTCCATGTTCTGGCTGATGATGATATAGACTGCTTGGAAAAGACACGCAAACTACTTAGTTTCCTCCCCCTGAACAACCGTGAGGCTCCTCCAGTCGTTGATACCGGAGATGATCCCAACCGCCTGTGCCCCGAACTGTACGACATAGTCCCCATAGAACCGCGTAAAGTCTACGATATGCATAAGGTCATTAAGGTAATAGTAGACAACGGCGACTTCTTCGAGGTGCACCGCGACTACCTCAAGGAAATGATCAACGGTTTTGCCCGATTCGATGGTCAGACGGTTGGCCTTGTCGCCAATAATCCGATGTACCTCGCCGGGTCAATAACTGAGGCATCAGCACGAAAGGCGGCAAGGTTTGTCAGATTTTGCGACCTGTTTAACATCCCGGTCGTCTATCTTGTTGACAGCCCGGCCTATATGATAGGAAGTGAGCAAGAACGACGCGGCATACTCAGCCGGGGCACCACCTTCTTGTTTGCCACCTCAGAGGCAACCGTACCTCTGGTAACTGTGGTCGTTCGTAAGATGGTCGCCGCCTCGCAGCTGACCATGGGTTCACTGGCTCTAAATGCCGACATCGTGTTCGCCTGGCCGATAGCCGATACCGGAGCGATAGACCCCGAAGCTCTGGCCAAGATCATTTACGTGGACGAGATAAGGTCGGCTGAAAACCCACAGGAGGTGCTGAGAAAGAGGACAGAGGAAGTCCAAAACCAGATTGGCAGCATCTATGATGCGGCCTCCTGGCAGAACGTCAACGATGTAATCGAACCGGCAGAGACACGATCGTCCATAATTCGGGGACTGAAGATGACCAAGAACAAGGTTAAACCTCGACCCCAGAAGAAATACAGCAACATTCCTTTGTAAAGTCTTCGCTACCCGCAGCCCTATCTGATAAACAAGCACATAATTGAGGCTTCCACTCGGGGCAAATACTCTATGAGAAGCCAACAAGCTGAGCAGCAGAGAAAAATATCTCGCCAGAGCTCGGCCAGAGGAGGTAAAAATGGTTGAAAAGAAGGTAAAAAGAACTTGGGAGCCAACGCCTAGAGAGCCCGCGTTTGGCCCCGGAGAACTGCCCGTCGACTACGAGGTGAAGACATATGACAAAATAGAGGTTGGAGAGGAGTTCGGGCCGGTAGAATTCGTTATCAGCCAGCAGACCCACGATAAGCATACCGAAATGATACAACTTGAAGGCCGACACCCATGGTATCTTGAAGATTCGCCCTGGGGAGGGATAATTGTCTGGCCTTTCGAACAGTGGGGATGCCCTCGTACAACCTCGCGGTATTGGGGCCGTGGTTCGGGAAGTGATTCCGTCTTGGTGGGGATTGAGTGGGAGTTTTACAAACCGCCCAAGGTGGGTCAGAAGCAGATTGGATATGCCAGAACCCACAGCAAATATTATAAGCGGGGACGACCCTATTATAAATTCGAATATTGGGTTGAAGATGAGGATGGCGACATTCTCGCCAAGGGCATTGATGAGATGCTCATAACCGCAGAACTCCCGCCCGAGTTAATGAAACTGAGGTAATGGGCTGGACACAGAACAACCAAGTTTTAGGAGAAGCGTATAATGACAAAGGCACTGAAAGACCTACCGATAGGATACGAGCTCCCCGGTGTTACCAAAAGAGCAGTGATGAGATTTGCCGGTGGGGCTGGAGGAGACTCAAGCTGGGATCCGGAGAAGTGGAAATCGGATGTCCACGAACATGGCTGGGCCCGCAAGCATGGCTACCATGGTGGGCTGGCTGAAGGCCCTCCGGCAGTTGACAACATAATCCTGATGTTCATCGATCTCGTCGGAGCGGCGTGGTACGGCAGTGGCAAGATCAAAATCAAGTTCATTAACCCGATGTACCACGAGGATATCCTGAACTTCGGGGGCGAGCTTGTTGACAAAATTGCCGAAGATTCTCAGACCCGCCTGGTCTTCGATGTGTGGATCAAAAAGGGAGATGGCACTATAGCCGCCTCTGGAACCGCCAGCGTACTGGTGGACTAAAGCGACCACGGTTATTATCAGCCAGGACATGCTGATGGGTGCTTGGGAGAGTCAGGTAGAGGAAGGAGATATAGAATTCTAACTTATGGAGGTGAGAAAGAATTGAGTCAGCCGCACGCCGTGATAACTGATGAAATGATCGCCAATTTAAGAAGCCGCATTGGCCAGGTATGGACGCCTCGAGAGCCCTTCTTCAATACACAAGCGGTGAGAGACACCATACGGCATTTTGTAGATGGTATCGGTGATAGAAATCCCCTGTACCGTGACCCGCAGTACGCCAGGAACACCAGGTACGGACGTTTAACAGCCCCCGGGTGCTTCCTTTTTAGCGTTTACTATCCTATTGCCAGAGGATCATCAATGCCAGGTATCCACGGGTTAATTGGTGAGATTAACTGGGAGTGGTTCAAACCTATCCTGGAGGGTGATGAGTTTACCTATAGTGATACGCTAACCGATATTCAAGAGACACGAGGCAAGATCTCAGACAGGATAGTTGTAGGACGGGATATCGTAGAGTACCGGAACCAGCATGGCGAGGTGGTTGCCATAGCCAGGGGATGTCTGCTAAACTTCGAGAGAGGCAGGGCTGGAGAAAAGGGCTCATATCGGCATAGAGAAATGACCAGTTATACTCCAGAAGAATTGCAGAAAATCCATGACGATTACGCAAGCGAGGTAGTTAGAGGCGCCACCCCGCGTTACTGGGAGGATGTGGAAGTTGGGGACGAACTGGGCCATGTGATCAAGGGCCCCTTAAGTCAAAGGGATATGATGTGCTGGAACATGGGCGCCGGCTCACAATTTATGAGGGCCCATGGTAGATATGTCGATTACCTACGTCGTCATCCAGCGACCCCGATGTTCGACTCGACTACAGGCCGCTTAGATGTGCCCGAGCTGGTGCACTTCGAGGACACAAGAGCCCGTGAGATCGGGGTTACCGCGGCTTTTGATTATGGCTATGAGCGAGTATCCTGGCACGGCAACCTGTTGACCAACTGGGCAGGCGACGAGGCCTTTGTGAAGAAAATGGACAGCAAACTGACCGCCATTAACTATGTAGGCGACACCACGTGGTTCAGGGGCAGGGTAACCAAGAAGTATCTTGATGAGAATGGCGAACCCTGCGTTGATATTGATTCCAAGGGAGAAAATCAGCGTGGCGAGACCACTCTAATTGGTCAGGCCAGCGTGATTCTGCCCTCCAGAGAGAAAGGTACTTCACCTCTAGACAAGAGACTCCAGTAATCTACCCTGTAAGTACCCTCGAGACAAATAGTGTAAAAACTGCCTTGCACTAAGGTTAAGACATTATTAGCATATCACCGTCGGTCTTGCAATATGCAAGAGAGAGCTGATGTTTGCACGAGTGCGTGATATTCTGATATAATTGAATTAATGCAAAGATGTCGCATTTGTTACTTGGACCCCGGTGCTGGAAGATTTTACAGAAGTAAGCACCCTACACAGACTTGGAATCTCGAAAATGAACAGGCTTCAGTTATGCAGATTTGAGCACTTTCTACTTTGCATTTTGCGGTAGCTGCAAAAGGAGGATATTTCTACCATGCCGAAAGAATATGAAAAGCTAGTGAAGGAAAGGGAAGACTACAAAATCTTTGCCCGTGGTGGCAGCAAAGACTATTGGGCCCATACCATCTGTGCTGGGTGCTATAACCTGTGCGGAATTAAAATAAGGGTGGTTGATGGTACCCCGGTGGCGATACAGAGTGTGCCCGAGAGCGACCTGGGAGGCAAGGGGGGTATGTGTGGCAAGGGCATCGCCACACTACTGGACTATCACGACCCTAATCGCGTCAACTATCCGGTGAAACGGACCAATCCGAAGAAGGGGATTGGTGAAGACCCACAATGGGAGAGAATCTCCTGGGATGAGGCCCTTGATACCATTGCCGAGAAGGTTATTGAGGCCAGAAAGAAGGATCCCCGGTGTGTAGCCTGGGGGGGAACTCCCGGTCCTGGCACAGGTGCCAAATACGGGCTTGGTTTCTGCACCATGTGGGTTGTATCTGGCAGTCTTAACTGCGCTATGGGCGGGCCGGGGTCTCACTGCGGGGCAGCCGGTCATCACGGCGGTGCCCTGATGCACGCTGCCTGGGATATAGTCCCGGACTATCGGTACATGAACTTCCTTATTCGAGCCGGTGGCAATGAGGGGAACGGTGGTGGTCGCCATGCAGCAATTACCATGCGAACCTCATCTGCTGCCAGGGATAGAGGGATGAGGATGGTGGTCATGGACCCGGTGGGTTATATTGCCGGGGGTAAAGCTGTAGAATGGATCCCCATCCTACCCGCCACGGATATAGCGGTATGGCTGGCTATCGCCAACCTTATCGTGAACGAGATCGGAATCTACGATGTAGAGTACATCAGGCATAAGACCAACGGGCCCTATCTCATCGGTCCCGACGGATTTTGCGTGAGGGACAAGCAGAGGAAGCAGCCACTCCTGTGGGACGAGACTGATGGTAAAGCGAAAACCTGGGATGATCCGACTCTAAGTCACCCCTCCCTCGAAGGCGAATACACGGTTGACGGGGTTACCTGCACACCTGCTTTCCAGATTCTTAAGAAACACCTCAGACAGTATGAGCCGGACTGGGCGTCAAAGATAAGCACCGTCCCCGAAGCCAAGATCCGCTGGTTGGCCCAAGAACTTGTTAACGAAGCCAAGATAGGAAGCACCATAGATATTCAGGGGGTAAAAGTCCCCTACAGACCGGCTGGCGTCGTCGGATATAAGGGGTGTCAAACACACCAGAACGGCTATCACCAATATATGTCGATGAACCTAATAAATGTATTGCTTGGCAACCAGGATGCCGCCGGGGGTATTGTCGGCTCAGGCACGGTGAGGAGCTTTGGCTACCCGGGAAGTGGTCGCCCTCATTTTGAGCCATTTGCCGGCTATGACGGAATGCTCACCCCGGCGCAGTGGTGGACAAGGGTCCCCTGGCCCCCAAGAGAGGTAGTACCCGATTCCAGTGAACTACTGATAAACTTCCACGATATATTTGCACACAGCACCATGAACCCCTTCCCCTACTCTGCCGATTGGGACGAGATATGGACCAAAGCCGGCCGGCCTTACGAAATAGAAGTCTTAGCCCTATATGGCGCCAATGTGCTAATGAACTGTGCAAGTACAGCAGAAGCCGACATATTTCTCCATCAGGTACCCTTCACCTTTTCCATCAACACAATTCACAACGAGACCACCGAAGCCTATGCGGACATAGTCCTGCCCGAGTGTCACTCGTATGAAAGCTGTGAACCCTTTTCCGGCATGGGTTATTTCTTCAACTACCCCTCAGGCTTGGAGAAGTGGTGTCATCATGTGAGGATACCGGTGGTGGAACCCAAGTACGAGAGAAGAGACACCCTGAATATTACGTTTGATATCGCCGACCGGATAGGAATAATGCCGCAGTACAACACCTTCCTGGAAAACTACCTGACGGCGAAGACTATGAAGTGGGAGCAGGAAGAGACAGCCGCAAGAGATTTTGATATCGTAGCGCCCGATGAGAGAATCTCAGCCATAGAATTGACCGACAGGACACTTAAGTACAACTTCGGCCAAGAACGAGGTCTGGACTGGTTTATGGAGCACGGCTTCCTCACCTGGGATAAGAAGCCCGAAGAGTGCTACTGGCGATGGTTCGTCAACGGAAGGGTGCCTGTCTTCGACGAAGGTGTAGGACTGGATAAGGAGAAGATACGTGAGAGATGCGAGAAAATAGGCATCCATATGGACTGGGAGCAATACACGCCATGGTTCACCTATTTCCCGTCAGTTCTCTACACTGAACTGCCCCCTGACTCGGAATACGATTTAATCGGCGTCTCGCCCCGGGACGTTCTCCATCTCTACAGATTTAGCGCCGAGAACCCGTGGGTCAATGAGGCGAGTCAAGCTAATCCGTACACCTATAATATCGTGATGAACGCGGAGACAGCAAAGAACAAAGGAATTAGGGAGGGGGACCTCATCAATGTTCAAAGCCAGTGGGGGTACAAAGTAACAGGAAGGGTGAAATTAGCCCAGGCAATCCACCGGCAGGTAATAGCCATGGTTGGTCTGGGTAGCTGGGCGAAAGGAAGACCCATTGCCCGGGGCAAAGGCGTAAACCACAACGAGCTATTGCGAATAGACCAAAAGCATATTTGCCCCGTAGTCGGCGCTGTTGAGGAAGCGGTGAGGGTGAAAGTCTACAAAGCGGAGGGGTAAAAATGAGATTAGGCATGGTAATAAATCTGATTAAGTGCGCCGGGTGTTACGGGTGTGTGATAAAATGCAAGGAAGAGCATCTCCTCCCGCCAGGTATGATGTGGGGAAGATTACTGATTTCTGAGACGGGCACTTATCCCAACATCAGCAAACAAATGTACCCGGTATTATGCAATCACTGTAAGGACCCCTTATGTGTTAAGGCCTGTCCCACTGGTGCGACACAGCAGCGTGAGGACGGCATTGTCTGGATCGATCAAACCAAGTGTGTCGGCTGCCGGTACTGCCTGATATCCTGTCCTTATCAGGTCCGCTCATTCTACGCCGAGGAAAAAGAGTATTTCCCCGGCCAGGGTTTTACCGAGTTAGAGAAGGTGAAGAGGAAGTTATACCCCCTTCAAACAGGGGTGGTACTGAAGTGTAACTTCTGCATGGAAAAGATTGATGATGGCACCAAGCAGGGTTTGAAACCAGGGGTAGACCCAGAAGTAACCCCGGCCTGCGTCATCGCCTGCCCTACTAAAGCAAGGGTATTTGGCGACCTGGATGATCCTACAAGTGAAGTCTCGTTGCTAATCAGTGGAAGGAAGGCTGTCCAACTTCATCCGGAATACGGCACCGACCCATCGGTGTACTATATCATCGGCTAAGAAATTTTAGTCAGAAAGGGTGAAAGCTATGATTCAAACGAGACCTTATGAGTTTATGGTGCAGTTTACCCCCCAGAGGGAGTGGATCGAGCGAAAAGGCATTCTCTTCTGGCTCGCCTTCTTCTTTATTGAACTGGGGGCGGGCATGTTCATCATCTCTTCAATCTTCAGTAGTCTACCCGGGATGC
>CAZNSC010000127.1:0-8191 GCA_964575695.1 uncultured Dehalococcoidales bacterium
GATGAACTCCGGTCCAAATGCTGCTGCCCGGGGCACAAACCCCTGCTCTAGCTGTGCCAGATACTCCTCATCCGAGGTGGAAAACGGAATCTTAACATCCACGTTACTATGTTCATCGGCGTAGTCCTGAGAGCAAAGACATATATGGAGGACATTATCATCGCCACCGAAAATGTCACGGGTGCCGTTGGCGTGATGGGCATCTGTATCCACGATGGAGAATCGTCTTACCCCCTTCTCTTTGAGAGCGGTGATCGCCAGGGCAGCACCGTTGAAATAGCACATGCCGCCATAGAAGCTTCTCCCGGCATGGTGGTCACCAAAGCTGGTGAAGACAAAGGCATTGTCGATTTCCCCGTGCCAGATTTTTTCGGCGGCCTGAACCGTGCCTCCGGCGGAGTATAACGCTGATTCATAATCGCCGGTAAGCTTCACCCGCTGCACCATAGCCGGGGAGTGAACTTTGAGCAGGAGTTCCTCCGCCACTGGCTCTAGATAGTAAAGACCATTGTGTTCGTTGTAGACGGCGTCATAATAAGACACATTTTCCTTGTCCAGGATGCCGGCTAACGCCTGGGGAAAATCGGCTAACCTTTCCCCCTGGAAATAGGTAAAAAAGATTCCTGTCCTGTTCACCAGACCACCGTTAATAATAATCCCGGGATAGAATACAGGTCAAACCAGCACAACCTAGCTATTGACAAATATTGATAATGGGTGATAATACAATTATCACTCATTGATTGCAGGAGGTGGTTATGGTGACCCCCGGGCAGACACCAGAGAGTAACCTGAGAATCCGCCCCATGGAACACGAGGATATTACTGATGTTTTGGCTATTGACCGGAAAATAACCGGGGTGCGCCGGGCCATTACCTATACTGATTTGATTACCGGAGACCTCGGTGGGGTGCTTGACCTCAGTTTTGTCGCCGAGGTGAGGGGTGAGGTTGTCGGCTTCATTGTGGCACGGCATGCCTATGTCGGAGCGATTGGGGAGGCTGGCCTGATTCACGTTCTGGGTATTGACCCTGACTACTGGCGGCAGGGTCTTGCCACCAAGCTGGTCGATGCCTTGCTGGAGCGTTGTGCGTCCAAGGGCATCAAGACGGTGCGGATAATGGTTAACGAGCGTGATAGCCAGCTACAGGGCTTTTTTCAGCATATGGGCTTCCGTCGGGGTCAGCTTGTTGATTACACCAAGACCTTGCAGAGTTGATCAGGTTCACTGGGCAGATTATATCACGGAGGTTAATTGCAGGCCTTGTTTAGGCGGTTCGTTTCTCTCGGCTACGTCTCGGGAGACTTTTCTGAAGCAAGCCTATTGCCAACTGCCCAGTTGTGTTTGGGATTATCCTTCATGATAATTTGAAGCGCCTCTAAAGGCACGCCGATTTTCACGAAGGCGGAGGCTATACCCTCGACAAGCTGCTTCTTCTGCTCGACAGTGCGCCCCTCCCACATCTCAACGATGACTACGGGCATGGTGGTCTCCTTCTTTTATGATTTTGTCTGCCTGACCGGCTATTGTCGTTTGAATTTGGCTTTCAGGGCTTCTATTTCCTGTTGTCTTTCAAATTCCTCCTGGTTCATGGGTTCACAGGACTTAAGCTCGTTGTTTTCCATCTTAATGGCAAAGAGCGCTCTGCATTTCCAGCACCGGTATGGTCCCTGATAGCTTGACTCTGCTAGAGAGAAACCTCCCTCAGTGTCACATTTGGGGCATTTTATTTTGACTATCATAGCCTGACCCTGCCTCCTATCCTCTTTAAGATCTAGACAATACTAACGCCAGAAAAGAGTTTGTTGGCGATCAACCCGGCAATAGGAGGAAAGAAAAAGACACACGCCAGACGCATCAGAGTGAATTTCCAACCCATGATGCCTATATCCAGTGGCAACCGGGCCAATGCCAGCAATGACCATCCGGTTAATAATGCGACTATGGTGCCGACACTGGCGCCAACCCGCAGCAGTCCGGCGGCAATGGGTAAATTGATATAGGGGCCACCCGGCATAAAACTACCAACGACGGTACCAATCAAGATACCTCGAAAACCGGACTCAGCACCTATCCAATTAGATACTATTTCAGTGGGAATAAGAACTTGAATCATACCGGCTATTATGAAGGCGAGAATTAGCAGAGGAGTAATCTGTATCAGTAAACTCCCGGCTGATTTCAATCCCAGAATATGTTCCCCGCCTCCCTTTTGATAGCCAATAATGAGGAGGACAGCGGCAATTACACCCATTATTATTGTTGGGATAAGCATTCCTGAAGACCCCCTACCTTTGATCATTCCGGTGCTCCATTTGCTTTCCGATGCTCTCGGTGAGACCCATTATACGCTTTGAGCGGCAGGATTGTCACTTTAACTGACTTTATCCGCAGCCGTCATGAGACTGAGGGGCTGGAATAGACCAGCTCTGATTGCCCTTTTTCACCAGCAGACATACGTTTCTGGAGAACGTCTTTATCGGGAAGCGGTAGGGGCTTTCGGGAAAGAATTTAACTACCTGAAAGCCAGCCGCTCTCATTAGGCTCTCCAGTTCATGATAGGAGAACAGGTAGTAGTAGCGGTACAGGGTCTTGCCCTTTTGATGCCACGGCACCGCCACCTGCCGGCTGTGGAGCCAGAAGCGGGGCTGCCATCGGTTCCACACGGTGATAAAGGCTTCGCCACCGGGCTTTAATACCCGCCAGAGTTCACTGACGGCGGCTTGTCTTTGTTCCTCGCCCGCTATGTGGTGATAGGTGGCCACTGATATTGCCCAGTCAAAGGCTTCATCAGGATAGGGAAGGTGGCTGACGTCCGCCAGAGACAGGTTGACGGCAAAGTTGAACTTCTGGGCGTACTTTCGGGCAAACCTCAGCATCTCGGCAGAGAAATCCACCCCGTACAGTTCAAATGACCCGGTGAAGGGCAGGAAGTCGGGGCCGTGGGCACAGCCAAGGTTAAGGAGCTTACCCTTCTGCCACCGCTGCGCCAGTGCTTCCAGTTCACTGCGGAATATAGACCAGTGCCGGAAGTTATACCAGCCTGGGGCTATCTGGTCAAATATCTCTCTGGTCACCCTGTCCCCTTTATCCCCTTCCCCTTAAGGGGAAGGGGAATTTCTTTCAAGAGGGGCTTCGCCCCTCTTGAACGCCGATTAC
Source organism: uncultured Dehalococcoidales bacterium (assembly GCA_964575695.1). Lineage (GTDB taxonomy): Bacteria > Chloroflexota > Dehalococcoidia > Dehalococcoidales > W111 > CAZNSC01. The sequence goes on from CAZNSC010000127.1 coordinate 3,162, forward strand.
TTTCTATCCGAAGGCTTTATCCAAAGACAGAAGGTTTTACACGAAAAGGGGGTAGCAGGCTCACCTGTAGCGAGTCTTGACCTGCCTAAGATTCCCAAAATGATTTCTGTTTGTTGCGCAAATTTGCTAAACTGTTTATGACATAACATGAAGAAATTTGCAAGGACTATATCCGGCGTGACGCCGGTGGCGGTGATGACCCAGCCGATGAAATGTCCCGGGCGGTGCATCTACTGCCCCACCTACCCGGCTACGCCGCAGAGCTACACTCCAGAATCGCCGGCGGTGCTCCGGGCAAGACGCTGCGATTTTGACGCCCGAAGGCAGGTTGAGCTCAGGCTAAAGGTTCTATCAGAAATGGGGCACCCCACGGATAAGATTGAGCTGATAGTCATGGGGGGCACCTTCCTGGCCTATCCTGAGGATTATCAATACCGGTTTATTAAGGACTGCTATGATGCCCTGAATGGCGAAGAGTCATCCACATTGGACGAAGCGAAGCGGCTTAATGAAACGGCAAGACACCGCTGCACCGGGCTGTGCATCGAGACCAGACCCGATTGGTGCCGCCAGCAAGAGATAGACCGGATGCTTGACTTTGGCGCCACCAGAGTCGAGCTCGGCGTTCAGACCCTGGATGATGAAATCTACCGGCTGGTAAGAAGAGGTCACAAGGTCGAGGATGTGGTTCGGGCGACCGCCATGCTCCGGGAGCACGGCTTCAAGGTGCACTACCACTGGATGCCGGGGCTTCCCGGCGCAACCCCGGGGACGGATTTGGAGCTGTCCCGAAGGCTGTTTGATGACCCTTGTTTCAGACCGGACGGTCTCAAGCTGTATCCGACAATGGTAATCGAGGGCACCGAACTGGAGAGATGGTATCGGGACAACCGCTACCAGCCGTATGATGTCAACGCTACGGTTGACCTGCTTGTCGGGATTAAGTCCATCGTGCCCGGGTATGTGAGAATCTCAAGGGTGCTGCGGGATATTCCATCAAAGTTCATTGTCGCCGGTTGTAGAGATTCGCTGCGAAGCCTGGTCAGACGGCAGATGAAGCAGCGGGCCATTGAATGTAAATGCATCAGGTGCCGGGAGTACGGTCACCGGCTACAGGCGGGCTGGGAAATCGGCGAGCCCGGGATGGTGAGAATGGATTATGAAGCTTCGGGGGGCAGGGAAATTTTTCTCTCATTTGAGGATGAAAATGAAACGCTTTTTGGCTTATTGCGGATGAGGCTTCAGTCTGAGCCGATAAGTGTGCTGGAACCGGAGATTAACGGCGGACTGGCCCTGATACGGGAGCTGCACGTTTATGGCCCTGAGATTCCCCTCTGCGAGCAGAGATTAGAGGCGGCTCAGCATAAGGGCCTGGGGAAGGCATTACTGGGGGAAGCCGAACGGATTGCTGGCGAAGAATTTCGGGTTCCCTGGATGGTGGTTCTCAGCGGCACCGGGGCTAAAGAGTATTACCGCACCGAGTTCGGCTACCGCTCACGGGGAAACTATATGGTCAAGAATCTGGAGAGGGAGCATCTCAAAGGTTGTGGTACCTCAGTAGCTGACACCGGCTCCGCCAATACTGGCTGCCCGCGCTAGAGACATTATCTGCGGTCTGGCTAACACCATAACTTTGGTTAATGGTAGTTCTGGACTAAGGGCCCCCCGGCTCTCGACGCAGCAATTTGCGGTAGTACGAGCCCGACAAATATAATCCAGCCGCCGGGTTATGGCAGAGGACTCTATCTTTGGCGATGAGGACTGTGGTCGGGGCGGAAGCATACCTGAGGAATAAGGAGTCATGACCAACACAAAGCCCGACAAGTATGTTGAACTCGACCCCTTCGCTATTAAGGATTTCAGCCTGGGTTATGGGATTGCACATTGATTCCCAGGCTTCAGGGCCGGCTATCTTCTGCTCTTCCTTAATACCGATCCTCTCCTTAGGTATGGCTCCTGTCTTGCAGCATATGGAAACAACGTCGAAGCCCCTATTTTCCAGGATGTGGGTCAGCGTTTCGGCCTCGTCTTTCAGACCGCCACAAAAGGCGACACCTAGTTTGCTATAGCCCATCTTCTTGGCGAACTGGGCGACTTCCTCTACCCTCGGGTTAACCGGAGTCCTGCCCTCGGGCAGGTTTCTGTAACATTCGAATTCCTGAATAGAGGCTTGGCGGGCAAATTCTCTGACTCCGGGATCATCGTATTTGGCCACCGCCTGTTTGATCAGCTCTGCCCTGGTCAGTGTGGGACAATTTGGCGGCCCTTTGGCGGACTCCTTGCTGTTGCAGACCACTGTGTTACACTTGGCACATTCAGGTTTCATATCTATCGACTGCCTCCTATGATACTTCTCAGTCTTTATCTCTCCCAATCTGCTCAAGCCTGGCATCCCCGATACCAAAGTGGTGAGCGAGCTCATGTCGCACTACCCGTTGTATCTCAGCGGCGATCTTGTCATCGTCGTTACATTTGGCCTCTATCGGCTTCTGGAAAATAGTTATCTTGTCCGGTGGCACCAGCCCGTAGTGACTGCTCCGTCTGGTAAGGGGTACACCTTCGTAAAGCCCCAGTAGAGTTTCACCCCGCCTCAGTCTCATCCTGGATAGCTGGCTCCTAGTTGGCCAATCCTCTACCACCACATCAATATTTTCCAGCCGATTGCCAAACTCCTCAGGCAAACTGGCAACCGCCCTCGCCACCAGCCGCTCAAACCTTTCTCTATCCATAGCCAGCCTTTTATTCTAGTTGTGACAGGTCAAACCTCATGCCATCCCGGGCAGCAATTACCTTTATCCCGGTCTCCTGAGACAGCCTCTCCGCTACCTGCCACGGCCTTGCCCGCCACATTGTCATCCCGAAGTGGGTCAGGATGGCTACCTTGGGCTTTAATTCTTTTATGATACGTTCGGCGTCGGGCACTGACAGGTGGTCATAGGGGTGATTGGCCTCAAGTCTGACAACATTGATGATCAGGAGTTCGCCGCTATAGTGAGAGCACAGGCCGTCAAAGTAGCGGCTGTCAGTGATATAGGAGAAGGTGTGTCCCGCTTGAAAGGTTATCCCGTAGGTTTCTACCGGGTGAATATGCTGAACTGGGGTGCTGAAGGAGACATCGCCGATTGAGTACGACTTACCCTCGGCCAAGACCTCAACGCCCTCAAGAAGGTTTCGCAAGTAGGAGAAGATAATCGGCTCAACCTCCAGGGCATCAGCTGGTGCAAACAGCCAGCCATGCCGCTTAAGTCCACCCTGGGTCATCGCCTCAACCATGATATTGACATCTGCCGAGTGGTCAAGGTGACGGTGCGAGACGATAATCGCCCTGAGCCGTTCTGCCCTGAGCTTCCTCTTGGTCGACTGGACGATACAGCCCGGGCCGGGATCAACAAGTATTTCGGAACCCTTCAGGTTCAGCCACAAGCCGCCCGAAGCCAGAATCTGGCTGGTCACCATGAACCTGGCACCAGCTGTTCCCAGGAAGGTTATGCTATCGCCTTTATCTTCCACAGCCAGTTTAACTATAAATCATGGTAAGGCCTTTTTACAACCGGGTTCATTGAGCTTGTTAGCAACCCCTCACCCTTTATCCCTCTCCCCTTGATAAGGGGGGAGAGGGAAGAGAATTTTCAAAAGGGGCAAAGCCCCTTTCAATCCCTCAGTGAAAGTCCAACAGCTAACCAACCTTTTATAGCTATTTGCTGGCAATAGCATCAATCACGGTTGTGGGTATCCAATAAGAGCAAGAACCTTTTAATCCCCTTATTAGACAGCCTTGTCATTGAGCTCTCTCGATTGATATTTGAGGTGGTTTTGAAGGGCAGGGCTTATTCAAAACCTTTCCTCCTTCTCCGCTTAGGAGGTAGATGCTAAGGAGGGTTCAAGAGACGCAAAGCCTCTCTATCATATAGGGTGTTAAAGAGGGACGAAGTCCCTCTTACATAACCTTCCCCCTCTCCTTGAGAGGGAGATACAGGGGGTGAGGTTAATAAGAGATTGCCTGGCCTTTGACGGCGGCAGGCCAGCCCGCTAAAATAACCCAAGATAGCGAATAAGGAGACCGAAAATGGAGCATATTTGGGCACCGTGGCGGATGGAATATATCCTGATGGAAAAACCGAAGGCGTGCATTCTGTGTGAGAAACCGAAACAAAATAGCGACGCCCTCAACTACATCCTCTATCGGGGGGATAAGAACTTCATCATTCTGAACGCCTATCCTTACAACCCGGGGCACTTGATGATAGCTCCCTATCGGCACCTGGCCAGCGTGGAAGAGCTAACTGATGCCGAGCTACATGAGCACTTTGAAATAGTCAGCCGGAGTATCACGGTTATAAGACAGGCATTTGGCCCGGCCGGCTTTAACATCGGCATCAACCTGGGCAGGGTAGCCGGGGCCGGTATAGATGACCATGTCCATACCCATATTGTGCCGCGGTGGCAGGGAGATACTAACTTTATGCCGGTGCTCTCGAGTATAAAGGTGGTCAGTGAAGCTCTGGCGGGAACCTATGAAAAGCTGAAGGGGAAGTTCTGAATAAAGTCACTGTCTGGAAGTTGAAGATGAACTAGAGTGCCCCCAAGCGAATTCGAATCGCTGAAGACAAAGTAATTGAACGAGACGGATGACTCTCGGAAACGTCTGCCCCAACCAGCCCGCTGGCGACTATTGGATACCAATATTTACAGATGTCCACACCAGAGTTATAATATCAACATAGCAGAGGGGTGTAACCCTGGCTGGCGCAGTCTTCACGGAGGAGCCGGTGTCGTTGGTTCTCCTGGCAGGTATTGGTGGAGGTAAGTGCCGGTTCAATGCAGGGCCAGGGCCGGAAAGACCAAGCCGTTATCTGGCTGGAGGGTGGGCGTTACCGACCTTTTTCACATCATCAAAAAGAGGTTTATTCGGTAGAATGAGATGGCAGAACCGAAGGTTTCCGTTGTAATTCCGACGTTAAATAGTGGCGAAACCCTGGAGAAATGCCTGAGTTCAGTAAAGGCTAATAAGACTAGGTACAAATACGAGA
>CAZNSC010000128.1:0-1586 GCA_964575695.1 uncultured Dehalococcoidales bacterium
CCGGGGCACGGTGCCGGTCAGACTGCCCGTGGGTCTTGGGGCCGCCCGCAAAGTGATGGCGCTTGACCACCCCGGCAAAGCCCTTACCCTTGGACACCCCGGTAACATCAACCCGGTCACCTGCCTTAAACAGGCTGGCATCAACCTTCTCCCCTATCCCGATTGCTTCGGCATCAGTCACCCTGAACTCTCGCAGATACTTATACTGACCCTGTCCCTTGAGGTGCCCCCGCTGGGGAGAATTAAGCCGCTTGGCGTCACCAAAGCCAAGCTGAACCGCGTTATACCCCCCCTTGGTGACCGTTTTAACCTGTGTCACCGTACACGGTCCCGCCTCAATAACGGTTACTGCCTCAGCAGTGCCGTCGTCCTTAAAGACCTGGGTCATGCCCAGCTTCCGACCAATTATTCCCGAAATCATGGCTTGCTACAACTTTATATCTATCTCAACACCAGCGGGCAAATCCAGCCGGGTCAGGACATCGATCGTCTTTGAAGTTGTCCCCACAATATCAATCAGGCGCTTATGAGTCCGGATTTCAAACTGCTCCTGCGAGTCCTTATCGATAAAGGGAGACCGGATGACGCTGAACCTCTCGATACGGGTAGGCAGCGGCACCGGACCGGTAACAACGGCTCCGGTACGCTCCACCGCCTCAACAATCTGGCGCGCCGACTGGTCAAGCAGCCGGTGGTCAAAGCCTTTTAGCTTGATACGAATCTTCGGCTTAGGCATGGGCCCTACTCACCAGCTTAATCTTATCTGCCAAGTCAGAGGGCAACTCCTGATGGCGATAGAATTCCATAGACTGCGTCGCTCTCCCCTGAGTCAGTGACCGTAAAATAGTGGTATAGCCAAAAGCCTCAACCAAGGGGATAAGGGCCCGGAGGGTACACAGTTCACCGAAGGTCTCAAAGGTTTCAATCTGCCCCCTCCTTGAGGTAAGGTCACCGATTATATCACCCAGAAACTGCTGCGGTGTGATCACCTCCAGCCTCATAATCGGCTCGAGAAGGATAGGGTTAGCCTTAATGATCCCCTCCCTCAGCGCCATTGAGCCCGCCATCTTGAACGCCATCTCCGAGGAGTCAACCTCGTGGTAACTGCCATCATAAAGGGTCACCTTAACATCAACCACCGGATAGCCACCCAGCACCCCGGTCTCCATGGCCTCCTTAACACCAGCCTCCACCGCAGGAATATACTGCTTTGGGAGCACTCCACCCTTGATACCATTAACAAATTGAAAGCCGGTGCCATACTCCGCAGGCTCAAGCTCAAGCCAGACGTGGCCATACTGACCGTGCCCCCCGGTCTGCCGAATAAACCTCCCCTCAACCCTCACCGACCGGGTAATTGTCTCCTTATAAGCGACCTGTGGCCGGCCCACCTTTGCCCCCACCCCGAACTCGCTAAGCAGCCTCTTGACGATAACCTCAAGGTGAAGCTCACCCATACCTGAGATAACGGTTTGCCCTGTGTCCTGATTGTAATTCACCTTGAAGGTAGGATCCTCCTCGGTGAGCCGCTGCAGGGCTTCCCCCATTCTGTCCTGGTCAGCCTTGGTGCGGGGCTCAATCGCAAT
>CAZNSC010000128.1:1596-8017 GCA_964575695.1 uncultured Dehalococcoidales bacterium
ACCACCGGCTCGGGGAAGCGGATAGATTCAAGAAGCACCGAATGAGAGGGATTACACAGGGTATCACCGGTGAAGGTATTCTTGAGACCCAAGCTGGCAACAATCGCCCCGGTATCCGCCTCAGGCACCTCCTCACGGCGGTTGGCATGCATCAGCAGCAGCCGCCCAACGCGCTCCATCTTGCGCCGGGTGGAATTAAATATCTGGGCTCCGGCTTTAACCCTGCCGGAATAGACCCTGAAATATACCAGCCGACCCACAAAGGGGTCGGAAACCACCTTGAACGCTAGCGCGGTAAACAGGGCATCGTCCTGGGCAGGACGGGTGACCTTGGCACCAGTCTTGGCATCAACTGCCGGAACCGGAGGCACATCTAATGGAGACGGAAGATAGTCCACAATAGCATCAAGCAGTGGTTGAATACCTTTGTTTTTGAGGGCACTGCCACAGATAACCGGCACCCCTTTAAGTGCTAGTGTTACCCGCCTTACGGCCTGCCCTAACATTAGCGGGGAGATGTCACTACCCACAAGATAAGCATTCATAATCTGGTCATCAAACTCAGCTAATTTTTCAATTAGCGCCTGACGGAACTTAACACACTCTGCCTGTTCGCGAGCCGACATAGCCACCGCCACCGGCTCTGAATGAGGCCCGCCGTCAAAGCGCCACGCTTTCTCCTCCACGAGGTCAATAATTCCCTGATACAAGTCCTCGCTCCCTAACGGCAATTGTATCGGTAGAGGTATGGCATGCAATCGCTCTTCAATCATCAGCAAGGTGCGGTGGAAATTGGCGCCAACTCGGTCCATCTTATTGACGAAGCAAATCCGAGGTACATGATACCGATTCGCCTGCCGCCATACCGTCTCTGATTGAGCCTCAACCCCGGCCACGGCATCAAAAACGACCACCCCCCCATCCAGCACTCTAAGGCTGCGTTCCACCTCGGCAGTGAAATCCACATGCCCCGGCGTATCAATAATATTGATGCGGGAATCCCGCCAGTAACAGCTAGTCGCCGCCGCGGTGATGGTGATGCCCCGCTGCCGTTCCTCCTGCATCCAATCCATCACGGCGGTGCCCTCATCTACCTCACCAATCTTATAGGTGCGGCCGGTATAATACAGTATCCTCTCCGTGACGGTGGTCTTGCCAGCGTCAATATGAGCGATGAAACCTATATTTCGTATGCGGTCTAATGGAAAACGCTCCGACATGGTCTTCGCCTTTACTGCTATTGGACCGGTTAGGGTAACATTAGAACTAATAACTGGCAACTCCTTACCATCTATAGTGGGCAAAGGCCCTATTGGCCTCAGCCATCTTATGAGTATCCTCACGCTTCTTGACGGTTGCCCCCTGCCCTTTGGTGGCATCGCTGAGTTCTGCGGCCAGCTTCTCAGCCATAGACTTGCCGGCTCTGGCCCGGGCTGATTTTACCAGCCAGCGCATAGCCAAGGAAAGAGCACGGTCAGGGTTAACCTGCACTGGCACCTGATAGGTAGCCCCCCCAACCCGGCGTGGTTTAACCTCAAGCAGAGGGGTAGCATTCTTTACCGCCTGCTCTAAAATAGTTAGCGGAGATGTCCGCTCCTGCTGCTCTATAATCTGCATCGCATCGTAGACGATTCTCGTCGCCGTCATTTTCTGGCCCCGCACCATCACTTTGTTGATCAATGTAGCCACAGTCACACTCTGATGCTTGGCATCAGCAGGAGGCTCCCTTTTTATAACCTGTCCCCGCCTTGGCATGTTACCTCCTGTCCCTAGGCTTCCTCAGCCACCGCTTTAGGCCGCTTTGCCCCGTACTTGCTTCGCCCCTGACGGCGGTTGGCAACACCGCTAGAATCCAGAGCTCCCCGGACGATGTGATAACGAACCCCAGGTAGGTCCTTTACCCGGCCGCCACGAATCAGGACCACAGAGTGCTCCTGCAATTCGTGTCCCTCTCCGGGGATATAAGCCGTTACCTCCATTCTATTGGTTAGCCGCACCCGGGCAATCTTGCGCAATGCCGAATTAGGCTTCTTCGGCGTCGTCGTCTTGACCTGAACACAGACCCCCCGCTTCTGTGGGGAACCCTTTCCGTCCACCATCCTACTGGTTAACGCATTATAGATAAAACGTAAAGCCGGTGCCTTAGTCTTCTTGGCAACCGTCTTTCGCCCCTTGCGGACGAGCTGATTAACCGTGGGCAATTATCTACCTCCTGTTCCACACAATGTGAATGGATGAGCTACAGCTCATCCATTCAAAGCCGTGGTGACCAACCTCAGTCACCTATCAGCTGAACGATAAGACGACAATTTCTTATATTACCACAGCTATAGTGCGCTGTCAATATTTGTCAAGAAAAGGTAGTGGGTCAATTTGAGGAAGGTAGGACATAAGTAAGACTTGACAGATGCTTGAGCGGTAATGCTATACTTACAGTATGACAAAGAATAAAAGAGCATCTGATGTAAATGTTATAGCTGCTAACATTACAGAGCAAGTTACTGATGAATCTCATATCGAAAAGAACCCCGCAGCGGTAGCTCTCGGCAGGTTAGGTGGATTGAAGGGCGGTAGAGTTAGAGCTGAAAGACTGACACGAGCTAGGCGAGTGGAGATAGCCAAGAAAGCAGCATTGGCTAGGTGGGGAAGTGCTTCAAAGCCTATTGACAAGGGTGAATAGTACTGCTTAATATGATGGGGGCCACTTTTTAAGTAATGGTTAGGGCTAAATATGGCAAACAATAAGATAGGGAATGTTGACCATTTATGTAGCGAACTAACAAGATATAGAGACAGGAGCTTGTTGGTATTATATTATCCTGGTGTTTATGGGACAATGATGCAACCTGACATGCGCTATGCTTATACTGAATTGCGTGAGGGAGGATTTTCTAGAGAACAAAAGATTGAAAAGCTAGATGTATTAATACATACATATGGTGGAGACCCTGTGGCTGCTTACAGGCTAGCACAGATGATTGCAGATTTTTCCGATGATATCGTATTCTTGGTTCCAGAATATGCTTATAGCGCAGGAACCTTGGTTTGTTTCGTTGGTAATGAGATAAGATTGGGGGATTATGCTGGTCTATCCCCAATAGATATCACAATTACTGAAGATTCTTCATCTGGCAGAGATGAGATTGAATTAGCAAATGTCGAATGTTTTATGGATTTTGCTCAGACTGCAAGAGAAAAAATAGAAAAGGGCCTTAAGGCACTTGGTAGCAAAAATACATCATCTGTGGAATCAGACTTATTGGTAAAAATGGTTGAACAAGAGACAGCATTAACAGTGGGGAAATACTTTCGTGAAAGGCAATTGACTCGTCATTATGCGTGGGAATTATTAGAGACTTATATGTTTAGGAATGTTTCCAATATGTCAGCTAGATGTGATAGAGTAATAGACGGACTTCTTACAGGCGCACCAGCACATTCGTTTCATGTAGATTATCATTTGGGTATCAAGATGGGACTAGAACTAACGGAGATGCCAATTGAAGAGTCCGATAAAACAAAGGAGATTGTAACTTTATTAGACGAGATAGCACGTAGCGGAGCAATATGCGAAAACTTGTCGGATTCGCTCAAGATGCCTTTCATAAGGTTTTATCCTTTGGCTATTGAGCAGAAAGGAGATAATAATGGCGGTAATGCAGAAACCAACCAGACAAACAAAAGAAAGAGAGCCAGAAACTCTAAGAAGACATAGAAGAATGTATGAAAAAAGATTAGAAGAAATGAAGTGGCGGCGCGGTCTATCAGAAAAACGCATTTTGGATTTTGTTAACAGCCCAGATACCTATCGAACTAAAAAGGCAGATTCCAAGTTATAACATAAACTAATTTTGAGTCACAGTTACTGAAAGGGAGGGGAACCCCCTCCCTTTCTTATTAGAAATATTTATGCAAATATCCCCCAAAATACTTGACAATGCTTAAGCGGTCATGTATAATGTAAGGGAAATGAACAAGTTAGGCCTCGGGAAAAGAACCCAAGTTGTAAGAGCCTTAGTTGAGGGTAATTCTATTCGTGCTACTTGTAGAATGACAGGCACGGCTAAGGGCACAGTTACTAGGTTGCTTGCTTCTGTTGGTGCTAGTTGCTCCAAGTATCAAGATGAACACCTAAGAGACCTACCATGCACTACTATTCAGTGTGATGAAATATGGTCATTCTGTTATGCGAAGCAAAAGAATGTACCAGGAGACAAACAAGGTAAATTTGGTTATGGTGACATCTGGACATGGACTGCTATTGATGCCGATACCAAACTTGTTCCATCTTGGCTAGTAGGTCTTAGGGATGCTGGCTATGCTTACGAGTTTATGCTTGACTTGAAAAGCAGACTGTCTAGTAGAGTGCAAATAACTACCGATGGTCACAAGGTTTATCTGTGGGCGGTTGAAGATACTTTTGGCTCTGAGGTAGATTATGCTATGTTAGTTAAATTGTATGGGCAGGAACCAGAAAGCGAAAAGAAATATAGCCCTGCCCAATGTATAGCTGCTGAACCACATATCATTCAGGGCAACCCTGACCCTACAAAGATTTCAACCAGTTTCGCTGAACGGCAGAACCTCACAATGAGAATGAGTATGAGGCGGTTTACTAGATTAACCAATGCGTTCTCAAAGAAGATAGAGAACCTGGAACACGCTGTAGCTCTGCACTTCATGTATTATAACTTTGCCAGGCCGCATAAAACACTAGCTAATCCATATCCAAGAACACCAGCAATGGCAGCAGGTGTAAGTAACCACATTTGGACAATTGAGGAAATTGTGAAGCTCTGTAACTAAGGCCTGAATCTGGATTTTAGCGAAATCCAGTCAACGCATATATCCCCATTATGGTCTTCATGGAAACCGAGCCACGCCCCGCCGACTAAAAGGGAATAGAGGCTGAAACCTTGTTCAACAAGATTTAAGTCCAATTCGTTTTGTTCACGATAATTGTCGTCTTCTAATAGCCTAATCGCATCTGCAACCTTCTGTCTATCTTCAGATGCAAATCTTTTTAGTTCATTCTCGGCTGGCTCACTAAGCCATACAGTGGCCATTTATTAGCGTAGCCTTAATTCTTTCTTTATCTCAGTCCAGCGCCTAATCTTCCCTTCACAACAAGCACGCACACCCCGCCGAATACCATCTATGAATTCCTTATCAGCCTTCATGTACTCTGCTATATGGTCATTAAGAGACACGTTATCGCTCTTCTCAATCATGGTTGGCATAAAAGTCACCCCCTAGTCCTTTCTCAAACCCGTGTACTAATTAACCATTGATTGAGTAATACGTCAATGGTTAATTAGTAATCTCCCGTTACAATATTATACTACCATTGTCAATAGGTCACTTTCAAATTGACCCACTACCCAAGAAAAGAAGAAAAAGGAGGATCAGAACAACCCACCAAAATAGAAGCCACTGAGAAACAGGCAACCCGAGGCTGAGGCAGAAGCCGGTGCGGGCCCTCCTGGTTAGGATGAGGGCAGCCTGCCATTCTTCTCAATTCTCACCGCACACACCTTATATTCCGGTATCTTGGCCGTGGGATCGAGAGCCGGGCTGGTCAACTGGTTGGTAGGGCTTTCCGCAAAATGGAAGGTCATAAACACTGTCCCCACCGGCGAGGCATCAGTCAGCCTGGCTTTAGCTGTTACCGCACCCCGTCGGGAAACCACCTTCACCATCTCGCCATCAATAATGCCCAAAGTCAGGGCATCCTCGGGGTTCATCTCCACCAGCTCTTCGCCGCGGAAGACATTTAGCCCCCGGACCTTTCGGCTCATGGTGCCGGTGTGAAAGTGAAACAGGCTGCGACCAGTGGTCAGTATCAGCGGGTAGTCATCGTCGGGGAGTTCCACAGACTGCCGGTACTCCAGGGGTGTAAACCGCCCCTTACCCCGGGCGAATAGCTCGGTATGTAGGATAGGCGTGCCCGGGTGCTCTTCGGTTGGGCACGGCCACTGCAAGCCGCCAGCCTCGAGACGGCGGAAGGAGATACCTCCATAACTGGGGGTAAGGCGGGCAATCTCATCCAGAATTTGAGACGGGTGAGCAAAATCAAATCCGTCACCCTTTCCCATTCTCTGAGCGATCTGGCAGGTAATCCACCAGTCGGGCCTGGAATCGGCTACCGGTGCTATTGCCTGCCGCCCCAGCTGCACCCGCCGCTCGGTATTGGTGAAGGTGCCATCCTTCTCGGCAAAGGTCACCCCTGGTAAAACCAGGTGGGCCAGCCGTGCCGTTTCGGTGAGGAAGACATCCTGAACCACCAGTAACTCCAGTTTCCGTAGCGCCGCCTCGGCGTGCTTGGCTTGGGGCTCACTCAGCACCGGGTTCTCACCCATAACATAGTTTGCCTTGATCTGCCCCCGGTAGGCGGCGTCAAGAATTTCGGTGATGGTCAGTC
>CAZNSC010000129.1:0-7916 GCA_964575695.1 uncultured Dehalococcoidales bacterium
CCTTTAGGCTGCTGACCACCGTTTTTTGCCGAGGTCTGGTTCCTTCCTTGATCACCGCCACCGGCGTCTCCGATGGTCTGCCGAACTCAATCAATTTGGAGACTATCTCCGGGAGGTTTTTCATGCCCATAAGAAAGATTAAAGTGTCCACTCCGGTAGCCAGTTTCTCCCAGTTGATGCTCGAGCCCGCCTTGTTCGGGTCCTCATGGCCGGTGATAACGGCGAAGGAGGACGCCATCCCACGGTGAGTAACAGGGATACCAGCGTAGGCTGGTACCGCTACTGCTGAGGTCACTCCCGGCACCACCTCAAAGGGAATAGAGTTTTGTACCAGAACCCCGGCTTCCTCACCACCCCGCCCCAGGACGAATGGGTCACCCCCTTTGAGCCGCACCACGGTTTTGCCTTCTTTTGCCTTGGTTACCAGAAGCTGGCTTATCTCATCCTGTGGTCTGGTGTGCTCTCCGGTTGCCTTACCCACATATATCCTCTCCGCCATAGGTGCCGCCGAATCAAGCAACTTCTTATCAAGCAGGCGGTCATAAATTATGACATCGGCTTTCTTCAGGGACTCAAGACCTTTTACCGAAATTAGCCCCGGGTCACCCGGCCCGGCTCCAACTAGGTAGACTTTCCCCATTTTCACTTATTCCTTTGGCCTCAGCAATAAACTCATCGGCACCCATCGCCAGCAGTTTTTGGGCCAGCTGGGCTCCCAGTTCCTCAGACGACAGGGCTTTATCCTCCATTGAGGCACGGATTATCTTTTCTGATTTTACATCGGCGGCCATTCCCTCGAGCTTCAACTTGCCATTTTCCACGGTTCCCAAAGCCGCGATCGGTGCTCGGCAACCGCCCCCGAGGGCCTTAAGGAAAGCACGCTCGGCGGTAACACTCTGCCAGGCCGGCAGGTGATTTAGCAGGTTGGCGAGTTCGGCAACCTCCGGGTCATCCAAACGGGCCTCAACCGCTATTGCTCCCTGCCCCACTGCGGGGAGAAAATACTCCGGGGGCAGGTATTCGCTTATTTTCTCCTCCCAGCCAAGGCGCTGCATGGCTGCTGCCGCCAGTATGACGCCAGCGAACTCGCCTTCGGTGACCTTACGCAGGCGGGTATCAACGTTCCCTCGAATACTACATACCTCAAGGTCAGGGCGGCAGGCGCTGAGTTGGACCGCCCGCCTCAAGCTGCCGGTGCCTATCCTTGAGCTGGGAGCAAGCTCGGCCAGCCTTTGCCCTCTGGAGACAAGCACATCTCTCGGGTCGAGCCTCTCGGTTACCGCTGCTAGGCACAACCCGGGGGGGATTTGAGTCGGCACATCTTTAAGGCTGTGCACCGCCAGGTCAATTCGCCCGCTGAGCAGAGCCTCTTCCAGCTCCTTGACAAAGACTCCAACGCCTGCTATGCGGTCAAGCTGCACATGGCGATTGCGGTCGCCTTTAGTTAATACCCTGCTGACGGTAACCTCAAAACGGGGAGCTACCTCTCTAATTCTGGTCGCCACCGATTCGGCTTGAATCAGGGCAAGCTTACTGCCCCGTGTACCGACGACAATCCTTCTTCTCATTTGCCCCTTTCTATATCCAGCTGAAAAAGCTCTCTCACGATTTCAGCGTAGCTGAGATTTTGAAGACTGTTGGTCTTAAGACTGTATATGGGCTCCTGCAGTATCTTGGTGACAATTGCCTTGGTCATCATTTCCAGACTGTATCGCTCCTCTTCGGACAGCTGAGGTAGTTTTTTCAGGGTGCGGTTTAGCTGTAAAAGTCGTATTTCTTCAGACTTTTTCATTAAGGCGGCCACCACTGGCCTGACCTCAAGGTCCTGCCACCGGGCGAAGAACTTCTGTACTTCGGCAGAGATAATTTCGCCCGCTTTCTCAATCTCTCCTTCTCGCTGCTTGCGGTTCTGTTCTGAGATATTAGTAAGGTCGTCAATGTTGTAGAGGAAAACATTGTTTATCTGAGCCACTGCTGGTGTCACATTCCGGGGTACAGCAATGTCGATTATCACCAGAGGAAGTTCAGGGTGTTGCTTCATTGCTGCCTCGACGGTGGGAACATCCAGCAATTGGTGAGGTGCATCGGCACACGTAACGACAAGGTTACTGGTGGGCAGCACCGCTGCAACGCCATTCATGCTGATCGGCAGTCCCGCTAGCTCCACGGCGAGTTCTGAAGCCCTCTCCCGGGTGCGACTGGCGACAACAATTTGAGTAACCCCTCTCTCTTTGGCTGCTTTGGCTGCCAGTCTCCCGGCTTCCCCGGCACCGATGACCAGCATTTTACAGTTTGCCAGGTCGCCGATGGCTTTGGCGGCAAGTTCTACTGCCACCGAGCTTACGGAAAGGGCGTTCTTACTTATTTCGGTTTCTTCACGAACCCTCCGGCCGGCCCTTATAGCACTCTGGAAGAGGCGACGTAGCGGCAAGCTGACCATTTCAGCTTTCTCGGCAATTTCCAGTGCCTGCCTTACCTGCCCCAGAACCTCGTACTCACCGATGACCATTGAGCCGAGCCCACAGGCAACACGGAAGAGGTGCTCCACCGCCGCTTTACCCTCAAGCGCATAGGTATATAAATGCAGAGTGTGCTGCGGAATATCCACATAATTCTGTAAGAAACTAAGGCTTACCGCTGTGTCCTGGCTATCGCCGTTGGTGATAGTGTAAACTTCGGTACGGTTGCAGGTGGACAGGATCACCCCGTGGGAGACATAAGAACGAAGTGACTCCAGAGAATCGCGCAACTCCTGGGTTCTGATTGCCGCCTTCTCACGAATTGTGACCGGTGCCGAGCGGTGATTTAGACCTACCAAACTAATCTTCATATCAACTGGACTACCTCAAACGTTAATCTTGTTTTTCTTTCAATCTGCTGAGCAGGATAGCCTTGGCTTCTTCTCTCTCCCCCTTCTGCAGCAGTTCAAGAAGTAAATCAAGGTCCAGAGCTTCCTGCCAGTGGTTATCCTCAATCTTCATTCCTTCCCGCTTCACTTCGGCGCGCACTTCGCCAACGAGGCGGGTAAGAGTGCCGTAATGGTCAGTAATTTCTTGTTCCAGTCTGGTGCGGATTTTCCGCGCCAGGGCTGGGCTTTGGCTGGAAGTGGAGACGGCGATGGTAAGACCTTCTCGGCGGAGATAGGAAGGGACGATGAAATTGGAATTTTCGGCAGCGTCCACCACATTAACCAGAATTTCTCTGCCTCGAGCCTCTTCGGCTACCTGCCGGTTAATCTCGGCATCATCGGTAGCGGCAATAACCAGAAAAGCGTCCGCCAAATCCCCTGTCTCGTAGGCACGGTTGCGAACATTTATCGTCCGGCTCTCGGCAAGCCCTCCCAACTCCGGGCAGAGGTCACGGCTGATGACCTCGACGGCAGCACCGTGCTCGAGCAGGGTTTTCACCTTGCGCAAGGCGACCTGTCCACCGCCAACCACCACGCACTTCCGCCCCCTGATATTCAGGGACACCGGATAGTAGGCAGTAACATCGTCTTCCTTTTTCATACCTGATATATGACCCTTGTTTTCTTAAATTCTCTGGTGCTGAAGAGTGAGACACAGTCCATAAGGCCGGTCTCAGCAGACACCTTATCGGCTATCCCCTGACACTGCTCTCTGGTGTGACCATGAATCATGGCAAAGAGGTTGTAGTGCCATAGCGGGTTTGTTTGCCTTTCGTAACAGTGGCTCACCTGCCTTAGGGGCACTAGTTTCTGGGTCACAACTCCCACCATTTCGGGGGGTACTGCCCAGCAGGTCATGGCGTTGGCAGCGAGACCGACCCCGCGATGATTAACTGAAGCGCCAAAACGCCGTATAATTCCACGCAACAAGAGAGACTGGCACCGTGTCAGAAATTTCCCCTCAGCCATCCCCAGGTGTGCCGACATCTCTGCGAACGGCCGGGAAGTCAGTGGCAAGTCTTGCTGTAATTCGTTGATCACCTTCCTGTCTATCGGGGAGAGGTGGACTTTGTGGCTAATGATGCCATTTGGCGTTTCTGCCGGCACTTCAGGCTGGCCGTCTTCATTCGGAATAAAATAGGTTCGTAGTTTGAATATCTTTACCGTGGGTAAATCAAAGGCAACTTCAGCTTCAAGCATCTCTGCCAGCCGGAGTAACTCGGCATCTGTATCAGCCGTGTCAGGTACCGCCAGAGTGAACCACAGGTTGAAATGGTGGTCTCTTTCATAGGCATGACTCACTCTCGGATGTTCGCTGAGGAACTGGGCAGCTCGGCCTAGCTGAGCTTCTCTTACCCTCATCGCCACCAGTGTGGTCCTATAACCAAGACTTTTGGCATCGGGCACCGGGCTTATCTGTCGAAGTAGGCCCTTTATCTTCATTCGTTTAATGCGCCGGATAACCTCGTCTTCGGCAATGCCTAGGCTCAATCCGAGACCAGCGTAGGGCCTCGTTGTCAGCGGAAACCTTGCTTGAAGCAGACCAAGCAGCTTCTGGTCAACACCGTCTAACTGCATCCTAATCTTCTTCCCGCAGCGACTTTTTGCGTGGCCGGCTGGTAGATACAATAGGGCTCAGCCTCAAGGCAGTCTCCAGTCGCTTCATAGGCTCTAGCCCGGCAGCCTCCGCACAGTCTTTTGTACTCGCACGCGCCGCATTTCCCTTTTAGATTGGATAAGTCCCTTAATGTGGCAAACAAAGGTGAATTAGCCCAGACCTGACCGAAACTTTCCTTCCTGATATCGCCGGCTTCCACATTAAGATAGCCGCATCCCTTCACCTTTCCCAGGTAGGAGATAAAGCAGAAGCCGATGCCGGCAAGACAGCCGCGAGTGATTGTGTTGGCTGGATTGTGACCATGAGACACTTTTGTTTCGCTTTTCTGGTCTGGCTTCTGTCTCTGTTTTACCACGCGCAGGTAGTGTGGAACATCGGTGGGCTTGAAAAAGATCCTGTCCCCAAGCTCCATCTGCTTATCATATATCCAGTGCAATGCCTGTTCGTACTGCTCAGGCGGCAGTTCCACCGATTCCAGTCCCTTACCCCTGCCGGTGGGCACCAGCATGAATGGATGAAAGGCAACCGCCCCCATTTTGAGTGCGAGAGCAACAAGGTCTTCCAGGTAGCTCACGTTCAGCTTGGTAATGGTGCTGTTAATTTGAATCTCGATGCCTGCCTTTTGGGCATTGGCAATTCCAGCCATAACCGCAGCAAAGGCGCCAGTCTGACCGCGGAACTCGTCCTGAAGCTCAGCCACAGGGAAGTCCAGGCTTATCCCGAGACGTGATACGGGGACTTCCTTTAGCTTCCACGCTATTTCCTCGGTAACGAGAGTACCGTTGGTCCCCATGACCACCCTCAGCCCTTTGCTCACTGCGTATTTGGCAATTTGCAGGACATCGGGGCGAACCAGCGGCTCGCCACCGGTCAGAATGATAATTGGACGCCCAACTTCCAGTATCTGGTCGACGAGGCGAAAGCACTCATCGGTCGTGAGTTCATCGCTATACGAGGCAGGAGCCGCTGATCCCCGGCAGTGGGCGCAAAACAGGTTGCAGCTTCGAGTGACCTCCCAGGCTACCAGCTGCAGTCTGGGTGTGAGTATGTTTCCCTGCTTCAGGTTGCTTTCCAGGTTTTTGGTCATATTCTGATGCCAATCTCCTCGTCAGTCAAATAGCACGCCGGGTCTTCGGCCCAGACATCGCCAAATACCGCCTCAGCACGCACCCGCAGGTTGCCGTTACAAAGTTCAAGATACTGACACCGGGCACAGCGTCCTTTGAGTAATCGCTTACGGTCCCTGAGTCCACAGAGCAACGGCTCCGAGGTATCCGTCCAGATTTCTCCAAACTTGCGCTGTCGGACGTTGCCCAGCGTGTAATGCCACCAGAACTGATCAGGATGGACATTGCCGAGGTCATCAACAGCGCCAATTTTGATACCCGAGTTATTGCCACCGTTCGTATATAACAGTTCAAGCGCTTTGTCGGCACGCGGCGAGCCTTCTTTCCTCAGCTTGAGGTAGAGATAAACGCCATCAGCATGGTTGCTCACGGTAAGAATTTCCTTGCGGAGGCCACGCTGGTACAGGTCCAGAGTGTGTCTGCAAATCGTGTCGATTACCGACCTTGTCTGAGTGTGATTTATGTCTTCCGCTCGCAGGTTACTACCCCGCCCCGAATATGCAAGGTGATAAAAGCAGACCCGGTCGATTCCCTCTTCCTCTACCAGCCGGAAAATAGCCGAGATTTCATCGTAATTGAAGTGACTTATCGTCAAACGCAGAGAAACTCTTAAACCAAGGGCTACACAATTCCTGATACCTTTTAGAGCCGCCTCGAAAGCCCCCTTTTTCCCGCGAAAATGGTCATTACTGGCACCAACGCCATCAAGGCTTATTCCCACCTCAGCGAAGCCAAGGTCACTGATTTTCCTGGCCACCGCTTCGGTAATCAGCGTGCCGTTCGTGGAAAGGGCAATTCTTATCCCCAGTGACCGCGCCAGACTGGCCAGTGAGAATAAATCTTTCCTGAGGAGCGGTTCTCCACCAGAGAAAAGAATTACAGGCACACCAAAATCTGCCAGATCACAAATGAAGGCTCTCCCGGCTGCGGTGTCCATCTCCTCAGGTGCCCTTCGGTTATCAGCACTGGCGTAGCAGTGGATACAGTTTAAGTTGCATTGCCGGGTGCAGTTCCAGACCACCACCGGGCGCGAGGAATCCTTCTTTTCGTAACGAAGGTGGTCTCCTGGCCCGACCGCATCACAGAGCAAGCGCGTAATCGAGATCACTTGGTTCTGCCCTCTTCAATTCTGTTCTGAATTCCGTTCTGATAATGCTGGTGTGCCCCTACCAGGGCAACTAAAGCTTCATCCATTACACGGGCTACCATGGGTATTGCCTCAACAATGCGCCCGGTAAAAGCTTCTCTCCTTCTCATCAAGTGTGTCGCCCCGTTCATGATCGGGTCACGGTGCAAGATAAAGACTTCCACAGAATCGGTCAGTGGCAGGCTTAATCTGGCCAGCGTCTCTCCCAGGTCATGACCTACCTCATGAACCAGCCGCATGGTTTCCTCTCGATGGGAGGGTTCGGCGACATATTTGATAATCAGATTTAGGATACGGCGGCCGAGGTCAGCCAAATGCTCCCGTGATTCTGCATTCAGTTCGTCATACCACGGTTTATTCTTCAGTGACGCCCGGCCGATTTCCCGCAGTGTGTGAGTAGTATCTTCCAGTTCGAGAACCAAGTCCTTTACACCCAGCATCCTTGGATATGCACCCATGAAC
This sequence comes from uncultured Dehalococcoidales bacterium, assembly GCA_964575695.1. Lineage (GTDB taxonomy): Bacteria > Chloroflexota > Dehalococcoidia > Dehalococcoidales > W111 > CAZNSC01. The sequence continues at coordinate 7,263 of CAZNSC010000129.1, forward strand.
TTCCTTAATTCTGCTTTCGAATAGCGGCGGTGCCCTCCGGGAGTGACAAAAGCCTTTATTCTCCCCTCATCCGTCCACTGGCGCAGAGCTGTCTCACTGACCCCAAGGACTCGGCTGGCTTCACTGATATTGACAAAAGCTTCCTGCTCCAACTATGTTTGCTCCACAATAGACCTTAATGCCTTCCCACCATTATCAATATGCCATGCAGAATATTTATAATTTCTAATAAAATCTATCAAAATCTATATCCAGAATACTACATAGGGAAATCTTACGCAAGTGGTAATTCCGCCAAGAACTATCTAGATTTTCGTAATAAATACCCCGTTTTTCGAAAACTTCTAAGCCGACCCCTGATGGTGGGTGGTAGGTGGCACCGCGATTTTGTGGTGGATAAAACAAGCCTGACGGCACCGGTAAAGTGCATGATTCTTGGGGAGCCTGGGGCTGCCCCGCCAAAGAGACTGCCGATCCTCAGCTTACCCGAGACTCACTAGAGTCAAGCTTGTTAACCTCTTTTCCACTTTACCACATATGTTATAATTTGCCAAGGATGACCTGTGCGTGATACCAGGGCTTACCTACTAGTATCGATAGCGGGCTAGTACCAGTGACCAAAGCATGAGTAGGATTTGGGGCGAAGACTTAAGA
>CAZNSC010000130.1:0-7860 GCA_964575695.1 uncultured Dehalococcoidales bacterium
ATATCACTCTTGACCCAGGTAATACGCAGCCTAGCCACCAGTTGCCTCCCCAACCTCAACCGGCTTGCGTTTAGCCACCACTTCTTCCGGCAGCCTAAGCCGGCTTAAGGCAAGCACTGTTGCCCGGGCCACGTTGATGCGATTAGCACTGCCCAGTGATTTAGTCAGAACATCTTTAACACCGGCTGCCTCGAGCACGGCGCGGACGCTGCCGCCAGCAATAACACCGATGCCCAGCGGGGCTGGTTTTAGCAATACGTTAGCCGCACCAAACTTAACCCTTATATCATGCGGGATAGTCGTCCCTACCAGCGGCACTTTAATCAGACTCTTGCGGGCAATGGCGCCCGCCTTGCTGATTGCCGCGGGCACCTCGTTAGCCTTACCCAGACCGATGCCGACGTGCCCGTTCCCATCACCAGTTACCACCAGGGCGCTAAAGCTGAGCCGCTTCCCCCCCTTCACCACCTTAGCCACACGGTTGATATGAATCAGTTTGTCATTTAGTGTTAGTTCTGTCGGGTCTATGCTGCTCATTCGCTGTTTCATCACCTTAAGACCATCCCCAGCTAAAACTCAAGCCCAGCCTGCCGAGCTGCCTCAGCCATGGCTTTGACCCGGCCGTGATACTTGTAGCCACCACGGTCGAAAACCACCTGTTTCACGCCGGCGTCCAACGCCCGCCTGGCTACCAGAGAGCCAACGAGTTCTGCCCTGCCGGTTTTGGCTCTGCCGACGAGTTCATGGGCTAGCTCCGGGTCAAGGCTTGATGCCGAGGCCAGGGTATGCCCTTTTGCGTCATCAATAACCTGAGCATAGAAATGCCTCAAGCTCCGGAAAACACAGAGTCGGGGCCTGGAGGCACTGCCCCTGACCTTGGCTCTTACCCGAGCGTGCCTTCGGTATCGCGCCAGCCTTGGCTCAGCCCTGCCCATTATTTCCTCTTGCCAATAGCTTTACCTGCTTTACCCGGTTTAAGGCGAACTGCCTCACCGGCATACCTGATGCCCTTGCCTTTATACGCATCCGGGGGGCGAATGGCCCGAATTTCAGCCGCCATTTCGCCGACTGCTTCCTTGCTAGCCCCGGTCACTTTAACACGACTTGCTCCCTCCACCTCCAGAGACACACCCGGCAATGGCGACACCGTCACCGGGTGTGAGTACCCAACACGGAAGACCAGCTTATCACCAACCTTTTCCGCCCTATAGCCTACGCCGACAATCTCAAGGGTCTTCTCAAAACCGTTGGCCACCCCCGACACCATATTTGCCAGAAGGGCACGGGTCAGCCCGTGCAAGGAGCGATGCACCTTGCTATCACTCGGCCGTGATACTATCAGGCTATCGTCGTGCCGGGTAATCGCGATGTCCGGGTTGAAACGGCGATGGAGCTCCCCCTTCGGGCCCTTTACCGTGACCTCACCGCTCTCAATATTCACTGTAACACCCGGCGGTACCGTTATCGGCCACCGCCCCACTCTAGACATAACCAACACTCCCAGTCTCGGTTACCAGATATAGCATAATAGCTCACCACCGATGCCAAGGCGCCACGCTTTCTGCCCGGTCATCACCCCTTTAGGCGTCGACAGGATGGCAACGCCCAAGCCCCCATAGACACGGGGGATTTCTTTCCGTTGAACGTACACCCTAAGCCCGGGCTTGCTTATCCGCTCCAATCCGGAGAGAACAGACTGATTATCATCACCGTACTTAAGATAAACCTTGATTACCCGGTGGGGCTTGCCCCGCAGCACTTCATAATCACTGATGAAGCCCTCGTCCCTGAGGATTCTGGCGATAGACAGCTTCGTCCTTGAGCTCGGCACGAGCACAAAATCGTGCCTCGCCATGATGGCGTTACGGATTCGGGTTAACATATCAGCGATTGGATCAGAGAGCGTCATAGCTACACCTACCAGCTTGCCTTCCTCACCCCGGGAATCTGGCCGGTAAGGGCCAGCTTGCGGAAACAAATACGGCATAGACCGAACTTCCGGATATAGGCCCGTGGCCGGCCACACAAGTAGCAGCGGTTATGCTGCTGCACCCTGTATTTGGCAGGGCGCTGCGACTTAACAATTTTTGACTTTTTTGCCATCCCCTTCAATCCCTGGTGAAAGGCATCCCCAATAGCTCCAGCAGGGTTCTGCCTTCATCACCTGTCTTTGCGGTAGTAACGATCGAAACCTCCAGCCCCCGCACCTTATCAACCTTGTCATACTCAATCTCGGGAAAGAAAATCTGTTCCCTGAATCCCAAGGTATAGTTACCCCGACCGTCAAAGGAATTCCGGGGAACCCCCTGAAACTCACGAATTCGGGGCAGGACAGCGTTCACCAGCCTGTCAAAGAAGTCATACATACGGCGGCCGCGCAGGGTTACCTTCAACCCGATCGGCATTCCCGCCCTCAGCCTGAAGGCAGAAATCGACTTCTTGGCCCGAGTAATCACCGGGTGTTGTCCTGAAATGGCCACTAAATCCATCTCCGCCGCTTCCAGGGCTTTGGAATTCTGGGTCGCCTCGCCCAGGCCGATATTGAGCACAATCTTCTCCAGGTGGGGCGCCTGCGTTACATTCTTATACCCGTAGCGTTCCACCAGAGCGGGCACAATTTCCTCTTTATACCTTTCCTGCAATCGGGACATCTAATCAATTACCTCGTGGCAGGAGCGACAGACCCGAACCTTTCTGCCATCCTCCAGAAAGCGAAAACCGATACGGGTGGGATGATTGCACCGGCTGCACAGTAGCATGACGTTGGACACATGAATCGGGGCCTCCCGCTCGACGATACCAGCCTGCCTGACCTGTCCCCTGGCTCGGGTGTGCCGTTTAATAAAGTTGACACCTTCCACCAGCAACCGTTCCTTCTTGGGGTACGCAAAGCGCACCTTACCCTTCTTGTTCCTATCCTTGCCGGTGATGATGAGTACGGTATCATTCTTTCTAATCTTCATCATCAACCTCACAAAACCTCAGGTGCCAGTGACATAATCTTGGTGAAGTTCTTCTCCCTCAACTCCCTGGCGGCGGGCCCAAAGATTCGGGTTCCCTGAGGATTGTTCTTATCCGTTAGAATCACTGCCGCATTCTCATCAAACCTGATATAAGAGCCGTCAGGACGCCGATATGGCTTGGTTGAGCGAATGATAACCGCCCGGACGACGTCCCCCTTCTTCACCGCACCTCCCGGAATAGCCCTCTTCACCGAAGCCACAATTATATCACCGATCCGAGCATATTTCTTCCCGGTGCCACCCAGGATGCCAATGCACATCAACTGGCGTGCCCCGGTATTGTCGGCAACCTTAACTCTAGAATAGCGCTGAATCATCCCACCCCAACCTCATCTTATGTGATATCTCCGGGCTCAACCTCCACCACCTCTCCCTTGGTTATTATCTCAGCAACCCGCCACCGCTTCTCTTTTGACAGGGGACGAGTCTCGACAATCCTGACGATATCCCCTACCTGGCACTCCTTATTTTCGTCATGAGCTTTATACTTGACGGCCTGCCTAATCGCCTTCTTGTAGAGCCGGTGACGCTTGAATGTCTCCACAGCAACAACCACCGTCTTATCCATCCGGTTGCTTACCACCCGTCCCAATCTGGTTTTACGCCGCATCTCCATACCTAAGACCTACCTGATACCGAGCTCCCTTTCCTTGATTATCGTCTCCAATCGAGCGATCTTCTTTTTCACCCGCGGAATCTCGCGGTGGTTCACCAACTGCCGGGTAGCCAAGCGGAAGCGGAGGTTAAATAGCTCTTGATGAGCCTCTTCCAGTTGTTTTGAGAGTTCCTGAGAGCTGAGAGCTCGAATTTCGTCAACCATCAACTTGAGCTAACCCCCTTGGTCATCGAATCACCACCAACGGAGACACCGGTTTCCCGGGCCACAAACCTGGTATCTACGGGGAGCTTGTGAGCCGCCAGGCGCATCGCCTCTTTAGCCACACCCACCGCAACCCCCGACATTTCAAACAGGATTCTGCCGGCTTTGACCACGGCTACCCAGTGGTCCGGGGCCCCCTTACCCCCACCCATACGGGTCTCTGCCGGCTTCTTGGTAACCGGTTTATCCGGAAAAACCCGTATCCAGATGTTTCCACCACGGCGGACATGGTGAGTAATCGCACGCCGTGCGGCTTCAATCTGTCGGCTGGTAAGCCAGGCAGACTCAAGCGACTGCAAGCCAAAATCACCGAAAACAACCGTATTCCCGGACTGAGCTTGACCGCGGCGGTGACCCCTATGGGTCTTGCGATACTTAACCCGCTTCGGCTGTAACATCCTTCTCCCCTTCTTCGGTGGTCGAGGACTCGGCCTCGGCAGCTACATCTACCGTAGGCTCGCCCGTATCTTTTGCCGGTTCAGCGGAGGGCACTGCCTTCGCCCTTGCCCTTGACCTGGTGCGCTTCTCTTTCGTCTCCGTCTCAGGCGCTGCCTCCACACGCTCACCGGCTGTTTCAGTTAGCGTTTCTGCTGGCCCGGCGGAGACAGAGGATTCTGCCTCTCCACTGACTGCCGGTTCAGCCGGCATCTCTTCCTGCTCGACAGCCGATTCTACCTCCGCACCCTCCGCTAGCGCTGCTTCCGGAAGAATATCACCTTTGTATATCCAGACCTTCACCCCGATTCGACCCAAGGGGGTACGCGCCTCGACAAAGCCGTAATCAATATCAGCCCGCAAGGTATGCAACGGTACCTGCCCATCGTGCATTGTCTGGCGGCGGGCGATCTCAGCGCCGCCTAATCTACCGGCACAACTGATTCTCACTCCTTTAGCCCCGGCCTGAACAGCACGAGAAATTGCCTGTTTCATCGACCTCCGGTAAGCAACACGGCGCTCAATTTGCTCGGCCACCGTCCTGGCGACCAGGGTGGCATCAAGTTCCGGCTGCGGAACCTCCATGATATTCAGCCGCACCCGCTTACCAATAATCTGCTCCAGGTTATGTCTCATCTCATCAACGCGCTGTCCACCCCGCCCAATAACGACACCGGGGCGGGCAGTATAAATGGTGATCAATATTTCGTTTGCCTGTCGATTGATCTCGACCTGGGAGATGCCGGCCTCACGATACCCATCAGCAATAGTCTGCCGCAACCTCAAGTCCTCCCGGACAAACTCCCCATAGTGGATATCGGCATACCACTTGGCCTGCCAATCACGGATGACGCCAATTCTAAAACCTATCGGGTGAACCTTATGTCCCATCAGTCTCCCTGCTCAGCAACAACAACGGTAATATGACTAGAACGCTTAAGGATAGGGCTTACTCGCCCTCGGGAACGGGGGCGAAACCTCTTCAAGGTGCGCGCCTCACCAGCAAAGATACTAACAATCTTCAAGTCTGAGGGGGTCATCTCATAATTGTTCTCCGCATTAGCCGCCGCCGATTTGATCACCTTGGCGACCATTCGAGCCGTTGGTGTCGGGGCAAACCGGAGTAAGCTCAGTGCCTCGTCCACCTTCTTACCCCGCACCATGTCTATCAGCGGACGCACCTTGCGTGGTGATACCCCCGTATCTTTAGCGATTGCCTTTACTTCCATCGAAAACCTACTACTGTTTCTTCGCCCGGGTGATTCTTTCTGCCTTACCTGTATGGCCCCTAAAGGTTCGGGTTAGTGCAAACTCACCCAATTTGTGCCCGACCATGTTCTCGGTAATATAGATGGGCACATGCCGCCGACCATCATGCACAGCGATGGTTAACCCTACCATCTGAGGCAAGATAGTAGACCAGCGCGACCAGGTCTTTATTACCGTCTTCTGCCCAGAGCGGCTAACTGCCTCCGCCTTCCTCACTAATTTGGCATCAACAGCCGGACCCTTTTTCGTTGACCGAGACATTTTCCTCCTACTTCCTACGGCTGACGATCAACTTATCTGAAGGCTTACGCAAGCGGGTCTTATAGCCCATAGCCGGCTTGCCCCAGGGTGTTTTGGGACCCGGAAGTCCTATGGGGGCTCGGCCCTCCCCACCACCATGAGGATGGTCCCGGGGGGTCATCGCCGAACCTCTCACCGTTGGTCGCCGGCCTAACCATCGCCTGCGCCCCGCCTTACCCAAACTGATATTCTGGTGATCAACGTTACCTACCTGCCCGATAGTAGCGGAACAATCGCCCCGGATCCGCCGCACCTCGCCCGATGGTAATCGAACCAGGACGTATTCGTTCTCCCTCACCATGAGCTGCGCGGCAACACCGGCGCTCCGCACCATCTGCCCCCCCTTACCCTTCTCGAACTCAACATTATGAATCAGGGTGCCCGTCGGGATTAGCCTCATCGGTAAGGTATTCCCCGGTTTTATCTCGGCATCCTCACCCGACTTGATGATATTGCCCACACCAAGTCCTAGAGGAGCCAGGATATAGCGCTTTTCCCCATCGGCATAGTGGATCAGGGCAATACGTGCCGAACGATTCGGGTCATATTCAATTGCCGCCACCCGCCCGGGAATGCCGGCCTTGTCCCGTCTAAAGTCAATGATGCGGAGCCGACGACGAGCCCCGCCACCACGGTGGCGAACGGTTACCTTCCCCCGACTGTTACGCCCCGCCTTCTTCCTCAGCGGTAACAGCAGCGATTTCTCTGGCTTGTCCTTGGTTATTTCCTCAAAGGTAGCGCCAGTCATGCCCCGCCGACCAGGCGAAGTCGGGCGATACACCTTCAGTGCCACTTAGCTGCCTCCATATACTCTAAATACCTCACTGCCAATATCAAACACCCTCAAAGATTTCAATCTTGTCCCCGGGCTTGAGGGTGACTACCGCCTTTCTCCAGGAGGGTGTCAACACCTGCCGTCTCCCCACCCTCCGCATCTTGCCGCGCATCGTCATCACATTGACTGCGGTCACCTTGACACCGAATGCCTTTTCCACCGCCTGTTTAATCTGGGGCTTGTTAGCCCCACCGGCTACCTCGAAGGCATATTTATTCTGAGACTGAAGGACAGTTCCCTTCTCGGTTATTACCGGGCGGCGCAATACTTCATACAGATGCATTAACCCCTCCCCGGGACGCCCTCTGCCCCCACAATTGCTCTGCCCTGTGAACTGCGGCCACAGTCATGAGTAACACCTTGTAGGAGAGGAGGTCAACAACATTAAGCAAACTCGCCGGTATCGTCTTAACCCCGACCAGATTACGAGCTGACTTGACAACACTGTCACCCGGTTCAACGGTAACGATAAGGGCGGATTCGTCAGCACCCAGTACACCCAGAATCCGCGCCATCTCCCTGGTCCTGGGCTGCTCAAGCGTTAAGTCCTCCACAACCTTTAGCTCTCCTTCTCCAGCCTTGGCCGATAGAACGCACCTCAAGGCTAGCTGGCGCATCTTCCGCGGCATCGCCTGCCGGTAGCTCCTTGGCTTAGGGCCAAAGACGATGCCACCCCCCCGCCGTATTGGCGACCGCCGATTGCCTGCCCGGGCCATACCGGTATGTTTCTGCCGAAACAACTTCCGACTACTGCCGGAAACCTCACCCCGGCTTTTGGTGCTGGCTGTTCCCTGACGGGCATTTGCCTGCTGGCTTACCAATGCCTGGTGTACCACCGCCTGATTAAAGGGCACGGCAAAGACATTGTCACTGATCTCAATCTGGTCAACTACCTCACCAGCAAGGCTATAGACCGGAACCTGCACTTTGCTACCTCCCCCTCATCGACCTTTCTATGAGCAACAGCTGGTGCCGGGCACCAGGAACCGCCCCCTTGAGCAGCAGCAGGTTGCGGGCAGGGTCAGCGTCAACTACCTGAAGGCGCTGCACGGTTACGCGGCTGTTGCCCATATGTCCCGCCATGCGCAACCCTTTGAATACCCGGCCCGGCGTCGTTG
>CAZNSC010000131.1:0-7805 GCA_964575695.1 uncultured Dehalococcoidales bacterium
GTGCTGGGCTATGGTGAATCGCATCTGTCAGGGATTAGACTCCCACTCTATCGGACACGCGACTTCAGGAAGAAAAGCACTGAAACCCACAAAGGAATACAGGCTATGGACCAGGCTGTAAGTAACCTATCCCTGGGATGCAATCCCACGGATTCGGGTAGTGCACTATACTTGCTTTCAGCACCGCCCATAGAAATGAACATGGATCTGGTCAAGGAGCTTGGAGACTACCTGAAAGATATTGCCCCGGAAGCTGTAATTCGCTACGGTGATTACCCGCACAAACAACGCACGCTGAGAACCACCCTCATCCTGTCCCAGCTGAGTTATGTCGATAAGGTGAGGCAATACTACACGAAACTGCCCAACTCTATCCAGGAAAAGGAGAAGAGACAAAAAGAAATCGAGGCCAAACTTAAGGAGTTAGTTGATGCCTCAGAGGCTGTGCCCTCGCTACTTTAAGTGGGCAACCTGGAATGGCCGTGTTGTTTTAGCTTGTGAGGCTTCTGATATGCCTATTTTGAGCCAGGATTTGCCCGGTGAGTAGCTGGAGACTTGAGTACATGTTTCTATCCTGGCTACAACCTTAGTAATAGTGATAACACAGCAATCAAATGGGAGAACTAGACGGATATGACACGCGCTGTAAGAGGCAACGCCATGTTGACCGCACGCGATGTCGCCAATCTTCTGAGTGTCGATATCAACACGGTGAGACGGTGGACTAATAAGGGAATACTGAAGGCGTACCGACTTGGTCCTCGTGGCGATAGGAGGTTTCGGCAGGAAGATATTGCTCGTTTTATCGTTGAGCAAAAGGATAAAGACGCCGACAACCGGTAAGCCGGGCAGCCAGAACGATGACCGGGAAGAATATCTAGGTTGACCATCTTAGTTTAACAAATTTGCTGGCTGTCGCCTCAGCGGACCTGCTCCTGGGCCGGTCTCAGGTAGTCTGAAAGTGAGGCCGGGGGCAACTGCGGCTAGCCCCGTGAGAACCATAGATGTAAGTTGAGGCTTCCTGTGACGTCCATGAGGCGCCCCCCTATCCAAGGGCCGACCAGCCCTCCTGCATATCCTGCGGAGAGCATCACCCCAGTTGCGCGGCCAACACATTCTGTAGGCACCAATTCTGGAGGAAGGGCAAAATGAATTGTCCTTGATTAAGCTTCTGGCCTATATATATCATGAAGAAGTCTGTGTCAGGCTAGTAGTACAATGGGATACGATGTAGCAGTTCTGCAAGTGGTCTACAGGGCAGTTTTGGGTTGCCTCTTCCGCCCGGGAGCAATACCCCAAATAGCCTTGAGATGGATATTCTGTAATAGATGTGAAGCAAGAGCACTCGAAAGTATTCTATGGGTGGTGGGTTGTTGGCGCATGCTGCTTCGTTGCGCTGTATACGAGCGGCGTTGTTGTCTTCGGCTTCACCGCAGTTTTTGAGCCGATAGCCGACGAATTTGGCTGGAGCTATGCACAGATTTCGCTTGCTGCTTCACTGCGGGGACTGGAGACAGGCCTTCTTGCACCAATCATGGGGTTGCTCGTTGACCGTTGGGGACCAAGAAGGCTGATATTTGCAGGAGCCATTGTAGCCGGCCTGGGCTTGATTGTGCTGAGCCTTACTAATTCTCTTGGCGTGTTTTACCTGGCCTTCGTTCTGATAGCTTTAGGCATGAGCACCTGTAGTCAAACGGTGATGCTGACGGCTATAGTCAACTGGTTCCGCAGAAAAGTGGCGATAGCCACGGGCATTACTGTTAGTGGCTTTGCCGCGGGCGGCATTATGGTGCCGTTAATCGCCATACTTATTGACGCATTTCAGTGGCGCATGGCGATGGTCGTCCTAGGCATCGGTGTGTGGGTAATAGCTTTGCCCTTGTCACTCCTGATTCGGCATAAGCCGGAGAAATACGGCTATCTTCCCGACGGTGATGCCACCAGCACCTTCGTCACTCAGGAAGGCCTGACCTCGATGCAGAGTGCTGGTATCGATGTGCAACCTAATCAGGCCCTAAGGAGCAGGGCCTTCTGGCACATAGCGGTGGCCTTCATGATTCAATTCATGTTGACTAATGCGGTGGCTACCCATGTGATGCCCTATCTCAGCACCGTTGGCATTGCTAGGTCAGCCGCCGGTCTGGTGGCCAGCGCGGTACCACTAGTGAGTATCGCCGGCCGCTTAGGTTTCAGTTGGTTGGGGGGTAGGTTAGGCAACAGACGGATGGCTGCTGTAGGCTGTGCCCTGTCGAGCTTAGGGCTGCTCTTTTTTGAGTACGCTTCTTCTCGGGGGGTATGGCTTCTTGTGCTGTTTGTCATCGTTTTTGGCATAGCATGGGGGATCGGCATTGTTATGCGGGTGGCCCTGGTCAGAGAATGCTTTGGCACGAGTAAGTTCGGCACAATCCACGGCTTCACGGTCGGCGTCATGATGTTGGGAAATATCACGGGCCCGCCTCTGGCCGGGTGGGTATTCGACACCTGGGGTAGTTATCAAGGTATCTGGCTTTCGTTTGCCGTTCTGTCCATCTTGGCTTTGGTAATCGTCTTGACCACCCCCCGGGCCGGCAGGACAAGCTAGTCTATCAGCTTGTAGAGCACGGAGCTTGAGACGGTGTGGATTGACGGTTTATTTTCCCGCTAAATAACCTCGATGCGCTCTACCCATTTTACCCATTCGTTGCCGTATTTACCTTTTACGACCAGGCGTAGCGGGTAGCCATGCTCTATCGGTAGTGTCTGGCCGTTGACTGTGTGTGCCAGGAAGACGCCTTCCCTTTGGACTTCTTCAAGAGTCAGCACTTGACAGTAACCATCCAAGGCATGAAAGGCAACTTGACTCGCCTGAGGCTTGACGCCAGTTTCAACAAGGAGTGTCGTCACTGGCACTCCTGTCCACTTTGCATTGTCAGCAAAGGCATCGGGACAGATAAGCAGAACTACCTCAGTGACCGTGGGGTATCCCATAAGCGCCTCATAAGTCAAGGCCAGCTGAGTTTCTACGAGTCCGTCTATGGTAAGCCGATACTCTGCAATATCCACTTCAGGGGCCAAACCGGTGATATTTAGCTCTTCCACCGGTGTTATTGGAATAGTGGAATTGTCCATCTTAGCCGGGTCCCTTAACACTAGAGGGGAGGAGTTGTCAGGGCGCTGTTCGGTAACCGGCTCCTCAATATCTGGCGGGCGCGGCGTCTGCTCTAAAGGTTGGAGTGATGGTGTCGGGGTCAGGCCGGGTTGAATCGGATGACACGAAAAAACGACCATACCTATTCCCAGAATGACAACCAGCGGCGTCCATACAGCCAGGTATTTACACCTCAACGTATACCCCTTTTACATACCGTAGAATCGGAAAGCACCTTCGCCTCTTTATCATCCTTGATTTCATTCTATGCGAGGCGTTGTGCCTTAGTCAAACGGCGTTAGTATTTCTTCGCGACTGGGGATTGACAGTTCGCGGGCCCTAATAGGATGGGCTATGACGAATCACGGTGCAAAATTTGCTTATATTCAGACAGCTATACTATGATACACTGTGATACACTGCTGGTACTATTTGGAGAGGAGGCATAATTGCGTATTGTTCGCGTTAACGCCCGGGGTAAAGTCAAATATGGGATATTGGCGGACAATGTTGTACAGGGCATCCGAGGCAGCCCGTTTGCCCGTTTCAGACGGTTTGGCGGCCTGTTTCCGCTTGACGGGAGTACCTACAGATTGGACGAAGTCAGGTTACTCGCCCCTTGCCTCCCATCCAAAATAGTCTGTCTGGGGCTGAATTACCGCAGCCATGCTGAAGAGATTAAGTTGCCCCTGCCTTCGGAACCTCTTATCCTGCTCAAACCATCCACGGCAGTCGTTGGCCCTGATGACAAGATTATCTTGAGCAGCCTATCGAGACGAGTGGATTACGAAGGCGAACTGGCCGTAGCGATCGGCATGAAGGCAAAGGATGTGCCGGAGAGCAAAGCGAAGAAATATGTCATGGGCTACACTTGTTGTAACGACGTCTCGGACCGTGACGTTTCGGGAGCCGACGGCCAGTGGACCAGGGGTAAGTGCTATGATACTTTCGCACCAATAGGTCCATGGATTGAGACGGAGGTTGATCCCGATGACCTCGGCATAGAGACCTACCTCAATGGCAAACTCCGGCAGTCTTCCCGTACCGGTGATCTTGTCTTTGGAGTGTCCAGGATTATTAGCTTTGTTTCAAACGTAATGACGCTACTACCGGGTGATGTAATCGCTACCGGGACACCATCAGGTGTTGGCCAGATTAGGCCGGGCGACGTAGTCGAAGTCAGGATACAGAGCATCGGGACTTTAAGGAATTCTGTAGTAGGCCCAAAGTGATCTAGAGAATGTAAGCTTCTCAGCCCAAATTGGCTATTTGTTCAGGCGGAACTGAGCCCTGGTCTTACTAAGAGACGAAGTGAAATTTGAGCCGTTGCTATCTATCGGTTTTCGATTGTCTCCGAAAGAAATTGCGGTAGTAAAGATTCACTATCCAAAGTTCCCTCAAATTCCGGCGTAACATTCCGACCCTCCTCCAGATTGAGGGCAGGCTATAAAATTCGTTAAAAACTAGGTTCCGCCGCTTTTGTAGCATCTCTCGCGACATTAACTTTGGTTCAAACACCACGTTGGATTCGTACTGTGACCAGTCCTTGGTGACTATTCGCCCAGCCTTATCCAAGGCATCGTAGAAGGCGGTACCTGGATACGGTACAGGCCAGGCAAATTGAGCGCTCTCTAAACGCATTTTTTGGGCAAAGTCGAGGGTGCGTCCAAAAACCTCTTCGTCGTCTTCATCCAGGCCCACGATAAAGAAGCCGTGGATAGCAATGCCGTGGGAATGGATTTTCTTAATCACCGTTTCGTATTCATCGACTATATTGACCTTCTTGCCTACCGCGGCCAGATTCGCTGGGGATAGTGTCTCAAAACCAATGAATAAGTCCACACAGCCACTTGCAGCTGCAAGTCTGAGTAATTCGTCATTTCTCGCTACCGTGACCGAGGCCTGGGACACCCACTTGATTTTATAAGGAATGAGGGCACGAAAGAGCTCTTCAGCAAATTTGGGATTACCTACGATATTATCGTCAACGAAGACGATAAATTCCTTCCGGTTTAGTGTTTCGATTTCCTTGAGGACTTCTTCTACGGGGCGGCAGCGATATGTGTGTCCGAAGAAAGCAGTAACTGGGCAGAAAGAGCATGCATAGGGACAGCCCCTAGTGGTTGAGATCGTGTTCGTGACATGATAAGCTCCCTTGGTGAATAAGTCTCGCCTGGGGATAGGCAGGTTGACCAAGCTGGGTCGCTCACTTTGCATGTAGACCCTTTGCAGTTTGTTTGCCTTGAAATCACTGATCAAATCTGGCCAAATTCCTTCGGCTTCTCCGATGACTACGGCATCAGCATGCTGACTCGCCTCGTCGGGCAGAGCGCTAGGATGGGCGCCTCCTAAGACAACCTTTACTCCCCTCGCTCTGAAGTTGTCAGCGATCTCGTAGGCACGTGGCGCGGTGACAGTTAGTGCCGTGATCCCCACTAGATCGATTTCCTTCTGGAAATCGATATCTGTGACATTCTCGTCTGTTAAGGAGACTTCGACCTCTGGGGGAGTCAGGGCGGCGACCATCGCCAGACCGAGGTGTGGGATTAAGCCCTTCTTCCGCCTTCGAATATTCTCCTGTGTACTAGGGACGATTAGCTCTAGTTTCACCGGCATGCTTTCCCCTAAGGCTATGTAGCGACATCTTACTATAAGCCAACCTCACCTGCAATAGAGAATCTAGCAACGATTTACTTCTAAGCTTGTCGCAACTTAAGGTAACGGGCAGCTTTCTGGTTATATGTTGGGTGCTGAAGGCTTTGACGCGGGAAAACCGTAAGGCTATAATCTGCAATTAGCGTGGGGGTGATATGCCATGGAATTACTGGAAGGTATCGAGACAAGAAAGAGTTTTCGTGCGTTTAGACCGGTTCCCGTCCCTCAAGAAGTAATCCAGAGAATCTTGAAGGCAGCCAGCAAGAGCCCTTCTTGCATCAATACGCAACCTTGGGAGGTTGCATCGGTTAGCGGTAATAAGAAGGAGGAACTCAGTAAGATTCTTTATGAGATGGCAGAATCAAATGTTACTCCGAATCCTGACATACCGCTACCGGAGGGCCTGCCAACTGAGTTGGGGCACCGAGCAAAGGAACACAGTGCCAGAAGGTTCAGAGCCATGGGAATTGAGCATGAGACCGGGCAGCACAGGAAGGCTCTGCACCTGCGCAACTTTGAGTTTTACGGAGCGCCCTGCGTCCTCTTCCTGTTTACGGACAGCTCAGTCTCTTCCTGGTCATTATTTGACATGGGGCTGTTCGCACAGAGTATCTTGCTGGCGGCTCATTCTTTTGGCTTGGGGAGCTGTCCTCAGGGGTCCTTGGCTAATTATCCAGACGCTGTCCGCGGATTTCTCGGAATTCCGAGTACCAAACTACTGGTGCTTGGAATCTCGATAGGTTACCCAGATTTTGAATCGCCAATCAATACGTATCAAAGCAATAGGGTTCGGTTAGATGACTTTGTCCGGTGGTATTCATGACGTGCTCGAGCTATCGATGAACCACTGGTCACCAACCCTGTGCCCTCAAACACGGGTGCCGCTCGGGCTCACAGGCGATGCTTGCGACCAAGGATAGTCGGTCAGACAAGCCTCATGCTTTCCCCGCGATTTACCCGGTCTGTGCGCCCGTCAATTATTCGGTCAAGGTATCAGCCGTTGTCCCATCCTGTCGCAAAGGCCCATCATCCTATGACCAGTCACTTTCACCTAAGCTTCCCGATAGCACGTATTTCTCCGTTGGCTGGAGGGCACCAACCTGAGATGACAGCTTTCTAATCTGCTCCGGATCGCCGCTTCTCATCATGGCTTCCTCCTCGGTTACCGTGCACGTTTTGACCAGGTCAACTAATGCCTGGTCTAGGGTCTGCATGCCATCCTTGCTACCGAGCTGCATTATGTTCGGCAGTTGAAATGTTTTTCCATCTCGGATGAGGTGCCTGACAGCGTAAGTAGCAGTCAGGATTTCACAGGCGGCTATCCGCCCTCCCCCGATGCGGGGTAAGAGAGTCTGTGATATCACGGCCTGCAGTACCTGTGCCAACTGGAGTTTGATTTGCTGCTGCTGGCTCGGCGGGAAAATATCGATTATGCGGTCAATGGTCTGGGCAGCATCTGTAGTGTGCAATGTGCCTAGTACCAGATGGCCTGTCTCTGCAGCTGTTATCGCCGTGGCTATAGTGTCCAGGTCACGCATCTCGCCAACAACGATCACATCCGGGTCATGCCGCAGAGCATGTACCAAGGCAACAGCAAAGGATTTTGTGTCATCACCCAAGTCTTGCTGGGCAATAATACAATTCTTATTGGGATGCAGGTATTCTATAGGGTCTTCAATGGTTATTACATTTCGTCTGGCGTTCTCGTTCAGATGGTTGATCATGGCTGCCAGGGTGGTAGACTTGCCACCGCCGGTCGGGCCGGTCACCAGAATGAGCCCCCTCGGCTTGAGGACAAGGTGCTTTAGAATTTGGGGCAGCCCCAATTCGTCAATAGAGAGCACCTCCAGTGGTACCAGCCGGACGGCAATACTTAAGGTTCCCCTCTGTCTTATTACACTGACTCGGAATCGGGCCAGCCCGGGGACACTGTAGGCAAAATCCAGCTCCAGATTCTCAACAAAAGCACTCCTTTGCTCTTCGGTGGTGATCTCTTCGAATAATTTTTCCATGTCTTCTAGGG
>CAZNSC010000132.1:0-7720 GCA_964575695.1 uncultured Dehalococcoidales bacterium
GAGTATTACATAAATGATGCGGGTAGCCAGATGGATGCCTTTAACCGCTCACTCTATGCTCGCTACCGGCAATCTCTGGGTGTGGAGGCCGAGATGCCGGCTGATGGTTACTTGGGCGACTATATGGTTGAGCTGGCCAAAGAAATTATTGCTGAGGAGGGAGACCGGTTTCTCTCCTTGCCCGAGCCAGAGGCAGTGCTGCAACTGGGGCAAATCGGTTTGGAGAAGATAATAAAACTAATCAAGAGTGACCTGGAGCGGCTAGGGGTTACTTTTGACGCCTGGATCAGTGAGCGGAGCCTTTATGATAGCGGGCAGTACCAGAAGGTGATGGCACAGCTGCATCAGGGGGGCTATATCACGGAGAAGGAGGGGGCTACCTGGTTTACGTCCACCGCTTTGGGCGATGATAAGGACAACGTGGTCGTGCGTGGGGATGGTTCGCCGACCTATTTTGCCTCGGACATTGCCTATCACTATAACAAGTTTTTAGGGCGCAACTTTGACCGGGTGATCAATATCTGGGGCGCCGACCACCAGGGGCACATATCGCGTATGAAAGCAGTCGTTGGGGCACTGGGTATCTCCCCGGAGCGCCTGCAGGTGATAATCTCTCAGATGGTAACCCTGCGTCGGGGTGACGAGCTAGTTCGCTTCTCCAAACGCAGCGGGGACATCATCACCTTAAGGGAGGTGGTCGAGGAGGTGGGGAGCGATGCTTGCCGCTTCTTCTTCCTTTCACGCTCGGCTGATAGCCAGATGGACTTTGACCTGGAGTTAGCTAAAAAGGAGTCAGCGGACAATCCGGTCTACTACGTTCAGTACGCCCATGCTCGTATTGCCAGTATCCTCCGCCTGGCTCGTCAAAGGAAGATCGAGTGGGGGGACGGGGATGTTTCCCTGCTGGTTGCCGAGCCGGAGCTGACTTTAATCCGCAAGATGCTGCTTCTGCCTGAGATAGTGGAGATTGTTGTCCGGACACTGGAGCCTCACCATCTGCCTTACTATGCCCTAGACCTGGCAACGATATTCCATAGCTTCTATAAGCAGTGCCGGGTTATTTCCCGGAATGAGATGTTGACCCACGCTCGCCTCAAGCTGGTTGAGGCTGCCAAGCTCGTTCTAGCCAGGACTCTTTACTTCATGGGCATGACGGCACCGGAGACAATGTAAAGTGCTATAGCCCCTCCCGTATATATTGTCTGGATAATTTGGCATAGGTTTGAGGGCCTTCATTTACCCACCATAGTTGCTGCTCCGAAGCTTGTCCTTTGATCTTGCCGGGAACGCCAACCACAAATGACCTGTCGGGGATTAGCATGCCCTGGCTAACCAGGCAGCCGGCACCAATGACACAAAAGTTGCCGATTTGGGCATCATGGAGGATGGTCGCATTCATCCCGATAAGGACATTATCGCCTATTCTTCGGGCGTGGACAATGGCACCGTGGCCAATGTGCACGTTGTCCCCGATAGTAACATCTCCAACAGGGGCCGGGGGTGCCCCGGAATGGATAACACAGACATCTTCGACCTCGGTATTGTTGCCGATTTTTATAGCGCCCAGGTCACCCCTGATGACTGCCCCCGGCCAGACGCTGGAGTTTTCACCGATTTCGACATCGCCGACAACATAGGCAGCCTCACTGACAAAGGCTGATTCGGCTATCCTGGGGGTCTTGCCGTTGAAGCTTCTAATCATGTTTACCTCCCTCAATGTTCTATTATAGGCTCATTATCTGGAGAGTCAAGTGGAGTTGGGTGATTGGTAATCAACCTCACCCCCTTAATCCCCCTCTCCTTCAAAGGAGAGGGGGAAATAAATAAAGAGGGGCTAGCGCCCCTCTTGAACACCCCTCAAACTTCGAAGGAGACAGGGGAGATAAATAGAGAGGGGCTAATGCCCCTCTTGAACACCCCTCGAACTTCAAAGGGAGGGGGAAATAAATAAAGAGGGGCTGATGCCCCTCCTGAACACGCCGTTTATCGGGTGCCCTGTCAAGAATATAGGGGTGAAAGACATGAAGTGTCGCCGCTCGTTTAAGGAGCTGCTGCAAACGGTTAAATTTTGCAGGGATTATCTTTAGCGTTAAGAATCCGGGATCAAAGAAATTGAACCCGAATGATAATTAGGTTAAATTTAGTTATATGAAAAATGCGAGCATTTCCTGGCATAGCCTAACAGCGGAAGAAATCTTATCAAAGACGGGCTCTCGCATATCCGGCCTTACAGAGGAGGAAGCTAACGAACGCCTGGCCCGGTACGGTGCGAACGAGCTTGTCGGCAAGAAGAAAACCCCTACGATTATGGTTTTCCTGCGGCAGTTCCTCAGTCCTTTGATATATGTCTTACTGGCCGCCGGAATTATTTCCCTGATAACACAGTTTTTCACCGGAGAAGAGCATTACATAGATGCAACAGTAATATTTGGCGTAATTATTCTAAACGCCGTGATCGGAACCTTCCAGGAGAGTCAGGCCGAAAAAGCTATGGAAGCACTGCTGGAGATGGCTGCGCCAAAAGCTAAAGTCAGGCGTAGCGGAAATATCGAGACCATATCCGCCCGTGAGATAGTCCCCGGGGATGTCGTACTATTCGAAGCCGGAGATAAAGTCCCGGCGGATGTCAGGTTACTGGAAAGCGTCAACTTAAAGGTCAATGAATCTGCCCTGACCGGGGAGTCTATCCCGGTGGAAAAGCAACTTGCCCCCCTACCAGAGGATGCCATTATCGCCGAAAGAGTAAATATGCTCTTCATGAGCACCATTGTTACCAGCGGCCGGGCTGTAGGTGTGGCGGTGCTTACCGGCATGGAAACTGAAATAGGTAAGATAGCTACCGGACTCGAAGAGGTCAAGCAAGAGGAGACACCGCTACAGAGAAATATCAACAAGCTCAGTCAGTATCTGGTATTTGTTTTCCTGGGAGTCAGTGCTCTTCTGGTAGTCGTTGGTTTACTCCAGGGCCTGGGACTTTTCGACCTGTTCCTGCTGGCGATTGCGGCGGCTGTAGCTTCTATCCCTGAGGGTCTACCTGCCGTCTTGACCGTGGTGCTGGCCGTGGGCATGCGAGCGATGGCGCGCCGCAACTCCATTATCCGGAGACTTGTGGCCGTGGAAACCCTTGGTTCAGCTACGGTCATCTGCTCGGACAAGACCGGCACACTGACCTTAAACCAGATGACTGTCCGCCGACTTTTTATAAACGGCAGGTACATCGAGGTTACCGGTGAAGGCTACGAGCCGAAGGGCGAATTCAAGCAGGATGGTAGACCGATCAACCCGGCCGGAGGCAAAGAACTTATGCTGCTATTGAGAGCCGGTGCCCTTTGTAACGATGCTTCACTGACTCAGAATAATGGGAAACATGGCATCTTTGGCGATCCTACTGAAGGAGCCCTGGTGGTGGCAGCCGCTAAAGCCGGATTGAATAAGACCGATCTGGAAGAGGCGTATCCGCGGGAAGACGAACTGCCTTTTGCCAGCGAAAAACAATATATGGTTACTCTGCATTATATGGCTACGCTTCATGCAGAGGCGGGGCATAAAACGGCCTATATAAAAGGTTCGGTAGAGAAAATTCTTTCCTTTAGCAAACATATCCTCAAAAACGGCCAGGTGACAGATATTACCGAATCCGATTGCGCCCAGATATCGAAAGCCTCGACGGATATGGGTAAGGATGCTCTGAGAGTGATTGCCATTGCCTATCGCGATTTTCCTTCGAAATCGGACAAACTGTCTGATAATGACATACAGGATGGTTTGACATTTATCGGTCTGACCGGTATGGCGGACCCACCCCGGCATGAGGCCAAGGAGGCGGTCGCTTTATGCAAACAGGCCGGCATCAAGGTGAAGATGATAACCGGCGATAACAAGATAACGGCGGAATCGGTGGCACGCCAGGTTGATATTCCTCAGGGGAAAGCGGTGACAGGGGCTGAAATGCAAAAAATGAGCGATGAGGAACTGGCCGCCGAAATAGAAAACATCTCGGTTTTTGCCCGCATCGAGCCGCTCCATAAGTTAAGGATTGTGAATGCCCTTAAGGCTAACGGGGAAATCGTAGCGATGACCGGGGACGGAGTCAACGATGCTCCGGCACTAAAAGCGGCTGACATAGGAGTATCTATGGGTGTCACAGGAACGGATGTTGCCAAAGAGGCCAGCGACATGGTCCTCGCAGATGATAATTTCGCTTCTGTGGTATCGGCGGTGGATGAAGGCAGGGCTATCTTTAACCGGCTGAGAAACGTCCTTTTCTACACGCTAAATACGAATTTAAGCGAGCTTGTGACTCTAATACTGGCTCTGATATTCGTTGGCCAATCTCCTTTGCTGGCAGTCCAGATTCTCTGGGTCAATCTGGTCACGGATACTGCCGGGGATATTCCGCTAGGTATGGAACCGAAGTTTGGCGACGAACTAAAGCAGCCGCCCCGACACCCCGGCGTCGGTCTTATCTACCCCGGACTATTTGTACGGATAGCGGTAATGGCGATTCTGATAGGTCTGGGCACCTTCCTGATTTTCCGCTGGGCTGAAGCGAGAATGACTGTCGAAGAAGCCCGGACGCTGGCTTTCTGCTCACTAGTCGCTTTTGAGTGGTTAATGGCTTTCAGTGCCCGGTCTGATGAACACACAATATTCAGACTGGGTGTTTTCCGTAACCGTGTCCTCGTATTTTCTATCGGTCTGGCAGTATTATTGCAGATAGCAGTGGTCTATGTGCCCTTCCTGCAGATAGCTTTTGATACCTTTCCTCTAACGCTGAGTGACTGGGGTGTTGTGGTGCTGGGGGCCGGCGGGCTATTTGCTTTTGAAGAAATCCGTAAAGCTATATTCCCGAGACTCTATAGCTTTGGCAAGTATAACCCGATTAAGAGTGATTGAAATTCAAAAGGTTGAGGACAAAACCGTGTTTGTACACGAGCACAACTTCTAGTAAACCATAATCTTGGAATTCCCGGTACAGACACTTAACAGGCAGGGATGTTCGACTAAGTCACTTATCCTCTCGCCCTGCCCAAAAGCCCTTCGAGTCCCGGCACCGGCTCGGCGCGGTCAACAATCGTGCTCAGCCAGCGGCAGCCCTGAATCGCGATATTGGCACGGGTGCTATTCTCTTCATCGGCCGCGTGGCAAATTAACCTCAACCGCGGAACCGAGAAGCCACGGCGTGCTGAGAGGTCTTTGTTGTGGTCACTGTTTGTTGTGTGCTACACTGTCTCTCTGAGGAGGCGAAATGAAGCGACGCGTTTTTTCCGGGGCGAGGCCTACCGGGCGGCAACACCTGGGTAACTATATAGGCGCTATCCAGAACTATGTTGATCTCCAGGATGAGTACGATTGTATCTATTGTATTGTTGACCTCCATGCTCTGACCTCGTTGGAGGACACTGGAGGGCTGCAGAAGAACATCCATGAGATGATACTGGACTGGCTGGCAGCCGGGCTTGACCCTGAGAAAAGTATCCTCTTCATCCAATCCCACGTCACTGAGGTGATGCAACTGCACACTTTGCTCAGCATGGTTACTCCACTGGGCTGGCTGCTCCGCGTACCTACCTTTAAGGAGAAAGTAAAGCTTCAGCCCCACAATGTAAACTATGGGTTGGTGGGCTACCCGGTGCTCATGACGGCGGATATTGTTCTGTATAAAGCCGAGGTAGTGCCGGTGGGGGAAGACCAGTTGCCGCATCTTGAGTTAGCCAGGGAGATTGCCCGCCGGTTTAATAATCAGTTTGGCAACACCTTCCCCGAACCTGAGGCTAAGCTTACCTCGTTTCCACTGGTGCTGGGGCTGGATGGCAAAGACAAGATGAGCAAGCAGGCGGGTAACGATATTGAGTTGGCCCTGTCACCGCAAGAGACGATAGAGCGGGTAATGACGGCAGTGACTGACCCGGCTCGCCGCTACCGCAGTGATCCCGGTCACCCTGAGGTGTGCAATGTCAATTTTCTCCACGGGTATTTTAACCCTCCTCTGCAACAGGAGATTGCCGACCAGTGCCGCCGGGCTGAGATTGGCTGTGTCGACCATAAGATGATACTGGCCGGGGAGATCAATGCTACTCTTGAACCTTTCCGGGAGCGGCGGGCGGCTTTGGCTGGCAAACCCCAATATATAGCCGAGGTTCTTGACGATGGCGCTCAGCGAGCTCGGTTTATTGCCCGGGAGACCATCGGCGAGGTTAAGCAGAAGATGGGGCTTGTCTAGAAACCACTATGTCTATCCGTGACCAGTTTGATGCTATCTTCTACCCTGATTCCGTAGCTGTGGTCGGGGCATCGCCGGACTTTAAGAGGCTGGGGTATCACTGTATGTCCAGCCTGATTATGAGCCAGTTTAAGGGAGGGATTTATCCCGTACATCCCAGCCTGCCTGAGATAACTGGTTTCACTGCTTATCCATCAGTAAAGTTCATCCCGGACAAGGTTGACCTGGCGATTATCGCTGTGCGCACCTCTCTCGTGCCACAGGTATTGGACGAGTGCATTGAGAAGGGGGTAAGGGGCATTGTGCTCATTACCGCCGGCTTTAAAGAGATTGAGGACAAAGCCGGGGCTGAGTTGCAGGATAAGATTGCCGCTACGGCGAATAGAGCCAATATCAAGATAATCGGTCCTAATACCTTTGGTATGGTCAACCTCCATGCTGACCTCAATGCCTCTTTTACCCCGGAGTTTTCGCTCACCCCGAAGGGTCATATCAGCCTCGTGAGCCAGAGCGGGGGCTTCTGCCATCTCATGGCACCGTTGGCGATGGCGGAGGGCATCGGTTTGAGCAAGATTATCGGCATTGGCAACCGGTGTAATGTTGATTTTGCTGATATGTTGGACTACCTCGGTGATGATGAGGATACCAGGGTGATAATGATGTACGTCGAGGGGACGGATGAGGGTCGCCGGTTGTTTGATGCCGCCAGCCGGGTCAGCCGGAGCAAGCCCGTAGTGGCCCTTAAGGCGGGGAGTTTTGGGGCTAGGGACAAGGCGGCTTATTCCCATACCGGCTCCATGGCGGGTGAACCTAGAGTTTACGCTGCCGCTTTTGGGCAGGCCGGTGTTATTCTGACGGATAGCTCCACTGAGTTACTGGATATTGCCGAGGCTTTGACGCTATGCCCGCTACCCAAAGGCAGTCGGGTGGCTGTCCTCTCTGGGCAGGCGGGCCCGGGGATTATTGCCAGTGATATTTGTGAGCAGCATGGTCTGGTGCTGCCTCAATTTTCAGCGACGACGACGGAGCGGGTGGAGGCACTTTTACCGCCATTGGCGATGAGATCGAACCCGATTGATATGGGGCCTGCCTGGTATGATTGGGAGACAATAAGAAAGGTGATTGAGGTCGTTCTCGCTGATGAGAATATAGACGGGATAGTGTTGTATGCTGCCTATGCGTCAGCCAATGAACCTCTGTTGAAGGAAATAACCGGCTTACTCAAGTCGGGGACGCGTGGCAAGCCAGTCATTTCTTGTTTCCCGTCGCCGACCGGGGTCTGGGTTGAGGAAAAGTGTGAGTTTAGCCAGAGTGGGGTCGCCCTGTACCCCACGCCGGAGCGGGCGGCTAAGGCCATGGTTGGCCTGGTAAAACGCCGGCAGATAGTTGACCGGCAAGACTAGATTATTTATGCTACCTCACCCCCATTATACCCCACGCCTTCAAAGGGGGGGGGGGGGGTTTTTTTAAGGTAACCCCGGTGTGTTTTAAACAAGA
>CAZNSC010000133.1:0-7690 GCA_964575695.1 uncultured Dehalococcoidales bacterium
CGCAGCAGCCGGTAGGCGCTAAACGGCTCACCCTCAAGGTAGAGCACCACATCAACAACATGCTCCAGCACCCGGGGCCCGGCGATGGCCCCGTCCTTGGTCACATGCCCGGCAACAAGGATAGGCACGGCGCTAAGCTTGGCCCGCTGCATCAGCCTCAAGGCCGACTCTCTCACCTGGGTCACGCTACCCGGGGCAGTCTCCAGCTCAGGGAGATAAACAGTCTGGATAGAATCAACGACGACCATGCGGGGCTGCAACCGCTCAATCTGGTCTAGAATAGCATCCAGGTCAGTCTCCGCCAGAATATAAAGACCCTCACCGGATATCCCCAGGCGCTCCGCCCGGAGCTTAATCTGGTGCTGGGTCTCCTCTCCGGAGACGTAAACTACCTTGCCCCAATTCTGAGCCACCAGCGCCGAAACCTGAAGTAGAAGGGTAGATTTGCCGATGCCGGGGTCGCCACTGATGAGCACCAGGGAGCCGGATACCAGTCCGCCACCGAGCACCCGGTTAAACTCGGTTAATGGAAGGGGAAAGCGGTCAGCCCTTTCAGTTACCACCTGGGACAGCTCCTGGGGCGGGTTAGCCGCAGAGATAGTCCGCAAGCGTGTATCAGAAGTGGCCACTCTGGTTTCGACAAAACTGTTCCACTGCTGGCAGTTAGGGCAACGTCCCAGCCACTTAAGGCTCTCTTTACCGCACTGCTGGCAAACAAAGATGGTGCGGGGTTTATCCGGTTTGGTCACAAGTTGACTTTACCTGATTTGGGGGTAGTAATGCAAGGGACTAAAAAGGGCAAAGCCCGTTTAAGAATTCTCTGGCTAAAATGAGTTTGGGCTGAAGCCAAAATAATCAGCCCAACATACCCAAGAAGATGCCGGCGGCAGTCGCCGTGCCGATAACGCCGGCAATATTTGGCCCCATAGCGTGCATCAGCAAGAAGTTCCTCGGGTTAGCCTGCTGTCCCATCCTCTGCACCACCCGGGCAGACATCGGCACCGCAGAGACACCGGCGGCACCTATCATCGGATTAATCTTCTCCTTGCTGAAGAGGTTCATCAACTTGGCCAGAACCACGCCAAAGCCGGTGGAGGCGGCGAAGGCAATAACACCCAAGATAAAGACAATCAAGCTCTCCGGTTTGAGGAAAGTCTCAGCACTCATGAAGGCACCGACAGCCAAGCCAAGGAGAATGGTAAGGACATTCATAAAGGCGTTGGCGGCAGTATCAGCGAGTCTATCAGTCACCCCACACTCTTTGAGCAGATTGCCAAACATGAACATACCCATAAGCGGGGCTGATTTCGGCACCAGCAGGATGATAATGATCGCCGCGACTACGGGGAAGAAGATTTTTTCTCCCTTGGAAACCGGCCTTAGCTGGGGCTTCATATAGATGGCGCGCTCCTGCTTGGTGGTTAACAGCTTTATCACCGGCGGCTGGATAATAGGCACCAGTGCCATATAGGTATAAGCAGCGACCGCGGTGGCACCAATAAAATGAGGGGCAAGCCTGTTGGTGAGGTAGATAGTAGTCGGGCCATCAGCACCGCCAATAATGCCGATGGAGGCAGCCTCTTTGATGCCGATATGCAGGACATCGGGAAAGGCACTGCCCAACAGCAGGGCAATGAAGAAAGAGAAGTAAACACCGAACTGGGCACCGGCACCCAGAATTAAAGTCTTGGGATTGGCAATAAGCGGACCAAAGTCAGTCATCGCCCCCAAACCGAGAAAGATGAAAACCGGGACTATCTCCCAAACAAGGCCATATTTGAATATTCGGGCAATGACACCGGCGGGCTCACCACCGAGGACATAAGATTCATACACCTTCCCCTGAGCAATAGTCTCCATCAATCCACCCAAGGGCAGGTTAACCAAAAGCACGCCAAAGCCAATGGGTACCAGTAACAGGGGCTCCATTTTCTTGGCGATGCCCAAGTATAGGAGAACCCCAGCAATGATAATCATTACAATGGAGCCCCAGGTAAGACCGCTAAAGCCAGTCTCAAAAACGCCTAGCATTTTACTTATGATTTAATATTCAATTATAGCTACCAGGTCACCAGTCTCAACCACCTGTCCTGGGGAAAGTTCGATCTTGGTCACTGTCCCAGCCACCGGGGCTAATATGGGGTTTTCCATCTTCATTGATTCCAGAAAGCAGAGCACATCCCCCTCGTCAACCTTACTCCCCGGCTGGACACTGACGCCAGTTACTTTGCCACTTATCGGAAACTCAACCTGCTCTTGCGCCAATTCCTAATCTCCTTTCTTCTTGTCGCTGGCTTCACCCTTACCGGTGCTGATTTTACGCAGTACTATCCCTGTCAGCCAGATAGCTACCGCAAGAATGATCAACACGACGAAGACAAGGCCAAAGCCAAGACCACCAATTTGCCCAGCAAAACCCCAGTCTACCAACACACCTCACCTCGACACAGACTAAAGAAAAGGGCGGTTGTGGTATCTATCCTGCTTCCCGCCCTTAACAAAACCGGTCCATCAGCCACGCCAATCTAAGCTTTATCATCCCCCAGCAGGGCACCAACCGCAGCAGGATGCACCACAATCTCGTCTCCCTCCAGGTCAACTACCGCCGTGTCTCCCTCCCGGAATCGACCCCGGAGCAAATCCTCGGACAGTTTATCTTCAACCATGTTCTGAATTACGCGACGTAGCGGCCGGGCTCCGAATACCTCGTCATAGCCCTTTTCACCTAAGAAGTCCTTAGCGGCAACGGTTACCTCGAGCTTGATCCCCTTTTCTGCCAGTTGCTGGGCGACTGTATTCAGCATCATATCCACTATTTCCCGGATGTGCTCTCTGGTCAACGGGTGAAAGACAACAACACTATCAATACGATTAAGAAACTCGGGACGGAAGGTCTTCTTCAACTCGCTAAGCAGCTTCTCTTTCATCCGCTCGTAAGACTCTTCACGGGTTTTTGCCTCATCACTGCGGGCGGCAAAGCCGATGACGCTACCCTTTCGGATAAGCTCAGCACCCACATTGCTGGTCATGACAATAATGCTGTTGCGGAAATCAACCCGGCGTCCCTTGGCATCGGTCAGATGGCCGTCATCAAATATCTGAAGCAGTATATTAAAGACATCGGGGTGAGCCTTTTCAATCTCATCCAAGAGTATGGCGCAATATGACTTACGCCTGACGGCTTCCGTTAGCTGCCCACCTTCATCATAGCCAACATACCCTGGCGGCGCCCCAACCAGCCGGGCGACAGTGTGCCTCTCCATAAACTCAGACATATCGAGCCTGATGAGCGCATCCTCGCTGCCGAACATAAACTCAGCCAGGGCGCGAACCAGCTCCGTCTTACCAACACCTGTGGGACCGAGAAAGATAAAGTTACCCATCGGTCGCCTGGGGTCCTTGAGACCAGCTCGAGCTCGCCTGACCGCTTTGGAAATAACATTTATTGCCTCGTCCTGACTGACAATGCGCTTATGCAGTGCCTCTTCCATATGAAGGAGACGACCAGTCTCATCACCAGCCAGCTGTACGACCGGGACACCCGTCCACATACTGACGACTTCAGCGATGTCTTCCGCCGTCACCACCGCCTTGTGCTGCTCCTGCTCAATCTGCCACTCCTCCTGCAGACCCTTTATCTTTTCCTCAAGCTGAAGCTCCCGGGTGCGCAACTCGGCAGCGCGGTCATACTGCTGCGTTGCCAGGGCTGCCTCTTTTTCCTGGCGCACACTTTCCTCAAGCTGCTTGGCTTCCTTCAAGGTAATCGGCATCGTCCGGTAGCTAATCCTGACCCGTGATGCCGCTTCATCGACGAGGTCAATGGCCTTATCCGGGAGAAAACGGTCCGGTATATACCTGGCGGCAAGTGTGGCTGCTGAGTTCAGCGCCTCGTCGCTTATCGTCAGGCGGTGATGCTCCTCATACCGCCCCCTGATGCCACGTAGAATTTCCAGTGTTTCCTCCGCCGATGGTTCCTGTACCAGAATCGGTTGGAAACGCCGCTCCAGAGCCGGGTCCCGCTCAATATACTTGCGATAGTCGTCAAGGGTGGTGGCCCCAATACACTGAAGCTCCCCGCGCGCCAGCGACGGTTTCAGGATATTAGCGGCATCGACTGCCCCTTCCGCAGCGCCGGCACCAACCATGGTGTGGAACTCATCAATAAAGAGCACACAGTTCCCAGCACCTTTGATCTCATCAATAACCTTCTTGAGCCGTTCTTCAAACTCGCCACGGTACTTTGTCCCCGCCACCACCGCCGGCATATCCAGCGTTACCAGACGTTTTCCCGTGAGTGTCTCTGGAATATCACCCTCGGCAATCCGGTGGGCCAGGCCCTCAACAATCGCCGTCTTACCCACTCCGGGCTCACCGATAAGCGCCGGATTGTTCTTCGTCCGCCGGCTAAGGATTTGAGTTACCCGCTCAATCTCCTTTTGCCGCCCGATGACCGGGTCGAGCTTCCCCGCCCGAGCCAGCTCAGTAAGGTCAATACCCAGCTGATCCAGTGTCGGGGTACGGCTTGTGGTACGGGTAGCCCGGGTGCGAGGGGCACCCTGACTGATAACACGGGTAATCTCAGCGCGCGCTCGGTCAAGACTGATACCAAAGCTATCCAATACGCTGGCGGCTACCCCCTGCCCCTCACGTAACAGCCCTAATAGAAGATGCTCGGTGCCGATGTAGTTGTGGCCAAAGCCACGGGCTTCATCTATCGCCAGTTCAATAACCCTCTTCGCCCGAGGAGTGAGCCCGATTTCACCGATGCTCGGTTTCTCGCTGCGCTCAATAAAAAACTCCACCGCTGAGCGCACCTTGCTTAAGCCAACACCAAGGTTCATCAGAGCCTTAGCTGCCACCCCCTCATCCTCCCGCACCAGACCAAGCAAGATATGCTCCGTACCGATATAGCTGTGATTGAAGCGCTGTGCCTCTTCCTGAGCGAAGGTCAGTACCCTACGAGCCCTCTCTGAGAATTTATCAAACCTGCTCGCCATCTCCCTGCCTCATAACCAGTGCTATAATCTAATTATAAAGCATTTCAGGTCAAGGGTCAAAAGCCCCCTGGCAGTGGCATATTTTCCACAAGGAGTTGCCCCCTCAGTATCGTCTGCGCTGGGGCGTTTCACTTCCGTGTTCGGGATGGGAACGGGTGGTGCCACCCCGCTCTAACCACCAGAGGACTATTACCAACCCTATCTCCTACTATTCAACTGTTAAAACGGTCTGGTTTACCTTCCGTCAGTCTATCCATTGCCAGTATACATCAGCGATTTTTCAAAGTCAATCACCCTAATGCATTATATGGCATAAAAATTGTCAGGGTTAGATTTATTTTATCTTACCCGGCCCCCGTGGTTTTTGAAATCCATCCTCCTGGTTCCCCACTTACCAAAGTAAGGGGGAAAATTTCTAAGAGGGGCTAGCCGCCCCTCTGCGCAGACTGCTCACCTTTTGGAGCAGGGCTTAAATCCCTCTTTATCTCCCTTTACGAAAGGGAGAGGCTTACGTTTCCCCATTTTTCAAAGGGGGACTAAGGGGGATTTCTAGAAAGGGGGAGGAAAAAGAAAGAGGGGCTTCGCCCCTCTTTCGAAGCAACATTGACCAAAGGAATTTTATTTGCCCTCGTCTCTAACCTCTGGCTTCGACGCCTCCTCCGCCTCTTTCCGCTTCCTTTCCTCCTTTTCCTCTGCCTGCTCCCTGGCTCTCTTTTCCTCGAGTTCTCTCACGAAACTCCGTGACGGCCCTCAGCCCATGATAATCCTCCAACCTTTTTTATTCCTTTGTTAATTCTAGCACATGTAACACGGACCAGGCAAAAGGCGCGTCCCAGCCTTGACCCCCTCGCCCTGGATATTTATCTGCCCCCCTGCGTCCCCCCACGGAACTCACCGCCAGGAAACATTTGTGATGCGGCAATGCATAACATATAATTATGCTCACCTATGGTCAAGGAGTACATATTTCTAGCCGGAAGCTGCGTAACGGTGGGTATAGTGTTGACCTTTGTTGTCATCGGAGTCTGTGTGCGTCTCGGTATTGATATAAATGAAAACCTCTGGGTAGTGGCAATACCGGCGGTCTTGTCCCTCGCCCTGAACATTTTACTTCTGGAGCTGTACCGCAAGTTCCGGAAAAGAAAGGGCTAACGCTCTGAGAAATCCATCCCCCTGACCCCCTTCCTTTACCAAAGGAAGGGGAAGTTGTTTTATAAGAGAGGCTTCGCCTCTCTCAGACTCACCATTTCCCCGGTCTTCTCCCTTTCGTAAAGGGAGATTAAGAGGGATTTTAGAGAAAAAGAAAGAGGGGCTTCCGCCCATCTTAAATGCCCAGTATTGCCACTACCGCAAAGAGAATGATAAAATCGCCGAAGTATGAGTATAGTAATAGGTGTAGTAATTTATATTGCGATTGGCCTCATTCGGCTAATATCCGATTACGTCCAACCTAGATACAACCAGCCGGACTATGTGCGAAATCCAAGATGGTGGTTCACATTACTTGTCGTGATAATGTGGCCAATATTATTCTTCAATGATACTGTATTTTTCTACAGATATTACAAAGCGAATTGCAGAAGCAAAGGTCTACGTCGTCTTCTCGAATTCCTTCAAACCGTTGTACTACATCGCAGGGTGTACAGACAAGGGGAAAGTGGTAGGGAGATAGGTCACAAATAAAGAACAAGCGGCAGACGCCCCGAGGGCGGGTGGGTGGGAAAAAAGACGCACGGGGAGTGGTGGAAGGCGGGGAGAAAACAAAAAAGAGGGGGGCTTTCGCCCCCTCTTTTTCTCTATAGTGCAAGCAAGATTTGTATGAAATCCTGCAAAGCGCTCATGAACATACCAAGACAAGCGTTAAGAATACACGATAGCGCATACGCACTAAATGCTAATAAGAAAAGTTTTATTTATAACAGACCTCCGAATCCCCTATTTCCCACACCACCTTCACTACCTGCAATTATATCATAAAACCAATATCCCCCCAAGCAAAAAGGAGACATTCAACCCATTTTCTGCTAATACCAACTCTGAAGCAGGTCAAGCCCACAAACTTAATCACGTCCCGTCAGCATTATTATGCCGAAAAGAAGAAAGCCCACCCCCAGGCCAATAAACATACCCTGAACAAGATAACCCAGCGCCCAGCCAATCCCCATGCCGATAAACAACCCGGCCGGGATAAAAAGCCCCCCGGCGCTCTTCCGTTTATCTTTCTTCAGTTCCTTCGCCTCTCCAGACATTTCCCGCCTCCTGATAGACCCGATGGCTAATTCTAGACGGCTGACACCCCAGTGTCAATTAAAAAGAAAAGGGGCTTTTATACCCCTCTCTTAAATCTGGCTAATACCAGCTCTGAAGCAGGTCAAGCCCTCGACCATTAGTACGGCTTAGCTCAACATGTTGCCACGCTTACACTCGCCGCCTATCAAACAAGTAGTCTACTTGTGGTCTTACCCGGTTGAACCGGTGGCAGATCTCATCTTGGGGTGGGCTTCGCACTTAGATGCTTTCAGCGCTTATCCCGACCAGACATAGCTACCCAGCAATGCCCCTGGCGGAACAACTGGCACACCATAGGTCTGTCCCTCCCAATCCTCTCGTACTAGGGAGAGCTCCCCTCAAATCTCCTACGCCCACAACGGATAGAGACCGACCTGTCTCACGACGGTCTGAACCCAGCTCGC
>CAZNSC010000134.1:0-7666 GCA_964575695.1 uncultured Dehalococcoidales bacterium
TCACTTGATTGCGCCGCTATTCACAATCTCAACAAACTCCTCGTCCTTCATGCCCAGGACTTGGGTATAAACGAACTCGTTATGCTCCCCGAGGCAAGGCGCGGCCCGGCTGGCCTCGGCCGGAGTCCTCGAAAGCTGGAAGCCCGGCTTATCGTACCGGTTGCGCCCTAACTCCGGGTGATCCAGTTCCTGCCATTGCTGGCGGTATGCCAGTTGCGGGTCCATGAGCACTTCTCTGTTGGTCTTGACCACCCCGGCACTGACCCCTCTCGACTGGAGCATCATGGCTAACTCCTCGGCAACAAAACTGCTTGTCCACTGACCAAGGCGCTCATCAAGTCTATCCTCGTTTTGTTTTCGGGCGACCAGGCTGGCAAAGTCAAGAGTCCAGGAGGGGTTGCCCATCGCCTGACGTAGCGCCTCCCATTCCTCGTCGGAGAAGACGGTAATGGCACACCACCGGTCTTCGCCCTGGCAGGGATAGATGCCGTGAGGGCTGGCGAAGGCGCAGCGATTCCCAACCCTGGATGCTGACCGCCGGTTAACCATAAAGTCCAGCAACGCCGGTGCCATGAAATAGAGCGATGCCTCGTATTGGGAGAGGTCGATACACTGTCCCCTGCCTGTCCGGTTTCGGTGGGCTAGGGCGGCGAGCACCGCCACCAGACCAAACCGGGCACCAATCACATCCGTAGTCGGCCCTCCGGTGACCACTGGCGGCCGGTCGGGCCAGCCAGTGAGGTGCACCAGCCCGGCCAGGCTCTCCAGCTGGAGGCCGAAACCGCGGTGCTGGCTGCGCGGGCCTGTCTGCCCCTGGTTGCTGCTCCTCATCATAATTATTTCCGGCTTAATCTTTTTCAACTCCTCGTAGCCCAGCCCCAGCCTTTCCATAACGCCACCCGCAAAGTTTTCGACCACTATGTCACTCCACTGTATAAGCCTCCGGGCTATCTCCACACCCTGGGGCTGTCTCAGGTTAATCGTTATCCCGTACTTGTTGCTGTTGAGGGTAGCGAAGAAACCGGACTGGTTAGGTCCGATACGTTTATCAGTCTTGAAAGGCGGGTTAGCCCGGTTGCCGTCCATGTGGAGGTTGGACTCTACCTTGATTACCATGGCCCCGTGCCAGGCCAAGGCCTTGGTGAGGATAGGCCCCGCGAGATACGCGGTGAAGTCAGCTACTTTTATGCCCTCCAGTGCTTGTGTGCCCATCAACTAAATAACCCCCGCTTGCTTTAGATTGCGCAGTTGTTCCCGGGTCAAACCCAGCTCACCGATAAAGATTTCTTCATTGTGCTCGCCGATCAGTGGTGCGCGGCGGCGCAGTTTCAGCGGTGTTTCACTGAGCTTGGCAAAAACACCGGGATAGGTTATAGCCTGTCCCAATTCATCGTGGGACAAGTGTACCCAGTAGTCCCTCGACGCGAGCTGTGGGTCAGCACAGATCTCCTCAGCCGTGAATACCGGGTAGCTCATAATCCCCCGCTGGAGGGTGCCCTCAAGAAGTTCCGCTTTAGTGTAACGCTCAAAGAACCTGTCGAAGGCGTCTCCCATCTGGTCTAGCTCCTCGCGAGTTGCTGTCGCCAGGTCAAAGGACTCCCAGTCCTTTGCCTTAAGAAAGTCAGGGGCCAGCCCATCTTCGTCCATCCACTTCACGAGTTCCCGGTTGGAGTGTGCGCCTAACATGCCGCCAAAGACCTGAAAGGCAAAATAACCGTCCTGGCACCGGTAGATTGTCCTGGGGCCGAGACCGGCGATAGCCCTCATTCGGGAACGCCCTCCAGTTCGCCTTGTTATCTGTTCGTTGAACTCCCAGTATGGGAGAGAGGTGACCTGCATCCCGACCAGACTTGCCTGAGCGGAGGCGTCTACATATTGACCCTCACCACTAATCTCACGGTAGTAGTGGGCAATCATGGTTCCTACAGCAGCGTCAAGCGAGGCGTGAAGGTAGGCCTGGGGTAAATTGCTGGCAACCGGCGGGCGGTCAGGGTCACCGACAACACTAAGCAGTCCACTTATCGCGGTAACTATCAGGTCGGATGCCTTTAACTGGCTATACGGTCCCGCCTGCCCGAAGGCACTGATGGATGTCATCACCAGGCGCTGGTTTACCTGCCGCAAAGCCTCGTAACCCAGTCCTATGCCGTCCAGATATCCCACGGGTAAGGACTCGATAAGGAAGTCGGCCTTAGCCGCC
Source organism: uncultured Dehalococcoidales bacterium (assembly GCA_964575695.1). Lineage (GTDB taxonomy): Bacteria > Chloroflexota > Dehalococcoidia > Dehalococcoidales > W111 > CAZNSC01. The sequence goes on from CAZNSC010000134.1 coordinate 2,201, forward strand.
ATCTCCTTCAGGATATGCCGCCCATCAGCGGTCTCCAGATTGAGGGTGATGCCCCTCTTGTTCACATTATAGGCAAGCCAGACCAAGCTCCGGCTCTCGTCGGGGGTATCTCCTACGAAGGGACCGAGACTCCGCCCCTGGTCTCCACCGCGGCTTTCCACCTTGATAACATCGGCACCGAGGTCACCGAGCAACCTGCCACACAACCAGCCTCTCCAGTCTGTCAAATCTAACACCCGATAGCCGTCAAGCAGCGAATTGATGTTATCATCCTGCATGACTTTACCCTGCCCTGTTATCCATTGCGCTTGTAGTGAGCTTATAGCATATATATGCCCTGTGTCAACCAGTTGACGTGTGCTGACCATGTGGTTGTCGTCGCCGGCGTTAGGGTTTTATCTGTAGCGGCAGCCCGGCAACCATCAGGTAGACACGGTCAACATGTTGTCCCAGCATCTGGTTAACTTTGCCCAGCAAATCACGGTAGAGTCTGGCCATGGGGTTATCTGGTATCAGGCCGGCGCCAACCTCGTTAGTAACCACGATAAAACTGGCTTCAGAGTTATTCATACAATCAATCAACTGGGTGATCTCATCGTTAACCGCCTGTTCAACAGCCCGGTTATCTAAATTCTCCTCATTCCCGTTCGTACGCTGACACAATACATTGTTGACCAGCAGGGTAACACAGTCAACAATTATTACCTGAGCCTGACCAATGTTTTTCCTAATCTGGTTTCCTGCCGAACTCGCACACTCAAGGGTACTCCAGAGGGCCGGTCTTGCCCTTTTGTGCACCTCAATGCGCTGTCGCATCTCTTCATCCTTGGCTTCAGCGGTGGCTACGAAGAGAATTGGCCCACCTGACTTTTCGGCCAGTTCCTGAGCAAAAGCGCTTTTACCGCTACGGGCACCACCAATTATCAGGGTGTTTACTGACCTCACCCCCTCAGAGATTTACCGGTAAGCACCTCACTTGGAGCCTAAGCCGGCCTTTGAAATGTCCAGAAGCCAGCGTCCTTCTCTCAACACGTTGCTGGTCTGCAAGATCTCTATCCGCTGGTTGAACAGAGGGCCGTCAACAACAAAGGTGTGATACTCCCCGGCTTCACCGCAGGGCGTGATGTCCCCTGTCTCTCCCAGCTCGTGTAAAGACCTGACGAAATCCAGGTCTACCTTCCGTCCCAGCCACTCTTCACCGAACAGGTCGGCCTTGGCGGCAACGACGATTGCTTCAAATCCCAAAGCGACAAAGCTGCTCAATATCGTTTCCTGGCTCTGTCCCCACAGGGGCAGGTGGGGTGCGATACCTGCCTGACTGCATATCCCCTCAACCCATTGCCTGTGTTCTTCGAGGTCAATGTCGCCAAAGACACCGCCATCTATCCCTTTCTGTTTCAGGCTGAGGAGCACCTCCTTAAACCCGGCCTCATAACCGGCCATTGCCGTCCGTCTCTGAACCAGTGGGATTCCGATGGCCTGCGACTGCATTTGCAGCAGTTCAGTGGATAGCCCGTGAGTCCATGACCGTTTACCGTCCTCGGTTACCATGTTTACCAGATAACGGACCTTGAGACCGCTCGCCGCCGCTTGATAGCAGGCGAAGCAGCTGTCCTTTCCTCCGCTCCACGATGTAAAAACCTGATGCAAAGTACCTCCTTTAAAGCCTGAGCTTTCTAGATCAAGTGGGACGTGTCGTTCAACAGACTTATTACCGCTATCTCCGGGTAAGTTTCCACTATACTGAGCGAGGCCAAATTGAGCTGAAACTGCCGCCAGTGCCATGGGTCTATCTCTAATAGAAAGCAGAGGAGCAGCCGCAACGGCCCGCCGTGAGCCACGATGAGTATTGTTTTCTCCAGCGCCTGGTTCCTCAGGCGGCTCAGAAACGCACTCACCCGCTCTTTAAGCTCGCCAAAGCTTTCACCACCGGGAAACTCCAGTTGTGGACTCCAGTTGACGCACCAGTCGGCGACTTCGGGATAAAGGCGGCCAATCTCCTCAAAGGTCAGTCCCTCAAGTCTGCCGTAGTTGATTTCCCTCAACTCGGGGCAGGTTGTGATGCCTGTCTGATGCCGGGAAGAGATAACTTCAGCGGTGGCCAGCGCCCGTCTCAGGTCACTGGAGTAGATGGTGTCAATCCTCTCCGCTGCCAGGCGGTCACGCAACCTTTCCGCCTGCTTATACCCGGCGCCGCTCAGCTCGATATCGCTGTACCCCTGAAACCTCTGAGCGCTGTTGAACTCAGTGTCGCCGTGTCTTACCACAAGCAGTCTGGTCACAGCATCCCTCCCAATTCGACCAGCCCAAACCTGGCTAATATCAAGACAAGAATAAGCACGCATACCTCAGCCACTTCATTTATCGCCCCATAGGTGTCGCCGGTGAGACCGGCAAACTTGCGTTTCAGATAGGTCGCCATCAAGATGACCATGACCCAGATGCCGGCCATCACGATCAGGCCTGCCCATCGAGCCAGAACTATGGCCACGGCCAGTGCTATGAGAGTGGCTATAGTAAACCGCAGCCAGCTGGCTTGCTGCTTGAATATCTTCCCCAGGCCTGATGGTCTGGCATAGGGATAAGCAACAATAGCATAAACCATTGTCCAGCGACTTACCACCGGCATGAGGAGCAGGGCCATCATCACTAGGGGCTGAGGCACATTATTCAGAGAGATGTATTTAGCCAGCAGTAGTAAACAGGCGCCGACAATGCCAAAGCCGCCGGCCCGGCTATCGTGCATTACCTGCCATCGAGCCTCAACCGTCTTGTGTCCGGCTATGCCATCGCATGTGTCAATGAAGCCGTCCAGGTGCAATGCGCCACTGATCACCGCCATCGAGGCAATAAGTAACACATTAACCACGGCTGACGGCAGGGCTAGACCCAGCGCCCAGTTCAGCCCGGCCAGGATGAGGCCAATGATAATGCCAACCAAGGGGAAGTAACCTAGAGAACGGCCTAGCTCCTCTGGGCTGACCTCGCGCCGCCAGGGCAGATGTATAATGGTTAGAAAATATAATGCGGCGAGGAACCTCAACTGCCCAGCTCATTCCTTTCTGATACTCCGGCCTCAGCGAAGGTAGACATCTCAGCCAGGATTCTGGCTGAGGTCTCGGCTAAGAAAATGCCCAGAGCCGCGCCGGTACCCTCGCCGAGACGCATCTCCAGGTTCAGCAACGGCCTTAGTCCCATGTGGTCAAGCATTGCCCGGTGTCCGGTCTCAGCGGAGAGATGAGCCGCCAAAAGATAGTCCTTGAGCCGCGGTGACAGTGCCGTGGCGATGAGTGCCGCTGCCCCGGAGATAAAGCCGTCGATAACCACCGGGATGCGCCGGGCGGCGGCGCCAAGCATTACCCCGACCAGCCCCCCGATCTCAAAGCCGCCAACCTTAGCCAGCACATCCAGAGGCTGTTTAGGGTCAGGGCGGTTTAACCTGATAGACTGCTCGACTACCGTTACCTTATGGGCAAACTGTTTGTCGGTAAGCCCAGTGCCGCGCCCGGTAACTTCAGCAGCGGGTCTGCCGGTTATTACAGAGCAGATGGCGGCGCTGGGCGTAGTATTGCCGATGCCCATATCTCCGGTGCCAACTATGTCCACCCCCCGGGCGGCTTCCACGGCTAATATCTCGATGCCCGTCTCAACTGACCTTACCGCCTGTTCCTCAGTCATCGCCGGGCCCCTGGCTATGTTTTGTGTGCCCGGGGCCACCTTACGGGACAAAAGCTCGGGACGGGGCTTCAGCCCGGTGGCCACGCCCATGTCAACCACCACTACCCGGGCACCAATCTGGCGGGCAATGATGTTGATTCCAGCCCCGCCCCCCAGGAAATTATAGACCATCTGAGCCGTGACCTCTTGAGGCCAGTTGCCTATTTTTTCCGACACCACCCCGTGGTCACCCGCCATAGTGATAATGGTCTTGCGTCTGATTTGAGGGATGGGCGTACCCAGGATACCCGCCAGTTGAATGGATAGCTCCTCCAGTCTGCCCAGGCTGCCCTGTGGCTTGGTCAGCGTATCCTGGCGGGCTTGAGCCTTGGCCATCGCCTCTCTGTCCACAGGACCTATCATCGCGATTGTCTTAGATAAAAGTTCAGGCATCATTTTCCCCGTATAGACTTTGTTCAGCTACCAGTATTTAGTTCTCCCTCTTGCTTTAGTAAACGGACGGCGGTGATGAGCCTTTGGCACTCGGGCATGGCCAGGGGTGCAACGCGGACATACTCAGGCAGCCCGAATGAAGCACAGTCACGGACCAGGATGCCGTGCCTCAACAAACAGGCTCGAAACTCTCTGCCGCTACCCACCTTTACCAGGAAGAAGTTGGTTTTTGACGGCAGCGCAGCAAAGCCAATCTGCCTGAGCTCGCTCAGCAAGAACTGCTTTGCCTGCCTGATCTTCAGCTCGCAGTCGACAAGATAAGAAGTGCTTCTCAGGGCAACAGCCCCGGCCTTCTGGGCTACCGCGTTGACGTTCCACGGAGGACAGACCTTACGCAGGTCGTGGATGATCGGCTCGCTTGCTACAGCGTAGCCCAGTCGCAGCCCGGCCAGGGCATAGTCCTTGGTCATGGAACGCACACTGATGAGATTCTCACAGGGTAGAAGCTCGGTAGAAGGCCAGGTGCCTTCGGTAAAGGCGCTATAGGCCTCGTCCAAGATGACCAGGCTCTGAGGGGAGGTCTTTAAAACTTTCTCGATCTCCTGCTGCGGTAGGTACTGGCCGGTAGGGTTATTAGGGTTGCAGATAAAGACACCTTTGGGCTGATGCTGCCGGATAAGAGCTGCTGTCTCCTCTGTATCAAAGGCGAAACCGTCCGCCTCTTTCCCCCATTGCTCCACGATTTCGGCACCGACGATCCGGCAGGCGACCTCGTACTCACCAAATGTTGGCTTGAGGATGAGAACCGGATCACCGTGACCAAAGTATGTCAGGGCGATGAGGCGGATGATTTCCATGGAGCCGCTGCCAACAAGGATGTTGTCCGGGGAAACCCCCAGTTTTTCCGAGAGGCACATTCTTAGCTCCGCAGACTCAGAATCGGGGTAGCGGTCGATGACAACGGAATCAAAGACTTCCCTTACCCCAGGCGGGAAGGAAAACGGGTTAGAGCTGACGCTGAAATCAATTATCTCACTGGCAGTAAGCCCCATAGCTCTGAGTTCAGCGTGATCTGGCCCGCCATGCGGGCAGACCTCCAGCGTCTCTATCTCCGGTTTAGGTCGAATAGACAAGGTAGATCACCTCAGTGACAAAACATATCAGAATCCAGGCGGTCGCCGCTATTTGCACCAGGCTTAGCGACTCGTCGATGGTCTGCGGCAACAGCGGGGCATTTGCCCTGCCCAGCCTGTAGTGGCCCACCTTTTCCAGCTGCACGTCGAGGGCACCGGCGGCCGCTGCCATACGCCAGCCCGCAATGGGGCGTTCCGTATTGGAGCTGTCACTTATACAGAA
>CAZNSC010000135.1:0-7604 GCA_964575695.1 uncultured Dehalococcoidales bacterium
GATGCGGCGCCGTCCCATTGGTATCAGACTCCAGGCCGTCAAGAATCCACTCGGTGTCGATGGTGATGTCTACCTGCTTACCGTTAATGTCCTCTATACGATACTGCCACGAGTCATCGATATCCTGAGGGTCGGGCAGGCTGGCGGTGACCAGGGCGCCGTTGCTGTGGTCGGCAGGAGTGGTGCTATTAAACCCCCGGGTGCAGCCGGTAAACTGAGTGCCTGTCTTACCGGCATAGTAGATAAGCTCCGTCCCGATTTGAATTACGCCGCTTTTCGGGAAGAGAGCCGTGCTGTTCACGGTGACGCTGGTATCATCGTCGTCAATATCGCCATTCAGCTGGGTGGTTGCTGAATACTCGGTCTGTATTTTGTAGGCAGCGTCCTCTATCCCGCTATCGGCGGCATAGAACAGGGTCATTGTATCCGCATAGGAATAGGAAGCACGGATACCGGACAGCATAAACCCCAGAAAGGGCCCGATGATAAGCCCGGAGACGAGTATGAGGATCATCACCCAGGTCAGAACATAGCCTGCCTCGTCTCTCCGCCGCCGGGAAAATCCCCAGCCCTTCCACCAACTCCTGTTACCCCGCCACATACCTTTCATCTAATCCTCCCTTTAGTCACCACACCCTCGTTTCAGAAAAGGGGTCTAGGATGGACTTTATAGGTTCTGGTGGCCGTTTCCGATTGAACACCCGGTCTGCCCAGGATATAACTGCCCACACTAGCCGTTATCTGCACTTTCAGTTCTTTTTCGTTATAGTCCCAGTCACTGTAAGTCTCGCCTACGACAATAGCCTCGGCAATGAGGCTGGTGTCGTTCAGAACATAATCCGTAGTTCCCACCGACTTAACGTAATGGCTACGCACTAACTCGCGGGAAATTTCTTTAATGTTATAGACAAGCTGATGTTGGTCCCCCGACCACTCCGCCCAGCCTAAAGTAATAAGGAAACCGGCGGACTTACCGTCATCGTGGGCCGTAGCGTTACTCCCCCGAGTGCAATTCTCAAATATGTTCGCTGTCTTGCTGGTATACTGGATGAGTTCATCCTCAATGCTGATGGCGCCCGCCGCTGGGAAGCCGTCGGTGCTGGCCACCGGAATAGTGGTCTCGGTATCACTGATGCCCGAGCTCAATGTGGTTGAGGCCGTCTCATAGACCTGCTGGGTCATCAATGCATCACGGCTAATCCAGTCACCCCCATTCTGCACCTGACGGAACGCTGTCATATAGTTGCTGTTGACGGCGGTCACATGAAATAATTGAGTCCAGATTGTGAAGACACCGCCCATAACGAAGCTACCCACCGCCATGGCGACCATTAGCTCGACCAGGGTAAACCCCGGTGAGTTTCTCCGCCACTTCTTACACAGCTCAATAATACTTTTCATCGGTTTACCTTATAAGCCTCAGTGGTGAGCACCGACCTGCCCTCGTAAAGAATCTCGACCCTAATCTCCTGCATGCCATCGTCATCAGCGGTGCCATCGGCTTCAGGGTCAAGGAGCAAAACGCCAATGTCAACGCCGTAATCGCCATAATAAGGGTCTCCAGTAAGGTCAAGGCCAACGTCACTCACGACATCATATACTGGGGTATCAGCGACTGGGGTATTATTGTCGTGGGCGGTGGCAGTGGTGCCGGTGAACCCGCGCTGACAGCCAGTAAACTGGCTGCTCGTCTTGCCCGTATACCGGATGAGTTCATCCTCAATCTGGATAATCCCGGTCGCCGGGAAGTCATCAGTGTCATCTACAGAAATTGTGTCAGTGGTGTCGTCAATACTTCCCGCCAGGTCGGTGGTTACAACCGTAGAATCATAGAAAGTGCGCTTAACATACTCAATTGTGGTCCGGGCCAAACTCTCCGCAACCGTTATCTCGTGAGCACTGACGATAGTCTTCGAGCTGGCGTTCAAGGCAAACATAACACTGGTGCCTGCTATCGCGAAGATAACCAGCGCAATCAGCACCTCCGTCAGGGTGAAGCCTTTCTGGTTGCCCTTCATCTTTTTCATCACTTTAGGTAATCCGACCCTCTTATTTAACCACCTATAAGTCCCGCTACCGAGTAGATAGACGAGAACAGGGTTACGGCGACAAAGCCGACGACGGCACCGACGATGATAATCATCCCCGGTCCGAGAAGTCCGGTAAGGTTTGATATAGCTCGTTCCGATTCGGTCTCATAGAAACCGGCCAGTGTTTCCAGGTTATACTCCAGCCTCCCTGTCTCCTCCCCGATGCCAACCATCTGAGACATCAGCACCGGGAATATGGGGTAAGTGGTCATTGCCTGGGACAGGGAGACACCGGAAAGGACGGCCTCATTGCAACTGATAAGCCTGTCTCTGACCACGGCGTTGCCGGCGGTATCGGCACATAATGTCAGTGCCTCGGTCAGAGGCACCCCAGACCGGACCATCATGGCCATACTGCGCGCCATCCGTGCCAGTGCGCCTTTGAGGCCAGCTTCGCCAATGACCGGCAGTTTCAGGACAACAGTATCCTTTAGCCTTTTGCCGGTGGCGGTTCTGAAATATAGCCCGAGGATGACTACCAGCAGAATAATACCTAAGCTGATATACCAGAAGTAGTCACTGGCAACCTCACCGGCACCTATGGCTATTCTTGCCAGCAGTGGTAGCTCTGAGCCAAACTCGGCAAACAGGCCGGTTATCGCGGGCATGACAAAGGCGACCATAATAAACACCGCCCCGAATGCCAGGCAGAGGACAAAGAGGGGATATGCCAGGCTGCCCTTAACCTTGCCCGCGGTCTCCTGTTCCTTTTTCAGGTGAACCGATAGCTGTTCCAGAACTGAAGCCAGGCTGCCCACCTCTTCGCCGACGCGGATGAGTCGGATAAACAGGGAAGGGAATGCATTCGGGTGCTTGGCACAAGCCTCGGAGAAGGTGCTGCCCTTCTCCAGGTCTTGTATTATCACCCGCAGCACCTGCTTCACTGCCGGTTTCTTCGCCTGGCGGTAGAGGATATCCAGCGAGCGGAGCATAGGGAGCCCGGCATTGAGCATGGTTGACAGGTCGCGGCTGAAGTTAATGATATCCCCTCGCTTCACGCCGAACAGGCTTGGTAGTGCCGCGTCCAGTGAGGGTAGCCGCATCTGTTTCTTGAGGCTGATAATGCTGAGGTTAGACCGCCACAGGAGTTCCTCCGCCCGCTCCAGCGAATCGGCTTCCAGAGCTCCCTTGACAGTATCCCCGGCCACAGTTTGGGCTAAGTATTTGAATTCCATCTTTCCGTTCCTTCTTACAGAGGCGGGCAGAGGTAAAAACCACTGGCACCACCGTGTTGCCCCCTCTGTCGTGTTCTCGCTTTCAAGCGTAGCACACTGAACTTGGGCCAAGTATCACCCAAACGGGTGATTTTACCCTGCAACGCTTCTTTACAGTATGGTAAATACATTACGAATCACTTCGCTGACGTTGGTTACCCCGTCTCTTGCCTTCAGCATACCGTCACGGCGCATTGAGATCATGCCCTGGCTTATCGCCACTGCCTTCAGCTCAGCCGACGATACGCCAAGCATCACCGGCTTTCTTATTGGCTCATCCATGCTGATCAGTTCATACACTCCGATGCGCCCCAGAAAACCGGTGTGAGAGCAGAAGTTACAGCCCCTCCCGTAAGGGAACTCAGTCTTGGACTCACCTATCTCCTGCTGGTAAGCCGCTACCTCGGCTGAGGATGCCTCTTTGGTGGCGTCGCAGTAAGGGCAGACCTTCCTCACCAGTCGCTGGGACATGCTACCGATAACCGCCGAGGTGACCAGGAAGGGTTCGATACCCATGTCTATCAGGCGGACGATGGCACTGGCGGCGTCATTGGCATGGATAGAGGTCAGTACCAGGTGCCCGGTAAGGGCCGCCTGAACCGCAGTATTGGCGGTTTCTTTGTCTCTTATTTCGCCGACAAGGATGATATCCGGGTCAAGACGCATAATGGCGCGGAGACCCACCGCAAATTCAATACCTGCCTGTCGGTTCACCTGAATCTGGTTTATGTCCTTAAAGCGGTATTCTATGGGGTCTTCAATCGTCATTATGTTATTGCGCTTAGCATCGAGCTGGTTGAGCGAAGAATAGAGGGTGGTGGTCTTCCCCGAACCCGTGGGACCACTTACCAGAATCATGCCAAAGGCGGCGTGGAGTAACTTCTGAAATGGCTCGAGGGTAGCCGGCGACATCCCCAGGTCTTCAAGATTTAACATTAGCGCTGCTTTGTCGAGCACACGAAGAACCGCCGTTTCACCATGGTCAGTCTCAATACAGGCAACCCTGAAGTCTACCTGTCGGTCGCCGACGGTGGCGCTGAACTGCCCGTCTTGGGGGCGTCGGCGCTCGGCAATATTGAGGTTAGCCAGCACCTTGATTCGAGTCATAAGGGCAGTATGAACCCCCAGCGGGAGTCGGAGCACGTCATGCAGCACGCCATCAATTCTGTAGCGCACCCTCAGGTGATCCTCTTGGGGCTCAATGTGAATGTCAGACGCTCTATCCTTGACTGCTTGGTTGAGGAGCATATCTATCGCCTGGACTATAGGGGCGGACTTAACGGCGTCGGTGGCTAATGTTGGTTGAGAGGCTAATTTAGTGTCAATATCTTTCACCACATCGCCAATCTGTTTTTCGATCTGAGAGGTGAGCCGATAGTGGGTGGCAATGGCATCACTGATACTCATTCCCAGGGGAATGACTGGCTTAACCCGTTTTTTGGTTATCATGGTCAGTTGATCCATAGTCCACAGATTTTCGGGGTCTTCCATAGCTACGGTGATAGTGTCACCCTCAACCCTCAGTGGTAATACCGAGTGCTCCCGGGCAACCTTCTCTGGTACCAGGGCGATTGCCGCCGGTTGAATTTGAACGTGCCGCAGGTCGACAGCCGGAACGTTGTATTGCAGACTGAGGATGGTAGCCAGCGTATCAGAACTGATGAGATCCTCGTCCAGCAGCACCTCGGTCAACTTCTTGTTAGAGCGGCTGGCAACTTCCCGGGCATGCTCTAGTTCTTCGGGCTTTATAAAAGCACCCTCCACCAGTATCTCACCGAAGTCCTTCTTTTCCGGTATTTCTTCTGTCATTGGCCACTATCTCCGTGTGCGGTCTATTATCTATCTCGTCTTCTTCTTTTTGGCTCCGGTCCTGTTAAGACGCCTCAGCCGGTCAAGGGTCCACATCCGGATCAAAGTGGTAACCCCGATCCCCTTTTCCCAGGCTACCTCGCGAAGTAAGATTGCTGTCTCCCGGTCAAACCGGGTCGCAATGGTAACCCCAAGCTGTTGTCTCATTTCTCTATCCATATCCATTGTCTTGACAGTCTATTAGCGCTTTTGTATGGCCTATCCCTCGAGACTCACAATGCACTATCAAAATTATTACAATGCAATACAGCGAAGTCTATAGGGATTTAGTCATGACTGACATCAGTACTAAGGTTTTGGTTGAGCCCCTAGGCTCTATCAATCGGGGCGTGGGTTGCTGCCTCTCTTTGCTGAGTGGGCGGCTCTTCTGGCTAGTGTGCAAATACCTGTGGTCGGGCTGAACAAGGTCGCAGACAGAAGCGGGACGTTTTGTCGTTAACTAATCAGAAAACCTCCAGTAAACCTGACCAAGAATCAAACTTAACACCTTGATAGTATAATTCATAGGTGATCTTTGTGATGCCCGGCGTCTCAAAGCGGGACTCAATGTCCACCGAGACAGAGCCACCGGCCGGAACACTGAGCAACGAATTATAGAACTCACCGTCAACTGATGAATAGCCCTTCAGCCGGACCACAGCAAGCTCAGACTCGTTGCTTTTAATGGTGACAGTATCGGTACGCATTTCGCCAGCGTTGACATAAGAGACCAGGCCCACGTTATCTATGTTGACATCGGGTGGTGGTTCATATTTATTAACGACGGTCAGCTCATTGGAGTAGATATCCTTTACCCCGAACACATACCTTGGATCATCCGCTGAAGCCTGCTGCCATTTGGCTGTCCACTGGCCGAGACCCCGACCGTTGACCACAGCGATATTTACCGTTTCCTCATACATATAGCTGCCGTCTGGTGCCAGCCTCCGGATGCTCGCCGCAATACTCAGCACGCTGTATCCGGGAGCTTCGACGTAAAGGGTTACCGGTGTCCCGTCCAGTGCGCTGTCAATGTGGGCTGAGCCGTCGGAGTTACGCCACTCCACCAGAGCAAAATGTGGAGCGGCAGAGGTTACCTTTAACTCTCCCGACCACCAGTCAAGCCGGGCCTCCCGGAAGTAGAGGTCATAGCTTATGGTATCAATACCGGAGCTGTGAGAAATAGCATTATTTTCCACCCAGGCATAACCATCAGCCGGGACTTCAATATCACTGTCGTAGAAAACGCCCGTCATTGACGAGGTGCCCTTCAGGGTGACCGTGACCGGGTGATCTTCCGCATTCTTTATCCTTATGATGTCAGTTCGGGTCTGGTCGGCGCTCGCCGTGGATACCATGTTCACGTCATCCAGGGTGACATCGGGCAGGAGCGTTGGCGGTTGCGGAGGCTGAGGTTGTTCTGTTGACCAGATGCTAAACCACAGCCGCAAATCGTCAGTGCCGACGCCGTTATAGTGGCCGATACCGCGGGATTGGTTGAGCCCCCAGATATCTTCAAAGTATCCGATAAGGTGGTCACCCCCGTTGGTAAACTCAGTTGCCGACTTCGCCATATGCTTATCAACCGTGGTCAGGATTTCTGTAGCACTACGGTAGTCGCTCCAGGCAAGCCCCTGTTCGATTTCGGCAAGGGCGGGCATAAGGATGGAGGTCAACCAGCGGGGGTCATTCTGCTCATACGCCAGGATGGTCACCTTTAGTGAGTCACCGGCTGAGTCGGTGTGGAATACAGTTTGGTTTAGCGCAATGGTTTGATAACTATTCAGGCTGAAGGTGTCGTCGACAGGTAGTAACCGGCTAGTAGCTTGCTGGTAACCATCGGTTACCACCAGCACAAGATAGACATTGGCGGTGTCGGAGGTGGCATGGTTATCCTTGACGCCGACGTAGTGTAGTGTGACATTCAGCGGCAGTTGCGAGGTCGGGGGAGGCAGTGCCGGAGACGAGGGCGTGGGGGGTGGAGATGGATTGGGTGTTGGTGTGGGTGTAGGTGTGGGTGTGGGGGTTGGTTCAGGGGTCACTGGTGGTGGCGATACCACCTCTGAGACACAGGACGATAGCAATATAACTGATACTATTAATAAGGCAAGCAGCCGTAGTCTCATTATCCGTCTCCAAGCCGGGTAGAGCAGAGGTAGCCATCAGTGCCGATGGTGCTACCGTGTATTCTTTCTCTAGGGCATCTTTATGTTCAAGCATAGCACACCTGGTCAGGACAAAATATCACCCAAACGGGTGATTTCCGCTTCTTAATCTTGGGTTTTTGGGGAACAGAGGTCTTTCTAGCAGTAACGAAAGCCTATGTTGGTTGTGGTGTCTTTAGCGCCACCCGGATGTTATTCCCCTCCTTAGCCGCAACCTTTACCGGTGGCATTTGCCTGAGGATGTTAACCAGGGGTAGGGGCTTGCCAATTATAACCACAATCTTGGT
>CAZNSC010000136.1:0-7601 GCA_964575695.1 uncultured Dehalococcoidales bacterium
TGACGGCGAAGAAACGGAGATGATACAGACTATCCTTGACGAGAAGGGGATAGACCAAGACCAGTGGCTTGACTTCAAGAACTACTACCAGAGCCGTCCGCAGAAGGAAAGGAAAGCCATACGCAAGATGCTAAGGGAGAACTGGCGCAACCTGTCAGGCTACGATTGTAAGCTGATAAAGCGGTTCAGAGAAGCCTATGTATAATTGAAAAACAGCGGGAAAACCACTGACAGCAGGGGCCGGAGAAATCCGGTCCCTCTTTTTTTTGTCTTTTATAGCGTTTTCGCCCGGCCTTTACTCCCTGGCTTTTGCCTGCAGACATGATTATAGCTCACCGCCGCGGGAATGACTTGATACCACCGCATTGGAATATCAGGACTATATTGCCAGGTAAAACGTTACCATTGGGTGATTGTGTTACGAGGGAAGGTGAATTATGCTAAGAGTATTCTAGGATGGGGGGATTCCCGTTTCCTAGACTATTCCAGCTCAGAGGCCCTTGCAAATCGGATAACCCTATCCGCCTTCCCAACATGGCGGGCTCTGCCAGGGGAGACCAGGGTGAAATACCGGCTTGCAAGGGCCGCTTGTATGAGCAGCTCCCCTCCCGTTATTCCCTGGAAAATCGGGCTGGTGGCATCCCGCCGCCACCACTTGATGTTAGAAAGAGAGCTGCTTCTCAGCCGCGAACCTAGTGAACAAAGCGCTATGTTGTGACCTGCGAAACATCGTGGAATCGGTATGGATTCCAGACATGCGAGACTCAGGACCTAAGCCTAATCCGGTTGGCGCGCGTAGTTATGCCATTCCTGCTCAAGTTCGACTAACGGCACATTCTCATACACCGGCATTGCCTTTGACCCCTTTTCTGTTCAAGCGCCCAAATTTTATCGGTTTGTTCACTCGATGAAGACTACCACGTCATGGTGTCAAGGGCGGTTTAAAATTCGCCACCCCTCTAGTTAGCTCGTATGGCGCCATTGGCTCGTGCAAATTCTACTTTTTCCCTCACCTCTTGCGCATAATCGAAATTAGGCACCCATTCAAATTTTCGATGCACTTCAACCACCTTGACAGTTGGCATATTCTTCGGTTCAAATGAGTCCGGACCTCGGATTTCCCAAGCTTCGTCTTCAAACACGCTGTTTACAGCACTAATATCATCTGTGGCAATCTTAACGATGTGAGGCTCTTTCAGACTTCCTGTGCATCTTGCAGCGAGATTGACGGTGTGGCCTATAGCTGACACAGTCATTGTTCCTTCAGTGCCAACCACTGCGAGCGCAAACGGCCCTGCAGCGACTCCAATCTTGGGACTAAATGCGTAAGGGTCAAGCTCAAGCATCGCTCTGGCACTATGCATTGCTGCCTGTAGAGGTGGCAACTTACACTCCGTATAGGGGAAAACAACCATCACCTCATCTCCGATGAACTTATCCACGATACCGCCAAAGTTGCGCCCGGCTTCTCCTTCAAACCACGCAAAGAAATGATTTACCATACACGCACATTCGCCCGGCTCCATTGTGGCTGCAAGCTTGCTATATCCAGGGAGGTCAGCAAAGAGAATAGCCCCGTGTGTTTCAAGGGCAGCCAGTGGGAATCTAACCGGATTCAGCAGTGCACCATCGGAAAAAGTAGCAAACTGGGTCACTCCGTTCTTCCTAATATACTCAAACAGGCGGTTATTTTTCAGCATTTTAATCCTCCACAATACCCAACGAACACACACTCGCAAGAAACTTTGCTCTGGTAGCTCGGTATCATTCTAGCCTTGTTCTAGAGATACGGCAAGTAAATTCCTCGAAACGGGCGCCTGCATTTAAAAATCACTGGCCCAACCTTGACACTATACCTCCCTAGAGTTACAATATCAATACACACGTAAGTCTATATGTCTGGGAGGGTGAAGATGAGCAGGAAAATGACGGTGGTATTCCATGACGAGGAGCTTTACACATACTTAAAGGTAGAGGCAGCGAGACGGCATACAGCGGCCAGCGAAATTATTACCGATGCTGTGCGCCAGTGGCTGGAGAATCGTGAGGATGCCGAATTGTTACCCGTAATTGAATCGGCCCGTACCGAATGGAAGGAAAAAGGCGGGCGTCCCTGGTCTGAAGTTGAGCAAGATATGGAAGAGGCGGTAAGTGGAAGGGAGAGGGAGCCAGAGGCAAAGAGTGTATAGACTTGAAGTCTCACCAGCAGCTGAGCGCGATTTAGATAGGCTGAAGAAGCGAATACAGAGGCACGATTTCGAGCGGTTGCGAGTCGCTATCAGGGGCTTAGCTGATGAACCACGACCCCAGGGAGTTAGGAAAATCCGGGGAGCTGAGAGAGCCTATCGAATCAGAGTGGGCAGCTACCGGGTAGTTTACGAAGTTTATGACAATGAAAACCTGATTTTGATATTGCAGGTGGTGAGGCGGACGGAGGCTACATATCGGTCATAGAGAAGGCATAATGGAATTTGAAAATGAATGCTGATTTGAAGCTATTTCAGAACTACATTCACGCCATTGAAAAAGCACTGGCGGCTGGCGATGCTACCGAACATACCCACCGCCCTGCCCTGAAAGCCCTGCTCGAAAATCTGGATACAACTGTAACCGCCACTAACGAGCCAAAACACATCGAGTGTGGCGCTCCCGACTTCATCCTTAGAAAAGGCTCGGTCACCATCGGCTATATCGAGGCCAAGGACATTGGCAAGAGCCTCGATGAGGCAGAGAAGACTGACCAGCTTAAGCGTTACCGCGATTCACTCACCAACATGGTTTTTACCGATTATCTTGAGTTCCGCTGGTATGTAGATGGTGAATGCCGTCTCAAAGCCCGCATGGGGAGTCCAACCAAAGACGGCAAAATCAGGCGGGATAAAGACGGAATACCGGCAGTCGCCGAGCTTTTGACAAACTTTCTTGCCCACAAAGCCGAGGGCATGGGCACACCCAGGGAGCTTGCCCGGCGCATGGCACGGCAGGCGCACCTCATCCGGAATCTCATCATCAACGCCTCTCAGAATGAGCCGGAAGGCGGCAGTCTGCACACCCAACTGGCTGCTTTCCGGGATAACCTCATACCTGACCTGTCAGCCGAGTATTTTGCCGATATGTATGCCCAGACCATCGCCTACGGTCTGTTTGCCGCCCGCTGTACCTCCAAGAACGGCGCTTCCTTCACCCGCCTTGATGCTGCTCAGAATCTGCCCAGGACCAACCCGTTCCTGAGAAAGCTGTTTCAGTACATCGCCGGCTACGACCTCGATGACCGCATCGCTTGGCTGGTAGACGACTTAGCGCAGGTGCTAGCGCAGGCAAATATGGAGGCGGTGCTGAAGGACTTCGGTAAGCACAGCGGCAAGGAAGACCCGGTGGTGCACTTCTATGAGACCTTCCTGAAGGAGTACGACGAGAAGATACGGGAGATGCGCGGCGTCTACTACACGCCGGAGCCGGTGGTCTCTTATATCGTGCGCTCTATCGACCACCTGCTGAAAACCCGTTTCAACAAACCGCAGGGGCTGGCCGATGATAAAACGCTTATCCTCGACCCGGCGGTGGGCACGGCCACGTTCCTTTATATGGTGGTGAACGAGATTTACCAGGCTAACATCGGCCAGGGGCAGCAGGGCTTGTGGAATAACTATGTGGCTGAGAAGCTCCTGCCACGCATCTTTGGCTTTGAGTTGCTGATGGCTCCCTACGCCGTAGCGCATCTCAAGTTGGGGCTTTTATTACAAGAGACAGGCTACGAGTTCCCGAGCGACCAGCGCCTGGGTATCTATATGACCAATACCCTTGAGGAAGCATTCAAAAAGTCCGAGCAACTTGCCGGTTTCAACGAGTACATTGTTGACGAAGCTAATGCTGCGGCGGAGATTAAAAAGGAAAAGCCGATTATGGTAGTGCTGGGCAATCCACCGTATTCCGGGTTGTCAGCTAATAGAAGTGTTCGCATACTTCCAGATCCGAAGACCGGAAAGCCGAAGCAAGAGCTTACATGGATTGGTAAACTTATCGAGGACTACAAAGTGGTTGATGGCCAGCCGCTTAACGAACGCAAACACTGGTTACAGGACGACTACGTTAAGTTTATCCGGTTTGGTCAATGGCGAATAGAGCGCACGGGAGGAGGCATACTTGCCTTTATCACGAACCATGGCTACATCGATAACCCAACCTTCCGCGGCATGCGTCAGTCTCTGATTAACACCTTCACAGATATTTATATCTTAAATCTCCACGGCAACTCCAAGAAAAAAGAGGTTGCCCCGGACGGTGGCAAGGACGAAAACGTCTTTGATATCCAACAGGGAGTGGCCATCTGCCTGCTGATAAAGGATCTGAGCAATTCGGTGCCATCCAAAGTGCATTATGCTGACCTCTGGGGACTTCGAGAAGGGAAGTACCAGGCTCTTTTCGAGACAGATGTTAATGATACCCTGTGGAAAGAATTAACTCCGAACAGCCCATTCTACTTTTTCATACCCAGGGACGAAGTACTCAAGCCTGAATATGAGAAAGGTTGGAAGGTGACAGAAATATTCCCAATTAATACCAACGGTATTGTTACGGCCCGGGATGGCATTGTCATTGATTTTACCAGTCAGGAACTTTACAAAAGAATGGCTGAATTTGCCGACCCATCAATAAATGATTATGATTTGCGTTTAAAGCATTTTGGAAATAAGGCAGAGGGGAAATACCCGCCTGGCGATACACGTGGCTGGAAATTGCCAGAGGCGAGAAAAAAACTACAAAGTGAACCGGACTTATCCAAACATATCAAGCCTTGTTTGTACCGTCCCTTTGACGTACGAAAACTATATTATTCGGAACATATGGTAGATTGGCCGCGCACGGACATAATGAAACACTTAATTCACGAAAACAAATCGATAATATGCCCGCGGCGGGTTGAGACAGTTGGTGATTGGCAACATGTGTTTTGTGGTGTGGATATTATCGATCATGTAACGGTTTCTTTAAAAACCGTTGATTATCTTTTCCCCCTCTACCTTTATCCCGCCGAAGGCGAGATGCAGTTTGAGGGTGGCAAACGCCGCCCCAACCTGAACCCGGAGTTCATCAAGGCTGTCTCGGACAAGCTGGGGCTAACATTTGTTGAAGACGGCAGGGGAGACCTTGAGCAGACCTTTGGTCCGGAGGACGTCTTCAATTACGCCTATGCCGTGTTCCACTCGCCCACCTACCGCGCCCGTTACGCCGAGTTCCTCAAGATAGACTTCCCCCGCCTGCCGCTCACCTCGGATAAAGGGCTTCTCAAATCGCTGGCGGCAAAAGGCGCCGAACTGGTAGCCCTGCACCTCATGGAATCGCCCGCGCTGAATAACCTCATCACCAAATACCCGGTCGCCGGCTCCAATGAAGTAGAAAAGGTAACCTATAGCGAAAACGCCCAGCGTGTCAACATTAACAAGACGCAATATTTTGAAGGCATCCCGCCGGAGGTCTGGGAATTCCACATCGGCGGCTACCAGGTCTGCCAGAAGTGGCTCAAAGACCGCAAAGGGCGAGCACTCACCTATGACGAGCTCACCCATTACCAGAAGGTCATCGTAGCACTGAAGGAGACCATACGGCTGATGGCTGAAATAGATAACCTCATTCCTCGTTGGCCAGTGGAATAAGGTTTAACACGGGTTATAGCGATGATTGAGCGTCTCGATTGGGCCCATCGAACCCATCACAATGAACTTCGCAGCCCATTTATGCGTGGCGAGGGCGAGCGTCCGCTGCGAGTTACACTTCATTCCGACAGCCTGACCAATCCAACTAATAATGAGGAGACGGATGCTATAACACTGATACGGGAGTTTCGGCACCTCCCACAAGTCCAGGTTTATGAGACTGAGCCAAGCGACAATCCCCATATTATCATTGATGCATTTGACCCGGAGGCGGATGTCACCCCGGTTAGGGTCATTAGTGAAGGGAAGGTCAAGAGCTATGTAGGCATCCTGTTTCCCCGCCAGTGGCCTGATATTGCCGCTCGCTTGGTAGGGCAGACTGACCACAACCACGAGGACGTAAAAGAAATGCTTGATGTCCTGCTGAAAGCTCAGGCACATTGCTCTGCCCATGGAGATATATTGGTCACATCATCCCCTCTTCTTCTGCAGCATCGTGATAAGGGTTTCATACGGGAGGCAAATGTCCGCACACCGATTGAAGCTATCAAAATAATCGGGCTTTTTTTGCGCTCACGAAATATATATACATACTTGGCAGGGCCGAACGTAGAGGCAAGTTTCAGGCGAGGTCTATTCTACTGGGTTCTGGCCAGGAGTCAACTGCCCAATATGTGGCAGTATTTTAGTGCTTGTGTGGCGGCTGGGAAAGAGCGAGAAGAGGATTTGGCTGGACTTGCAGAAAGTATACTGGTTCGCACTGTTCGTGCCCTAGAAGCACGAGACTACATCGGAGTGCAGTTTTATCAGCCACAAAATAATGAGACCAGGGACATAATGATGTACCACTTCGATTACCTTACTTTGCTCCTCGCTGGTATTATCGATGCCCAGGCGAGAATAACAAACATTGCTTACCAGGTCTATCCGAATAAACAGGAAGTGAGCTTTCGTTGGCGAGACTTCGTAGAAGCTCTGCCAGGGAAGGGGGCGACAGAACTATATGACTTTACAAGGGGACAGAGATTCCAGGATGTGACTAGTCTGTTATATAAGCTGCGGAATACTATCCATGAGGCTGCCCTGCGTGCAATAAGTTATCACGCCTTACCCGAACCAGAACAGACGTTCATTGAACTCCCACCCGATATAGATAACCTCATTTGGGATGCTGCTGAAGGTTGTGGGTCACCACAGAGATGGGGTTTAACGAAAAGTCCTCGGAAAGATATTTTTCTCGAACCTTACTCTTATACTATAGCTCTTGTGGAGGAAAGCCTCGGTGTTATTGATGCTATAGCTGCCGCAACTGATGTTAAGCGTCTTTTCCCTGATAATCAGGCACCGATGTTCAGACAAACACCGCCGGCTGATGATGCATTCAAATGGGCTGACCGTGTTATGCTATTGGGCTGACGAACTGGGGCCAAAACGGGTCACTTCTAATATCATACGTACCAGTAACCAACGGAGACCATAAAGAGCCAGAATGTGTCCTGTTTGAACCCTTGGCTCCGGCTGGTCAGGGACACCGCTCCTCTCTCCGAAGAATCACCTAGATTTTCATTACAGAGCGTAAAACTAACAGCTTGGAGCCTCTTTTTGCCTAAGAATCGCTCTAAGATTACCCCCCGAGGGGCTTGACAAGCCCTGTCGGTTATGTTACACTCCGTAACCGTGAGCACTGAAAGGGAAGTTACAATCAAAACGGGAGACCTACTAACGGCGAGCCGAGCAGCAGAATTCCTCGGTGTTAGCCGGATGACTTTGTGGCGTTGGGTGCGTGACGGCAAAGTCAGGCCGATCGAATTCGACAACCAGCGCTTTTTCCACATCAGTGAACTCCGCACGCTGAAAGAGGCGAAGCAACAAGAAGGAGGTTGAGAATGTTGCGACACCCTGAGGGCACAAGACTTTTAATCAGGGTGTCGCAGGTTCGAGACCTGC
>CAZNSC010000137.1:0-7573 GCA_964575695.1 uncultured Dehalococcoidales bacterium
AACTCTGGTTGGCGTAGAGGGGCTTAAACATGCTGGAAAGCCATTCAAACTGGTAGGCCAGGTCCGTTTCCCTCTCCAGAATGACATATTTAATGTTATATTTCCGCAAGATATCGAGGTGGGTGTCCGCCACAAACCTGGCCTCGTAGAACCTGGTCCGATCTTCGTCGGCTGAGGGAAACAGAGGGGGGGCGCTGCGAAAGGTGATGCCATAAGAATGACCAACTAACCCCGGGATCTCATTGCTTAGCTGAAAGGTGGGGGTCATAATAACACTACCTGGATCCCCAAACTCGCGTAAGAAAGCAAGTACCGATCTTTCCTCAACAGTGAGTGCTGCGCTCCTAATTTCCTCCAAGTGCTCAAGTCCATTGTTAATCTCATCCCACAACAACACCGTTCCGATTAAGATAACACCCAAGGGAATCAATTGTAACCAATGAGAAGAGATGCGCCCAGAGCGCTCTTTCAGCTTCTGCATGGTCTCGTCCAGGAAAAAGGTGATCACCAAGGAAATAGGGAGCAGCCACAGCAGCCTCCAAATCATCCAAGGTGTGATCACCTTGCCCAGAAGCGGAGTAATGAATGGGGTATAACATAACAGTAGGGCACCGACCATATTGGCAAATAGAAACTGTGCACTGAGACGTGTCCTCAGATACTTGAGGAGTAAGGGAGCTAACAGAATGGCTAAAATGACCAACGGATGAGCGATAAGATCCGGTGAAGCGATATACAAGTCAGGCTCTTCGCCGAGGATAAGCAACCGTCTAGCTCTCAAACTATTCAAGTTCTCCTCGACCTTACCAAAGAACTCGTCGGAAGTCACAGAAGAAGCCATTTGCTGTCTTTGCCATAGGGGGACCAGGAGCATAATCAAAATGATGATAATGACTGGGAAAACCCCAACCAACTCTCTCTTCTTATTATGCCAAGACGCGAACAGAATCCTGACCAACAAGAAGCTGCCAAAAGAGATACCGTATAGAACCAAGCCCATAGGATGTACCAATCCCAAGGCGATGATGGTAATGATCAGACTGAATAGAGCGCTTCTATCCCTTTTCTTCAGATAGCGCACAGTGAGCCACAATGCAACTGGGAGCAGAATAAAGCGGATCAGAAATTTATCCTCAATAATGCGCAGGAATAGGCTATAGCCGATACCCTCCTCATTAGCCACAATATCTGAGAAATAGTAGAGAGTCTGGACTAGGCAAGCAATTAAGGCCATAAGCTGATTACTGAACAATTCTCGTGACAAGGCATAGAAGGCAAAAAAGGAGAGAGGTATCAGCAGCAGAGGAATGTAGTACACGTACGCATCAAGCAGATCAACCCGCGCCAGCTTGATGATTAGAGCCAACAGAAGAACCCACGGTTGCATTGACTCCCTGACTGACCTTACAATCAAGGTCTCAGAAAGGCGAAAACCCTTAGTCAAGAACTGATCTGTGTCAAGGAAATGACGCAGAAAAGCCAGGTAGGACAACCGATCCCCCCGAAGGGGACTGGCTATGTTGGTAAAAACGATCAGTACCAACGCTATAGCCACGAAGAAGGCCCCCCAGTAGACTAGCTGCAGCCAATCGAAACTGATGGCAATTCGAGTTCGGGTTGTAGCAGAGGAATTTGTTGGTTCAAGTGCAGCTTGAGATACTTTGCCTAGCGGCAAGGGAACCAAGATTGCCACCGTGAGAAAAAGGATGATGCCCACCACCACCCCAATCATCACTACCAGATTAGCATGCCACCAAAGTAATAAAGTGGCAGGTATGCTCCATAGACCAACACTCAAGCTAAAAGCAAGGACTAACTGGTTCAGCACTTGTCGCTGCCGCATCCAAAACAAATGCATTAGCAGAAAACCAGGCATAAAGAGCAAAAGAAGTGTGACTAGTACTGTCGCCAGAAATGAGTCAGGCATTGCCCATATACCGAGCGCAAATAACACGACCAAGATGCAGGCTGCTACTGCCGTCATCTTGGTCACCCCAACTCGAGATGTGCTATTGAGGTGTATCTTGAACAGAATTGATTTGACCCAAGCAAAGTCTGCTTTTGTTCTCATCTACCTTCAGTCAACATTCTGGCATAGGTTAACGCTCTTGGGGCTCAAACTGGGGATAGACGCAAGGTTACCCCAGATAACCAAGGTCTTGAAGCCGTTTAGCAATAGCCATCTCTTCTTCAGCACTGTAATCAACCGTTAAGTCTGGCAAATCCTCTGGCTCTGGCATTGCATAATGGATTGGGCGTTGGGCCAGGTATTGGGCTTCAAAGGCAGCCTCGAGCACCTTTCCGTCCATATCCGTTGGTATTGGCACACCCATTAGAAATAAGATGGTCGGGGCCAAATCAACTATTTCCGCTCCACTCAGATAGTTGCCTGCCTGAAAGGGCCTGCCATACATGATCAAAATGCCATCACGGTAATGAGTACCTGAATCAGGTGGCCAGCGAGGTAAATCCATAACTCTATTAGAAAAAAACATAAACTCTTGGGCACCCTGCGCCACATAATGGTCATTGATGGTCCTAAAGACGATGTCGGGTGCTTGTTCGAGACTTTGCCCTGAGTAAACCTCTTCCCTAGGAAAAACATCAGAGAAAACTGTCTCTCCAGTATCTGGATCAAGGATACTCTTCAATCCTTCTATTATCTCTCTTCGAAGCCATTCGTATTCCGAGCCTGGCTCTACCAGGCCCTGCGGCTCTCTGCCTTTTGCATTCAAGTAAACTCCGGCCAAATTGCCTCCCATAGCATAGGCAGTCGTGTTTGACCAGTCAACATCTGAAGCGGAGAGAAGCAAACGACGCAAGATCCCCTTTCTTCTCTTCATACGATCTTTTTTCGCCATTGAAATCGCCCGAGTGGCAAGCCCTAGTTTAAGTCTAGCACTAAAGTTAAGAGCATTGGCCGGGGTAATTCCCAACTTGTACAAAGAGTGTTTCAAGCGGGCTAAAACATCCTTGTGTAATCTCAGATAGCCTTGCTCTAGTAACCAGTTATTGAGATAGAGATA
This sequence comes from uncultured Dehalococcoidales bacterium, assembly GCA_964575695.1. Classification (GTDB taxonomy): domain Bacteria; phylum Chloroflexota; class Dehalococcoidia; order Dehalococcoidales; family W111; genus CAZNSC01. The sequence goes on from CAZNSC010000137.1 coordinate 3,027, forward strand.
TTTATATAGCGGGCCAAAACCATGGTCTGACATGACGATAATCACTGTTTCATCATCACAACTCTTAATGATATGTCCCAGATCCTGGTCAAGTTGTTGGTATATGTCCAAGATAGCATTCTCATATTTCTCAACCTCATTCGCATTATAAAGCGGATGAGTTGCGTCCATAAATTTCCAGAACTTGTGTTGCACTCGATCAGTTTCATCAAATACAAAAATGAAGAAATCGGTTGGATATTTTTCGCGCAAATGGAAAATCGCTTTCACACGGCTGCATTTAGCCTTATGCAAGGTGGCGAGAACCTGATCATAATCATCAGGTTTCTTAGATTCAGAAAACAAAGCATACCCACCAGTGACCACTTCCAATTCCCGTGCGAGCGACGATGGAAAAGTATAGGTCGACTCTTTAGATGGCGTATACATACCGGTGACCATATAGCCATTTACCGACTCTGGTGGGTAAGTTCCCGGCACATTGACCACGCCCGTCGTTAACCCGTAGTCGCTCAAGAGACGCCAAAGGGTCCTACCTTGCCGCTTTGAGGCGTTCATCGGCTCAAGTTCATAAGAGCCTAATCGACGTCGTACATGGTCAAAAACGCCGTGCTTACCAGGATTCTTGCCGGTGGCAAAAGAAGACCATGCACTGGGACTGAGCGGAGGAACAACTGACCTCAACTCACCATGCACCCCCTCGGCTATTAGCCAAGCCAAGTTAGGTAACTTACCTGCCTTAGCCCAAGGCCACACCAGTTGTGGCGTAGCCCCATCTAGGCCCACAACAACTACTTTCTGCACTTTATCTACCATTAGCTAATGCTCCAAAACATGTTCGTCAGACTATTTCGGCCTACAGAGTTAAACGCCGATTTCACCCACATTTTCTCTCTTACTGCTTATTAGAGTACGAGCTTGTTGGCTAAGATTCTTCAGGTTGAGAGGATGGGACACCCAAGCTAAAAGAGTTACGCTATGCCACAGGAGTGAGATAGTAAACATAAGTAAGGAAAGGGCAATGGCAGTCTCAGCGGACCGACCCAAGATCGAAAAAATCATGACTAGCACCCCCTCCCTAATTCCGAAGCCTCCCACCGAAGCGGAAAGAAATGGAGCACTCAGGATCATATTCAGCAGGCCGACAATACCCAAGATTTGCAAATAGGACAGGTTCAACTTTAGAGATAGACTCAATAGGTAAAGAGAAGAATTATGTAAAATAGCAATAAATATGGAAAACAATCCCCAAACTACGGCCTGCTTGAAGGTGACCTTACGTAGGTTTTGCCAAACCCCAGCAACAGACTGAATCGCCAGCCGGGCCGCCTGTCTATTAACTAAGTTGTTAAACCGCTTTCTTAATGCGGCTTGAAGATAGCGCCTTAAATAGAAAACGAACAAGACACCAACAAGAAGGCTCAGAATTACCAGAGCTAATTCTCTTTCTCCGGTAATGTCGAATGTTGGAAAGATGAAGAATCCCAACAAGCCGAAGAAAACATAAGAGAAATAATCAGAAAATTTATCTATTAATATAGTTGCCAGAGACCTTGAGGGTGGATGTCCGCTTTCAACCAGATAAAAGACCCGAATTGTATCGCCCAACCCAGTGGGAAGGAAGAACTGACCGGAATAGCCAACCAAGTAATATAGAAAACTATCTCTCCACCGGCAATGAATGCCGTGACTTCTCATAATCAACTGCCAGCGACATGCTCGCAACGGGATGGGCAAGGCAAAAAGGAATAGGGCAGCCAGAAGCATATCTGCGTCGGCTGATAAGATAACTACTAAAATTCGCTGAGCATCAAGCTTGAACAGTAGAAACCCGAATAAGGCCGCAGGTAGAAAAAGCCGCCATAGCCAACTGATTAAACTCCTTCTCTTTGATTTTTTCATAGCAGCTTCCCGCGGTTAATTATATGCTCATATACAGCCAACTCCTGGTCAGTAACCATCTCCCATGTGTATTTTGTTTCCACCTCCCGTCTACTCCAAGCCCCCATCTGTTGTCGCGCTTCTGGGTCTTCTGCCAGGCATAAAATTGCGTGGGCTAATGCATCTGGTTTATTAGGGGGTACGAACAACGCGTGTCCATCATCCAGAATACCTTCAGTCGCCTCAATCCGTGTGCAAATAACAGGTAATCCGCTGGCCATTGCTTCTAACAGCGATAGCGAGAGTCCTTCGAAAAATGATGGCGACACGAAGATATCCATCTGTCGATACAGTTGTGGCATATCTGACTTTTGAACTGCGCCGTGAAAAATCACGTGCGATTCTAAATTCAACGCCTTTACTTGACGTCGAACAGCGTCAATGAGTGGGCCATGTCCAGCCAAATGCAGCTTAGCCTTTAAGCCGGCTTGAAGAGCTTGAGCGAATGCCGCTACAAGAACTTGTTGCCCTTTGAGCCAAACAAATCGCCCTGCATAAAAAAGATTCAAAGTTTGGCCATCTTCTAACTTTCTTACTGAGCTCGGGTAGAAAAGAGAAGGGTCGACCCCGTTTGGTATCCACGCCAGGCGCTCGCTCGGCCAGTCACCCTCAAGTGCCCGTCGCATCCATTCGGAGTCTGAAATGACAAAGGCATAGGGTGTACGGCGACGGAGCCAACACTCTCCCAAATAACCTGCTGTGCCAAGAACGACACCATAATATCTCCGCCAGCGCGCCCACGTCTTGCCCAGATTGTGCACAGTAGCTATAAGTGGAATATTATACCGATGTCCAATGCGAACTGCTGAAACAGAAGGGAAGGGCGCAAGATCATCTCGAATGATATCAACTTCGGCTTGCGCTATTTGCTCAATAACGTAGCTGTTTCTGAAGTAAAAAGCGAGTTTTGGAACATAAAACTTTAACCAGGCACCATGCATAAACCACGTAGGAACAGTACGCACATAATGGATCTGAATGCCATTTACAGTCTCCTGTTCGGGTAAATCTGGTTGAGTGGCAGTACATACCACCGACACCTGATGCCCACGCTTAATTAACCGTTGCCCAACTTCCCATATTCGGGTTTCTGCCCCGCCTCCTAGTCTAGGCGAAACCTTGTTAATATAAAGAATGTGCATAAATAGGGGATCCTCATTTGTTAAGAATGAAATAATACACTGTCAACATATTGATCCACCCTCTACCCGACATATCCTAATGCGCGCAGCCGCTCGGTGATCATAGCTTCATCTTCGTCCGAGAGTCTGGCCTCGTCGCTTGGTTCGACGTCCGACGCACGCTCGCGGACTAACTTGTGCAGATCGGCGTATTCCGGTTTGAGCGCTTCAGCAAGCACGCGCCCGTCCATATCGTCCGGAACGGGCACCCCCATCAAGTACAGGATGGTTGGAGCCAGGTCTGTCAGCGCCGGCTGGGGTATTCGCCCCTCGGCTATGTTGTCGTCCGGCTCAATCGGCTCGACTTGGTCGTAGCCCAGCTTTTGACCGGGCAGAACGGGTGAGCCATGCAACATCAAAGTACCGTTCATGCGGTGTGTCCCGCTGATCCCGCGTACGACCGGCTCGATGACTTCGCTGGCGCCGAACTCATATTCACCAAAACCGAAGTATTCCATGCGGGTGGGGATGAAGAGAATATCGGCCCCACGCTGAACGTTGGGTCCGCTGTAGACTTGTTCCCGTTTGTAGATATGTTCGACCACCTGCTCACCCGTCGCCGGATCGCGCAGCTCTTTGAGTTCGGCGATGAGTTCATGCCGCAACTGCTCGTATGCTTCACCTGGTTCCACACACCCGTTCGGCTCGCGGCCTTTGACGTTGAGATAGACCTGGCCAATGTTGCCCAGGGAATAAGCTCTTGTACGCGACCAGTCCACATCATCAAATGAGAGGAAGAGGGTTTTGAGCATACCCTGGCCACTGCCGCGTACCACTTCACGCTTGAGTCGCCCCAGGCCAACACTCATCAGCATGTTATACACCTTCATCGGCGAGAAGCCGGCCCGGAACATCAATCCTTTGATCCGAGATCTGACGTTTGGCTTGAGCGCGAGATAGCCACGCTGCATAAGCCAGTTATTGACGTGAATGAACTTATGAAACGGACCAAATCCATGATCCGACATAACCATCAACACTGTATCGTCATCCAGGCTGTTTACCACTTCTGCCAGGCCGTAGTCGAGATAAGAAAAATACTCCTGGATCGCGTCACCGTATTTGGCAGCCTTGTCCGGGTCGTATTGTGGATGATGAGGGTCCATAAATTTCCACATCGCATGCTGGACTGTGTCTGTGCCGTTGAACACGACCATAGTAAAGTCCCAGTCTGCGCGCTGGCGCAGGCGGTTTAAGACAACCAGACGGGTGTCGGTCGTTGCATACAGTCGCTTCAAGAAGGCATCGATGCCAGCATCGGAATACGCCTGTCCCGGATCAGGGTACAGGATATACTCCCGCCCCGTCTCGCGTTCGATTTCCTCCAGCAAATGGTTGGGATAGGTGATGGTTACCTTCTTGGAGGGCGCGGGTAGGCCGGAGATCATGACGCCATTTACCGGCTGGGGGGGGTAAGTCATAGGC
>CAZNSC010000138.1:0-7521 GCA_964575695.1 uncultured Dehalococcoidales bacterium
GTCTGGGCCGGATGTAGTTTTCGTTGACATCGGGGTTATCCGTGATGCCCTTATTCTTCTCAAAAATGTCCAACGGTTGCAGGATTCGCTTTTTGAGTTCTTCAAGCTTGGGCGCGTCTACATTGGGCGACTGAGGATTGTCAACAATATAGGCTACAGCCGCCTTGGCGCGGATTCGTCCTTCAGCATGAGAACCATCCGAGAATTTGTGGCTGGAAGCCCCCGAGGCATCGCCGGCACAGAATAGACCCTTGATGGTGGACATGCCGTTGTAGCCCCAGAAGTACTCCTTCTTTGATTGGTCAGTCTGAAGGTCCTCAGGGCCACTTATCCAGGTACCCGAAGCGCCTGAATGGGAACCGATGAAGTAGGGCTCACAGGCCTGGATCTCCGAGGCTTTCTGTTCTGGGGCGATGTTGCTGCCTGCCCAGAGGAGTGCCTGAGAGACGGTCATATCCAGAAAGTCCTCCCACGCCTCAGACTCTACCTCCCTTAGCCGCTTCTTTCTCTCTTTCTCATCGGGCACCGCGGCTACGATTTGCGCAATCGCGTCTTCTGTTCTCATGTAGGCCGGGCCCTTGCCTTCCCTCTGGTCCAGCATCATCAGGTAGTTTCTCAGATTGGCCGGGACTGGTTTGACTAGTCCGTACGGGGCCCAGTTCTCCAGTTCTGGCCTCCTCTCCACCATATAGTTGCCGCCTAAGGCAGTGGTTGCCACCGACTTAAAGAGGAGGAACCAGGCTCCCACCGGGCCGTAGGCATCCTTGAACCGAACGGGGATGAAGCGGACCTCCTGGCAGGTCATTTCAGCGCCTGCCTTTAGTGTGAAGTAGGCGCTGGAGCCAGTGTTAAAAGGTGGATACCATGACCTTCCCAAGCCCTCGCCGGTGGAACGTGGTCTGAATACATGAACCGCCCCGCCCATAGCCACTATCACCGATTTGGCCTTGAACACATAAATCTTGTTCTCTCTGACACTAAACCCTACTGCGCCGGCAATCCGGTCCCCGTCCAGCAAAGGCTCGGTGATGAATACCCTCTCGTAGAGCTGGCCATTGTCGCCCAATTCGGCCAGAGCGTTCTTGGCTGCCTCGGAAATGACAACCTTATAGGATTCGCCGTTGATCATTAGCTGCCATGGGCCTTCAAACACATAATTGTCTTGAGCATCCTTCCAGATGGGCAGCCCCCATTTTTCAAACAGATGGACTGAGCCATCCACGTGGCGGGCGATGTCAAAGACAAGGTCATCCCGGGTAATGCCCATGAGGTCATTTCTGACATAACGAACATAGTCCTCAGGGGTTCTTCCCTTTGCCTTCATCCCTACATACTGGTTAAGGGCCGAAAGGCCCATGGCAACAGCGCCACTTCTATCCATGGCTGCCTTGTCCACCACGGCAACCTTAAGGTTATGTTTCTTGGCCCAATGGGCCGCCTCAACAACTGCCCCACAGGCGGCCATACCGCCCCCAATAATCAACAAATCTGTAGTCACTTCAACGGTATCGAACTGTGCCATCTTTTCACCTCCTGTTTCTACTTCTTTTTTAATGTGGGAAGCTGCGGAACCCCCAAGGACTCAGGCTCAGTGAACAGCACCGGGCTCTTGAGGTCTTCCGCTTCCGGAGAGGTCTTGAACCCTCCGTCAGGCACAGCCGAGCCCTCGGGAGTGGTCCTGGTAGGGAACCTGAATCGTTTAAGGCTCTGGTCTCTGAACTTGACCGTCCACATGATATCTTCGGTTCCCCGAAGGGGTGTGACACTTGCCCCCATGGGTATAAAGTCGGCATAGCCTCTAACCGCTATAGCCTGCTGAGGACAAGTCTTAACGCAGTTATAACATTCCCAGCACATCGCCGGGTCACGGTTGAACGCTTTCGTGGTGGTAGGATTCAAAACCATGAGGTCATTGGGACAGATATACTGGCAAGCGGTCTTGTCTTGCCCTTTACAACCGTCGCACTTTTCCATAATTACGTAACTGGGCATAACTACCTCCTTTTGTCATGTTTGACATTTATCTGGGTTTCGCGGCAGAAATACTTTTGTTCTCTTCTCTTTTGCACCCCCTAGCAAGACTTTAGAAAGCTGTCAATTATGGAGACACTTCTGTTCTCAACTACAAGATCGAATATGCGGTCCTTGATTTCCCGGGGGAGCAGCTCGATGGATTTAGTCGTCGCTGAATCATATTTTGCCGTAGGGAATTTTTTCAGGATGATGTTTTTCTGCTCCTCGTTTGCAGCCACCTGCAAACGTTTTAATCCAGCGAATACCTCTTGCGTCATGTCCCCCAGCCCCGCCTTCTGAAGCTTTTCGTACCGCTCCTCATTTATCCATATATTTATCGGGAAGGTTTCACCCTCAGGCATATCACACCTCCATTGGAGGAACACTCATGATAGGGTTCCTCTTTTTCAAATATTCTTCGGTTACAAAGGGAGACCCAAAGCCATATTTCCCCCCTGACTCCATGACCAATTCAAAAACTTCGGGTCTCATGATCAGGCGGGGAGGCTTGACTCCGTCCTGGATGATGCTTCTTATTACTGTGCCACTGAATTGCTGAGGTTGGTGTCCGCAAAGCCCTGAATAGGTTACCTCACCACAGGTTGGGCAATACCACCACTCCAGGGTCAACACGGATCCTATGCCCAGGTCGGGCACCTGGCTGAAAATTTCATGGGCGGCATACGCAGAGTAATAGGTCCCGACACCGGCATGATCTCGGCCAAACATGTGATGGGTGCAGCCCAGATTTTTTCTGACAATAGCATGGAAGATGGCTTCTTTGGGGCCGGCATACCTCATATCCCATAACAGGATGGAGGTGAGATGGGTACCCTCCTTGAAATAACCGGCCTTTCTGGCTACATCTTGGCAAGGGACAATCGCTTCATCAATATAATCACCGGCCCTTTTCTCGCCAACGACACAGCTTACCAGGATTCCATCGGCGTTTGAGGAAAACCAAGCTCCCTTCATTAGCCATTCATGCCCGGTGTGGGGGACATTTCTCGTTTGATGAGCAACCGCCCTTTTCCATCCCATGTCTGCCATCTTCTGCCGGAGCACTTTGGGCGGAAACCAGAATTGATCAAAGGGCGGGTTTATTTTTGGCGGATTTATGAGAGTGACCTTGCCGCCAAGAAACTTGTCTTTGTAAGCGTATGTCCTCTTGACTCCAGGGTGCTTTTCTTCTGTAGTGCCATATACCTTTTCGGCCATTAATTTCTTGTCGTAGGAGAAAATCTCATCCAGTTCCATGATGGCAAAAGGCTGGTTCTGGTAGGTCAAAAGGATGGTATCCCCGGCTTTTATCCCCGTTTCCTTTATCTCACTATCAGAGAGGTCAAAGATAAGGGGAATACTCCAGATATAACCGCTTTCAAGGCGCATTTCCTTGCAGACTGAATCAATATCCTTGTAACCCATGAAGCCTTCGATAGGCGAGAAGAAACCGTAAGCAATATCTACGATTTCGTTGGCCCGAGACCTATCAACCGGGATTTTGATTTTCAGTCCTCGCACCTTCTCCCTGGCTTTGTTCGGCTCCATCACCCTTTCGACCAGCTTCCCCCCGTGAGGAGACAACGCATTGTTTACCTCTTTCAAATTCACCTCCCTATGAATTCATTTCGGTGTCTATCAAAGCCTTGATATTTACCAGTATTATCCCTCCTTAACCGGCGCAGTACTCCCTTTTCGAAGTAAACTTTACAACTTACGGTCACCCGGCTTCATCGACCAATCGGCTTATCTTTAACTAAGCAATAAGACCCAAAAGGCTCTACTAGCTTCAGCTAATATATAGGGAACATACAGAGTGTGTAGGAAAGCCCGAGATTTTGTGGCTAAAAGGCGTATGTAAGCCATCAATCAGTAGTTGAGGTAGCTGGTTAAAATCCGAGGGGGATTGCGATACGCTATTGCTCAGGAGTAGGACCTGACATTATATAATGAAAGATTATAATGAAAGGAAACACGCCGCTCTGGGCGTGTGTAGTATAACACCTATTGAGATTTCCGCCGCTTTATACTGATTCGCGGGTCAATTCGGTGTTAAGCTGACGGCATGTGTCACGCTTGAAAGGGCTGGCTATTGAATCTTCGAAGCTATGTGCGTGGGATTCTAAGGATGGAAACCTTGAGCATGCCATCGTTTTTACCAGGTGGACTTCACTTGCATTTTGGAGTTTATGGCCTCAACACCAGGTACCGCCCCGGCTATTTCCCTGATCTTGTCCGCATCCTGTAGTGACCCCACCGTTCCTCCGAGAGTGATAACGCCTCCATCTGCCTCAACTTCAAGTCCGGAATCGGCAATGCCCTTATTCGTGGCAATTATCGCTCTCACTTCAGTACTCAATACCAGATCAGCCATGATTTTTTGCCACGCCGGAGTAGTCTTAAATTCATCCAGACTCACAGCATGACATACCATCTCACAGGCACTGGAAAGGCTTATGTGGTCAAGGTTTATAACGAGGTCGTATAGTGAAGGATCACTCCATTCCACCTTGTAAAGGAATTTTGTCCATCTAACTCTTCTTTCATCCAGCTTCTTGATGTAATCGATCGCCTCTTTTCTCCTGAACCTACTGCGCTCCATGGCGGCCTTAATCCGGAATTCCATATTGGCGATGATCCTTATCCTGAGGACGTGGGGGACACCCTTAAGCAGAAGATGACCGGCGAGCCCATGATATACCACATTGTCATCCTTGACCTCTCTAACCAGGGCGGCTCGAGCGCAGGCAAGATAGCGTGCCCTTTCCGAACTCAGACGCTCCAAAATTCCCGGTGTCTCGCTGATGGCTTTGGATAGTTCCTCGTCAGACACACCATATCGTTTGGCTGCCTCATACAGCGCTATCCTGGGTATGCAACGATAGCCAAGCTTTTCGGCGACGCATGCAGCCAAGCTCTGTCCGCCACTAAATGTGCCCCTCGATATCGTGATAATTGCCATCATATCCTCTCATTCTTTAATTACTTGATAGTATCACGATGATACATCACGAAATCGGTGCCTGTCAACGGGATTATACGGACTCCGATGCGTGTTGTATCCAGGTCAGGTAAGGGAGACTGGTTTTTTGGGTCTTATTGCTTAGTCGAAGATAAGCCGAATGGTCGATGTGGCCGGGTGACCGTAAGTTGTAAAGTTTACTTCGAAAAGGGGTTACTGGGCCGGTTAACGCTTTGCTCTTAGCAGAATGCCATATTTTTGAAAGATACCAGGTACCCTGATAGAATACGAACCGGCAGAATCCCTAAAAAGAGCAGAATTATATATTTTTTTAATATATCATATCATGCATCACGATTCGGTCTGGGAACAGCTAGAATTAAAGAGTGCATCGATTCTGGGGAAATGGTTGCAGCTCATACTTGATACTTATCCGGCGGATACGGCCCAGTTTCTCCAGCATGAAAAGGATAGGTTTGTTAACCCGGTCGGGTGCATTATCTCTCAAGAGATCAAAACGATATATGGTGAGCTTATCCATGAGATGAACCTGGGAACGCTCACTGCCTCTCTTGATGGGATTATCAGAATCAGGTCAGTCCAGGAATTTTCACCCTCCTTGGCTATTGGCTTCATCTTTCTGCTGAAACAAGCAGCACGGGAAGAACTGGCCAGCGACATAGCGGGAAATCGCATCTCCGAAGAGCTACTCGATTTTGAGTCCAGGATTGATAGACTGGCTCTGCTTGCCTTTGATATCTATATGGAATGCCGGGAAAAGGTTTGCGAAATCAGGGTGAATGAGGTGGCGGCACAAAGAGAAATGGCACTGAGAATATTAGCCAGAACAAATGCAACGGGTGCAACGGGCGAGATGGACGAGGCAGCATGAATGTAGTGTATGCTCTCTTGTCTGTAATCGCACTTATTCTTATTGTCTCCGGCGGGGTGGGCTGGCTGGGCTGGCAATCTCTCTTCGGGGTGATTATACCCTATGCCGCCATTATCATCTTCATCATTGGCTTCGTTTACCGCGTACTAAAATGGGCCAGGGCACCGGTGCCTTTCCACATACCGACAGTGGCCGGACAGCAGAAATCCCTCCCCTGGATTAAAGATAATAGTATCGAGAGCCCATCGAGCACTGCCGGTGTCACCGGCAGAATGGCGCTGGAGATGTTGCTCTTTCGCTCCCTTTTCCGCAATGACCGCGTAGAACTGAAGCGGGCGCAGAAGCTGGTCTATGGCGGCAACAAGTATCTCTGGCTGGGGGGACTGGCCTTTCACTGGTCCATCTTCTTCATCCTCTTCCGGCACCTGAGGTTTTTCACAGAACCGGTGCCTTCAGTGGTGCTCTTTGTGCAGAATATCGACGGCGTTTTCCAGCTGGCTGTGCCCACCCTTTTCATCACTGACTTCATCATCTTGATTGCGCTAACCTACCTTGTTCTGCGCAGGCTCACCTCGCCGCAGATGCGCTATATCTCTCTGGTGGCGGATTACTTCGCCGTCTTTATCATCTTCGGTGTGGCTATTTCCGGTGTTCTCATGCGCGTGTTCTACCGTGTGGACGTCTCCGCGGTGAAGGAGCTGGCAATGGGCGTGCTCAGCCTGCATCCGGTCATACCACAGGGACTGAGCCTGGCTTTTTACATCCACATCTTTTTAGTCAGCACCCTGCTCGCTTATTTCCCGTTCAGCAAGCTGATGCACGGGGCCGGAGTCCTGCTCAGCCCTACCCGAAACCTGCAGAACAACAGCCGACGGGAGCGGCATATCAATCCCTGGGACTACCCGGTCAAGGTTCACACATATGGGGAATGGGAAGATGAGTTCCGCGAGGTGATGAAGAAGGCTGGCTTACCGGTGGAAAAGGAGTGACATGGCCGAGGATAAACTAAAGCCAGAAGAAATATTACATCAGATAGTCTATACTCCGGGCAAAGAGAACTGGATGGAGCCCCGCACCGAGTTTAGAAAAGGCACCTACTGCTACAGTGCGCCGGCCAAACACCACGAGTACCTTGGCCTGCCCAATCCCAGAGAGTGGCATCCTCCTGATGCTGACTGGAAATTACCCGGGAACTGGAAAGAGATAATTCTGAAGGGGATGAAGGAGCGCCTGGGGAAATACCGTTCCTTCCAGCTCTTCATGGACATCTGCGTCCGCTGCGGTGCCTGCGCTGACAAATGCCACTTTTTCATCGGCTCTGGAGACCCGAAAAACATGCCTGTCCTCCGCACGGAGCTGCTGCGGTCGGTCTACAGAAGATATTTCACGGTCGCGGGGAAGCTCCTGGGCAAGGTGGCCGGTGCCCGAGAACTCACCGAGGAGGTAGTGAAGGAGTGGTTCTACTATTTCTACCAGTGCACTGAGTGCCGCCGCTGCTCGGTCTTCTGCCCCTATGGCATTGATACCTGCGAGATAACGATGATGGCGCGGGAGCTACTTAATCTGGTTGGCTGCAATGTCAACTGGGTGATCGACCCGGCGGCCAAGTGCTTCCGCACCGGCAACCACCTGGGTGTGCCGCCGCACGCCTTCA
>CAZNSC010000139.1:0-7389 GCA_964575695.1 uncultured Dehalococcoidales bacterium
GCCCTACAGGTCAAGAAAGCCCACTCCACGCTGGCATCTTCGCCATATATTCCCTGGCTGCGCTTTCGGCGGTTTCCCTGTCCATATTCTGGCTCACCATCATAAAGCTGACCATACCCGCAAAAACCTCTTCACGGCTTTTCAGACTGCCATCCGGATTGGAACAGTGCACACAGTACATATTCGCCGGGTTTCCACCGCCAAAATCCTCAGGCTTGCTCATTGGCATACCACAGCTCATGCAGTTTTTGGCGGTCACCTGATTGAAGGTTAGCTTATACCCGTCAACATCCTCGACGGTGAAGTCCCTGACGCCAAATGGTTCGTCTTTTATGTCAACTGCTATCCTAACGCCCTTCTTTTTCAGCTCCTCACAGTACTTATCAATATCGCCGTCAATCTGCATATACAGGTATATGCCGATACCGAATTTCTCCTCACGGCTAATGCCGTGAGCTTCAGCGGGTATGAACATGAGAACCATGCCATCTTTGGAAAGGTCGGCGTACTCCGGGTTATTGGCGTCGGGAAAGCACATCCCCACCGTAAACCCGAGAGAGTTTTTATAGAACTCAATCGTTTCCTTAATGTTTCTCACTGCCAGCAGAGGAGAAAGATAACCCATTTTAATGACCTCCTTTATTCTTTTCTATCACCCTCACCCCCTGTGTCCCCCTCTCCCTCAAGGGAGAGGGGGAGGTTATGAGAGAGGGGCTTCGCCCCTCTAAAACTGCCCGTTATTTATATCTACTCCCTAGACAGTCATTTATACCTCTTAACCTCAAAGCGGTAGAGCTTTATCGGCTCGTTGGGGGCGATGCCTGCCTTCAGACAGCAGATTTCAATCTGATGGTCAACATGATCCACCCCCTCAAGGTCAGGCAGCAGCAGACCCCGCCTCATTCCGCACTCTACGATAACCCCGTACTTCTTGGGGTCTAGCTGGTCTTTACTCTTTACCGGTACCGGCCTGGTCAGAACATCCACGCTGTAATCAAGCTGACTAAGCTCCTCGGGGGCGATGGGGCGGAAGCGGGGGTCTCTGGTCGCCGAGCTAATGGCATTGGCAATTATTTCCTCGGCGACATTCTTTCTCTGGGGATCAAAGGTCCCGATGCAGCCCCGCAGGTCGCCCGATTTGTGAATTGAAACGAAAACCCCGGCCTGCTCCTTCATCTCCGGGGCAAGCTCCTCAGGTGGCAAAATAACCTTGCCCTCAGTCACATAGGCCTCGACCGTTTGCCTGGCCAGTCTTACCAGCGGCGGCACCTCCCTGGCTTTTATTATTATCCCGGCATAGCCGACGACAGCACCATAATCGCCGGAGACATCGCCACTGGTCTGGTATTTGACCAGTTCTGCCTCTGTTGCCCCCAGTTCTTTAGCAGCCACAATCAGGCTGATGGCCGGGGCGTAGCCACACATCGTTATGTTCAGCTCGTCAACCCGTTTCAGAAGCTCATCTTCATTCAAAGCCAGTATGGCATCAATAGCCTGCTTGTCCTTCCTCTGGGCAGATTCCTGTGATTCATAGTGGGTCATATCACTCGAGGCGATGATCACTACCTCTCTATTCAACTCCTTAATCGCCCGGGCTATCTCTCTTCCGATTTCCTTCCAGGTAGCACTCGCAGAGTAACTGAGAACAATGGGCACGAGCTTGAAATCTCGCTGGAAATACTGTAACAGCGGGAGCTGCACCTCTATGGCATGTTCGTATAAATGTGCCATATGGTCTTGTTGCAGATGACGGGATACGGCCAGAATTTGCTTTGCCAGTTCTGAATCAATCTCCACTTTCCCCAGAGGTGTCTCCCAAACGCCCTCGGTCATGATACTGAGCGGCTTGCCACTTCCGGTATGGTTCGGGCCCATGATGACAAAGGTATCCTTGAATTTGATTTTGGAGATAATTGCTCCGGCCACCGAACCGGAGTAAATATATCCGGCGTGAGGAGAGACCAGACCGATTATCTCTTCTTTTTCCGCTTTCTCGTCAACCAGCTCTCCAATCATTGCCCTGAGCTGGGAGCGCGATGCTGGGTAGAATTGCCCGGCGACAACTGGTTTCCTGATCATCTTAACCTCCTCGCCCCGCCTGTTCTGAAGTTAAGCTCCGCACCGCAGAACTTACACTGTGAATCGCGCAGACCGCTTACCTGAGTCTGATAGCCAAAGCGCTGGACAATAAGATTACCGCAGTTATAGCAGACGGTACTTTCGCTACTATGTCCGGGGACATTGCCCGCATAGACAAACTTAAGGCCTGCCTTTTCCCCAATGCTGTAGGCTCGCTCTATGGTAGATACCGGGGTCGGCGGTAAGTGCACCATGTGGTGTTGGGGATAGAATCGGGTTACGTGCCACGGTGTCAGCTCGCCCAGCTCGTCTCGTATCCAGTGGGCAATACCCTCGAGCTGCTGGTCATCATCGTTCATGGTGGGTATGATATTGGTCACCACCTCAACATGCATATTCCACTTGTCCTTAGCTCGTTTGGCAACCTCAAGTATCCCCCGCCAGCGAGGTATCTTGGCGAGGTCACGGTAAAAGGCGTCAGTAAAGCCCTTAACATCCACCCGCCACGCATCCAGGTAGGGGCCAATAGTATCCAGTGCCTCCGGAGAAAGATAGCCATTGGTGACATAGACAGTATAAAGACCATTTTCCTTGGCCAGCTTAGCGGAGTCAAAAGTATATTCAAACCAGATACTGGGCTCATTATATGTCCAGGCGATGCCCTGACAATGATTACGCTTGGTCAATTCTGCTGCGGCCTGAGGCGGAATTTCTCTGGAGGTACGCCCTGGCTCCGGGATTTCGGCACAGGAAATTTCCCAGTTCTGGCAGTCCTGGCAGTGAAAGTTGCACCCCCAGCCACCTATTGAGAAAGCGAGACTGGCGGGGAAGAAATGGAATAGAGGTTTCTTTTCAATAGGGTCAACGGCAACTGATGATGCCTGAGCGTAGTTCATGTTGTACAGGATGCCATCTCTATTGTGATACATCCGGCAGACGCCAAACTTACCCGGACCTATAGCGCAATACCACTGACAGGTATGACACCGTACTCTGGAGCCCGGCAGCCTTTCATAAAGCATTGCCTCGTGCATTGTTGATCCCTTAACCTTAATTATATCACTCAGTCATTATCAATCCTACCCTGTGATTGTCACCTTCACCCCCTTTATCCCCCTCTCCCTCAACCGTGATGTACGATAGGTAAAACTCCCACCGTTTCTTCCGTGGTGCTATCGGGGGGCACAGGAATAGTATAATACATCTTTACCTCACCCTCATCCACTTCAATTCTCTTGCAGAAAGACCGGAGAACGCTGCGCTGCTCGGTGATTGATGACTTTGCCAGAAGGTCTCTCAACTCGTCAGCGTAGTCCCGCACCACCTGGTCATCGGCAGTGCTTAGGGAGTCATAATGTAGGGTTTCTTCTACCTCGGCCCTTGCCTGCCGCAGTTCTTCCTTCTTCCTCGTCAACTCCCTGATTCTGGGAGCAAGTTCCCCACCCTGGAAACTGCCTGCCTCCAGAGCATCATAGAGCCTACCTAACCGGCTATCTACCTCGGCAATCTGGTCATCGAGAAGCTCCAACCTCTTCCTGCACTCATCACTGGCCCGGGCCAGTTCCTGGTCAGTCAGCCTAATGAGCTCCTGCAGATTGTCATCGGTTAGCACGTAACCCCTGATACGGTCAATGACGAACCCCTCGATTCTGTTCTTTGGCAGAAGTGGTGATGAACACACCTCTCTACCCTTCCTGCGGGCATTTCCGCAGATATAGTACCGGTAGCGTTGCCCACCACCGTGTCCAACCATAGCTGCCCCACATGCCCCACAGCGGATGATACCACTTAGTATGTAGGGGCTATCTACTTCTCTGGGGTGTATAACCGTGGGTGCTCTGGCGGCAAGCATAGCCTGTGCCTGGTTGAAGATGGTCTTGTCGACAATTACTGGCCAAGCACCCTCCACCCTCTGGGGAACTGGTCTGTTTCCAGCTGGACTTGCATCCTTCTTTCGCTTGCCCCACACGAGTGTCCCGGTATACGCCTCGTTGTGGAGTATCTTCTCAACCGAGGTTGCTCCCCATTTCTTCCCCGTAACGGAGGGAATTCTTTCAGCGTTGAGACTCCGGGCGATGGTCTTGAGTCCCTCGCCCTCCAAACACTCTCGAAAAATGCATCGCACGATGGGAGCCGTCCTTGGGTCGGGCTCAAGCTTGGTCCTGGTGCGAACTCCATCTTTGACCTGCACTCTCGTGTAACCATAAGGGGGTCTACCGCCATTGTGGAATCCTCTACTGGCATTCTCACCCTGTCCCCTGAGTACATCCTGAGACAGATTGGCTGAATAGAACTCATCGACGACTTCGATGATACCTTCAAGCAGTCTGCCCGATGGTGTATCTTCGACCGGCTCGTTGATGGAGATCACTTGTATACCTTGTTTACGGAGTAAAGACTTGTAGATAATAGAGTCCTCTCGGTTGCGGGCAAACCTGGACAACTTCCAGACGAGTATTGCCTCGAAGGGCGAGGGCTTTTGCCGGGCAGCGACAATCATCTGTTTGAAGCCCGGTCTATCAATGGAGCGCCCGCTCTCCGCTTCGTCAAGGTATTCCTTGACCACGGTGTGTCCGTTGCGCAAGGCATATCCCCGCAATGCTTTAAGCTGGGCCGAAATCGACAGGTCAATATCCTGGCGTTCCGATGATACCCTGGCGTAGAGTGCTGCTCTCATAACTCACCTCCCATTCTAATTCAGCATACCGCTTATATCCCAAGACGACGGCACACCCGGCATTCGCCGGGGACCAGTTCCAACAGTAGGATCTCCTCTACAGCTCGCTTTGCCTTTACAATAGCTTCTTCCAGCTCATTATAGGTTGGCTGTACCTTCGCGGCTTCGCTTGATTCAAGAGCTTCCTTAAGGGCGGCAAGGATGTTCGCTTTACATCGCTCTTCTTCACCGGGAGCCTCAGCCAGCTTTTTCTTGTCATGCCATATTACACCACTTTCAATGTCGACTGTAATCATGTCCTTTAACTTTTTCACTTGCTCAACACCCATAGCCTTGTCGAGGACTGCCTGATAAATTAGATCAATGGTGCTCCAGGAATAGAGAAAAGGGGGCTCATCAGACCGGTCCATGGATTGCTCCACAAGTTTGTAGCCGGTTTTTGCCATAAGTAGTTCGGCACACTTGGCCTCCAGTTCCACCCTGGCCTCAATATGTGCCGCAAATGCCCTCCGCCATGCGGTTAGGCTGGCCCACACTGGGTCGCCCTTAAGGTGCTCTTGTACCAGTCCCCACTCCGGTTTACTCTCGGCTGCCAGCATCACTTTATAGCCTTTGCTCGCTTCATATGTCGCGGTAGAACCTATAAACCCTATCGGTGATGGAGAAGCATCTTGTTTCCAGGCTCTCCACAGATCGCGGGCAGGCATGACAAGTGCTGATTCCGCTTCCTTTACTGCGCTCAGGAGCCTGTCTCGGTGGTGTATAAGGGCGTTTTTCAGGAGTTCCACCCGGGCACCATGGACATCGCGCTCTCGGCGCGCTTGGGCGATACACTTTTTCACTGTTCTCACGTCCCGGTGGGCGTCTTTGGCTATAGCCGCTTCCGACTCGCCCGAATCGTATCGCTCTAGCCATTGTCGCCTTTCATTTGGAAAAATCTTCTTCGGCATCTTTCTTACCCCCTTGACATGGAGTCTCTGTTGACCGCCATTCCTTATATACCATTTTACCAGTACTTTGATGTAATGTCAAGCACTAATATAACAAATATGGTGCTACTAGGGGTTTGGTATAATATTCTTGATGGATCAACCCGCTGAATTCCAAGAACTAGGTTTTATAGGCGATGAGGCTGAAGTGACCCCACGAATTAGGGCTCTGCGGGTCCTGGCCAGGGTAATTGCCCGTGAACTTATAAATAGTCGGCATGTTGGCAAGGACGATAATAGCACAACGACAGATCATCTACGAGATCGATTGACCCACGATGAAGTCTCGGAAGGACAGAGACCTTTGCGGATACACAATAAAACTCGCTCCAGAAATTGTCTGGATGAAGCATGAAAAGAGTCGATAAGATGTCCGAAATAACCACAAGGCCTCGTATCGATGTAGCATTGGATCTCCGGCAGATTGAGAAGCTCATCGCTGCCGCGCGTAACCCCCGGGACAGGGCTTTCGTTAGCGTTCTGGCAACGACCGGCATCCGTGTTTCCGAAGCCGTCCAGCTTAATGTGAGCGATATCGATTTTGAGAAGAGAACCCTTACCATTGTCCACCTCAAAGAGAGAGCGAGACTGGCTTGCCCGCGCTGCGGCGAGACTCTGGGTAGAAAACATCTATTCTGCCCATGCTGTGGGCTCAAAGTAGAGCAGGCGATAAGACAGAAGATCGAACAGCGGCGACGGCGAACCATTCCAGTTGATGCTCGCACCTTAGGCTTCGTAAAGGAATACCTTGAGTGGCGGAACTACTTCCCTTATCGTGGACCGTTAGTTTTCCCTCTTACCCGTCAGCGCGGCTGGCAATTGGTAGAGAAGCTCGGCCGCCGTGTAGGACTAAGGGGACTCCACCCGCACAGTCTCCGTCATTGGCTGGCCACAACCTGGGTTAGCCGAGGACTGGATGTTAGAAGGCTTCAACTGCTGCTGGGCCATGCCAGCATCTCAACCACGATGGAGTATGTGGATTCCAATCTTGAACGGCTAAGAGACGAGTACAACCAACTCTGGGAAGCTAGCGAAGATGAAAAGGAAGAGACCAAGGATGGGAAATGAAACGGCACAACCTGGTAGCCGCAGGCAACACAGAAATCCCTCGCAGAGAGCTGTTGGCTGGGGCAGAGGCGCATCGGAATATCGTCCCGGCCTATTTACAAAACAGTATCTTGAAAACCACGGCGAAGCCTGTGCCGCCGGCATTTATTATGCTTTGAGCCAGGAAATAGAGCGCTTAAACAAAGAACGGATTGAGATAGGTGAAAAGCCTTTTAGGAGACCAAATTACAGTTCGTTTTCACGCTATTTCCACTGGTTCTTCATACTCGGACTCATAGAGCGCACCGGCAAAGTGGAAGCGTCCGCTTACCCCTTTTTGGAGAAGCGAGTGTTCTATAGGCTAACCGACAAGGGAAAAGCTGAAGTCCAAGCGTGGCAAGACCCGGTGAGGGCAGCACACCCCGAGTTTGGTTAGTTCGCTACCTCTATGAAAGCTCCCACAACATTTAAGGTGTCGAGCGTCCCTCAGGCATCTTCATCCTTCGGTTAGGAGAATAAGCTGTTATCATTCTGGCCCTCTCCCCTGCCCTGTGAGTCTTTTTGTTAGCTTCTTAGCTTTGCTGTCGTAGTACTGCG
>CAZNSC010000140.1:0-7319 GCA_964575695.1 uncultured Dehalococcoidales bacterium
GTTTAGCACAGGTGAGCCCGACCAGCAATGTATTTTCCCTTCGGGAAAGGTAGTACGGGTCTTCGTGGCCGTCCTTAAAGACCATATCCAGCATCGTCAGGGCGCGAGCGTCACAGGGGCGAATGCCAAAAATAAGCTGGCTCTGGCTACCAGAGGCCGGAGGTTCTATCTGGTAGCCCCCTTCGTCTTTCTTGAAGCGAAACATTTCCTCCAACAGGGGCAGGGGGCTTGCCTTGGCCGGTAAGATTGTATTCCGATACCAGTCCAGGAAGCTGGTATCCTCACCGTCCCACACGGCCATCATTACAGTATCACCTTCCCTGGATGGGACTAATATTTCACGCTCCTGACGCCACTGGCTAAGCAGCTCAGCGATATCTTTTTTGCCAATCTTCCAATCAGCCATTATGTTCTACCTGAAGAACTCCTCTGCCTCACTGGCCTCGTAAGCGGTGAGTAGCGGTGCCGCCTCCTTATCCATCCCCGACTTGAAGTGGAACAGGTCACTAACGATGTCATACATCTCTCTGGTCAGACTTCTCAACGGGATATTCACCGGGCAGGCACGCTCGCACTCGCCGCAGTCAGTACACCGTCCGGCGACATGGATATTCCGGACCACCTGGAAGAGGAGATTTTCCTGCCACTTCGGTGCCGGCGACAGCCACTGTGGCTCAGATTCTTCGACAAAGCACCGCCGGCAAAAGCAAGCCGGACAGACATTGCGGCAGGCATAACAGCGGAGGCAACGGCTGAACTCTCTTTTCCAGAACTCCCACCTCTGTTGCGGGGTCAACTCTTTCAGCTGGTCTATCTCCGCCTGGCTTGTTGCCTGACCGGCAGCCGGCAAGCTTGGTTCGCCGAGAAGGATATCATATTCCTGGGGGGTGGGAAGTTCGCAGCCCAGGCAGTTGTCGAAGAGGACTTCGCCAACAGGGAAATCAGGTCTCTCGCCATCAGCTGTGATTACTACCCTATCCCCTTCTCTGGTGATGCCGTCCACCTCATCCCGGTCTTTACCAAGCAGCTTCTCTACCTTGCCCAGGTCGATGACCCCGGAGCAAGGGATGCCCAGGATTATCACGTCCTCCCTGGCTACCTGGTTGTCCTGGATCAGGCTGACAATGGAGCGGCTGTCACAGCCCTTGGCGACAATACCGACCCGGCCCTTGAGTGCGGTGAGGAAGTTTGCCAGATTATTGACAATAAACGGGTTGACTACCAGGCGGTCGGTGTCGTTCTTTTCTCTGGTTATTAGCGGTGTCGTGGTGAATTTCAGGCTTCCTGGTTCAAAACCAACGATATAGTCAACCTTGCCCTGCTCCAGCAGCTCTCTAGCCTCACTCCGCAGCCTTTGTTCCATATATCTATCTTGCCTAGTCAAATAATCGGTTGGGCCCCGATTCCTTTAATCCTTTGGTAACCTCGGTAACTACCTCGGCGAACTTGCCCCCTTCTGAGGCGGAGACCCAGCTAGCCTGGACCCGCTCCGGCTCAACCCCGATGTATTCCAGGAACTTCTTGGTGATCGCTATTCTGCGCCGGGCACGGTAGTTACCCGTTTGGTAATGGCAATCACCAGGGTGGCAACCGGAAACAAGCACGCCATCAATACCTAGGCGCAGCGCCTTGAGAAGAAACAGAGGGTCAACTCTTCCAGAGCAGGGGACTTTTATTATCTTGATATTGGCTGGATATTTGGTGCGGCTGGTTCCGGCTAAATCGGCACCGGCATAACTACACCACTTGCATAGAAAACCAAGCAGCCTTGGTTCCCAGGCTGACTCCTGTGTCACCATTCCTCCAGGAGGAATACTACTGAATACATTTTATCATAGCTTGCCAAGTGACATCAAGCCTGTGGGAGTGTTTTTACTATCTCCTCCCCCTCTCCTTCGACGGAACAGGTGCCTGAGTGTCAAAGAGAGGCGAAGCCTCTCTTACAAAACCGTTCCCCCTCTCCTTTGAAGGAGGTTAAACTAACGGGGCGTTGAAGAGGGGCGCCAGCCCCTCTTATAAATATAAATCTCCCCCTCCCCTTGTTAAGGGGAAGGGGACAAAGGGGATGGGGTCATATAATAGATAAGGAGTGAGGTTGGTAATCTCAGCACCGCTTGAAATTGCCTTACCGGCGACCCCATTGTATACTAAATAAGACGTGAGTAAAAAGTGGGGGTAACCTGACCATCTGGCTATGACCGGGTTGGAGGGAATAGGTAAGATACTGCTTATCGTTGGCCTGGTTATTGCCGGGCTGGGACTGCTGCTCGTCTTTGGAGGACGCATCCCCTTCCTGGGTAAACTGCCCGGCGACATCCTGATTAGGAAGGACGGGACTTCATTCTATTTCCCCATCGTCAGTCTCCTGCTACTGAGCGTGCTGCTCACCCTGATCATTAATCTTATCTCTCGATTTATAGGTAGGTAGTCTTTATCAAATGGTAAGCATCGGTGAAAACGAGCGACTTTGATTTTCCTCTTCCCCAAGAGCTTATTGCTCAAACCCCGGTTGAACCCAGAGACCAGGCACGGCTTATGGTCTTAGACCGGAGCGATGGTTCACGGAAGCACCACCGGTTTTTTGAGATATTGGATTATCTACGGGCAGGGGATGTTCTGGTATTTAATGACAGCCGTGTTATCCCCGCCCGCCTTAGCGGGAGAAAGGTCGATAGCGGGGGCAGGCTGGAGATTCTGCTTCTGCGCCGGCTCAGTCCGGGCGTCTGGGAGACACTGGTCAGACCGGGTAAGCGGGCCACCATTGGCACCAGGATTGAGATAGTCCACAGTTCAGAGCCTGATTCCCGGCAGAGGATTCCGGCAGAGGTAATCGGGGTGGGAGAGGGTGGTATAAGGGTCATCAGCTTCGCCGACGAAACGCTGTTGACAGAGCTGGGCAGAGTGCCACTGCCACCATACATCCGCCTTCCCCTGACTGACCCGGAACGCTATCAGACAGTCTATGCCAATTTATCCGGCAGTGTCGCCGCACCAACGGCGGGGCTCCACTTTACGCCAGAGCTAATAGACAGAATAAGGAGCCTGGGGATCCAATGCCTGTTTGTTACTCTGCACATAGGACTTGATACCTTCCGCCCGGTTCATGAAGACGACCCAGCCAAGCATCCGATACACCAGGAATACGGTGTGCTGAGTCAGGGAGTAGCCAGAGAGCTGTCTCAAGCCAAGGTGGAAGGGCGACGAGTCATTTGTGTTGGTACCACCACCGTCAGGCTCGTCGAGGCGGCTGCTCAAGCCAGTAGCCCGACTAATATGCAGCCCTTTGAAGGGTGGGGCAGCCTCTTTATTTTACCGGGGTACCAGTTCCGTGTGGTTGATGCCCTGATTACTAACTTCCACCTGCCCCGGTCAACCCTGATGATGCTAGTTACCGCCTTTGCCGGCAGAGATTTTATCAGTCAAGCCTACCGGGAAGCCGCAGCCCGAAAATACCGTTTTTACAGCTTCGGTGATGCAATGCTAATTATCTGAGGGGACAGCTTATCCCCCACCGCTGGCAGTTTGGAGGCAATACGTACGGTTCTATGGTCTTCCGAAGGGTAAACCGTAATACCCAGCCTGGCAATCAGTTCCCGTTTCTCGCTGAAGCTAGCATTTTCCAAATTCTCATCGCGCACCTCCTCCAGTCTGCGGCGTACCAGGTCGATGGTCTTTTGGCTAACAACCTGCTCCTGCAGTAGTGTTTGCAGCCTCTGTCGCTCCTTCTCTGTGTGCGCTATCAAATCCCGAAAAGCCCGGATTCTCTCCTCTGCCTCTTTGGCTGTGTATAGTGGCGGTTCTGCTTCAAAGCCTTCATGGATACGCCGTATCTTGGCCTCTGTCTGATCCATTTTCTGCCCTAGCGATTTGACTCGTTTGGTTAGCTCATCTGTAAGTCTATCGTTATTACTGGCTGCCAATTGTTCCTCAACAAGAGATGGTTGTTTCATCAGGGCATACACACAGTCCCATACGACGTCGTCAAGCCATTCGACCCGGAAAGCAGGAAAATGACATCGCTCCTTCTTCCAGCCCTGATATCGAGTCGCACAGAAGTAGTACTTCAGATGGCGGTAATTGCTGTCGCGATAAACGCTGAGAAGCCGGCCGCACTGCGGACAGAAGACCCGCCCTCGTAACAAGGCTTCGATACTCTTCCCGTCCTTACCGCGCCCCCTTCCTCGTTTTGTCAGATTACTATTGGCCAGTTCCCACAAATCCGTCGGAACGAGTACCGGCACATTAAATAAGACCCTCTCTTCCTCGGTCTTAGGCCGCCGGAGCGTTCTTTTCACGACACCGGTAATATCACCCAATGGCTTGTTCGGATTTGGCACATAAGAAGCTTTGTTATAAACATGATTACCGGTATAGCAACGGTTCCTGACGATGTAGCTAATAAGGGCCGGTGACCACTGCTTGGCATACCTTGGCTTGATACCCAAATCATTCAGTCTTCTCGCCACCCAATAGAGTGTTCGTCCTTCATGCCCAACCCAGCGAAAGACCTGCGCTACGGTCCATGCTTCGGATCCAAATTCGAATTCCCCCTCCGGGTCGAGCTTATCAACTACCCACTCTGCCTTGATAAGCTTCCTCCGTCCATAACCGAGATCTTCGTAATTAGCCTGATACATGTATCCGTAAGAAGTCTTTCCGGCAGGCACGTTGCCACTAACGACTCTGCCTATGTTACCACCCCGGTTATTACGGCGATTTGCGATCTTTACTAGCTTGGCAGCGTGTGCAAGTATTGTCCTCGCAAACTGACTACCCGGGTCATTACCGCTTGGGACATCTGCGTATAGCAGTTTTACGCCATAGTGTTCCGCCTCTACTTCGAAAATTTGCTGGTGCAGTGGCTCACGCGATAGTCTATCAAGAGCCGGGAAAATTATGCCCGAGATTCGCCTTTCTCCCATCAACTTGCGAAGGCGAATCATGCCCGGTCTCTCCAGGTGCTCCCCGGTCTCATAATCGTGAAACACGTATTCCAGAGGCACAATGACACCCTGATCCATAGCCATGCGCGCCAGTGTCAGGAGATACTCAGGCAGCCGGTTATTATTTACCTGCTGGTCGAGGCTCTGCCGGCAGTAGCTGGCCCACCATGTGGACTTAGACAGGTCACAATCCGGCACTCCAAAACCATCATACCCAGCTGCCTTCGCTGCTTGGATTGTATACTTGTAGAACTGCTCCTTGGTTATCGGCTCGATCGTCTGCATTGTCATTATCTACCTCCTTCTGAATAGCCATGCCCGAATTTCAGCCATTGTATCTTCTGAAGCTCTGGACTCGCAATCACCAAGCTCGATGATCAGTGAGGGCTCACTCTCGATGTCTTTTAAGACTTGCCTGAAGGCTCTGCGTACCGCCCTTCTAAGCTGCTCCTGCATGATTCTATCCTCATTTTCATCCATACCCACCTCCCATTTAGATATAACCGTTGTTGATCGGGCTCATCTAGCTGGCTTACGTGTCGCGTCTCCTCATTTAAGCAATGATCTCCTATGTCATCTCGCTCTCTCTCCTCGCTGTTTCTAGCCACTCGACCCTCGCTCACCCGCAGTCATTTACCTCTAGGTGAGTTGGCTCACACAGCGTGGGATGTAGCGCAAGTAGCCCCTGCCCGCGTCAATCCTCAAAGTCACCTCAATGGCCTTACTACACCATCTTGTTCAACAACGGTTCGATTTCCTCAAACCATAGACCGGCAAACACCGTCCATCTGTGAACATAGTCGTATTGAGTGTTGACATCAAAGAAGGCATCGAGGATGTCTGAAGTCTGCTTACGTTTCGCCGTAGTAGCTTTGGACGCTACAGCATCGATTATCCTTTGTTTTATCCTCTTCGGAGCACGAAGGCTCTGAAGGATCTGCCAGCTGGGCAAGCTCCCCGACATCCAGTGCGTTCTCAGGAAGTCGAGAGCGGTGCTCCTATCGGCGAATTGCCGCCTTACCAGTTCGGGTACGATTTGAGTCACAATTCTCTCGATCCCAATCTTTGAAATCAAGATCTCTATGATCATGGCATAGGTAGCCTTCGTATGATCAGGAACAACAGTACTGTCTTCCCCCAGTTCTCCAAGCAGAGCCCGCAGTGTTGCCAATGTAGTTCGTTTGTCCCCAGGTATCACTCCCCACATGAACCGGTCAGCATTACGAAAGTACCTTTCGAGTTTTTCTTTTTGGCTAGTGTTCACTCGGACATCCAAGTTAGAAGACTGCTGGTTTGCGGCGCTCTCCACGTCAGTATTATACGATGCTGCCTTGCGTTTGTCAATATGTTATTACAATATTTTCCATTGCATGTGAAGTGCACTATTTTCCTGCACAGCGCAATTGGACATCCCGAATACCCGGAGGGACAACGCTCTTGCACACGAGAATACGTGAAATCCGATAGGTATTCCTACAAGGAGCTTTTTGGGCAACGATGGCTCACGGGCTCCGGGCCTGAGAAGTTTCTAAAATACTGCCCATGTACTCCGCTGGCCACCCTGAGACGGCGATACCCAACCATTTGAAAGTGGCACACGGCGAATAGAGCATGTGTGCTACCCTGTTCCGAAGCTTCGTGGTGCACCATGGGCTGGAAGAGGGACGCCCGAGCGCTCGTGATCGGTGTGCAGTCTATGACCCACATTCCTGGGCGGTGGAATTGAAAGACGTAGTCGTGCCCGAACCGCAGACTCGGTCAGGAAGAGAATCTATGCCGTCGTCACAGAATACGTAGGCTTATTATTCTATTTTGGGCTGTCAATTACATAAACATTTGAGCGGCTGATGCCAGGACCGAACCTGTTGATATCGTTGGCGATCACAAGCATTTTAGACACAAAGGCATTTGTTTGGACTTGCTCATAGCACCTGAGGTACAGTGGCTGGAGAGAGTGGGACTGAACAAGACGGATTACTCTTGGAAATATCTGCCCCAACCAGCCCGCTGGCGACTATTGGATGCCAATATTTACAGATGTCCACACCAGAGTTATAATATCAGCATAGCAGAGGGGTGATAACCCTGCCTGGCGCAGTCTTCGCGGAGGGGCCGGTGTCGTTGGCCCTCCTGGCAGGTACCGCTGGAGGGAAGTGCCTATTCAATATAGGGCCAGGGCGGGAAAGACCAAGCTGTTATCTGGCTGGAGGGTGGGCGTCACCGACCTTTTTCACATCATTAAAAAGAGGTTTACTCGGTAGAAGGAGATGGCAGAACCAAAGGTTTCCGTTGTAATTCCAACGTTAAATAGTGGTGAAACTCTGGAGAAATGCCTGAGTTCAGTAAAGGCTAATAAGACTAGGTACAAATACGAGA
>CAZNSC010000141.1:0-7249 GCA_964575695.1 uncultured Dehalococcoidales bacterium
CCCCTTCCCCCTCCCCAATAAAAGGAGAGTCAAAGAGAGGCTTCGCCTCTCTTATACAATGTTCCCCCCCCTTATCAAGGGAGGGGGACAAAGGGGGTGGGTTGCCTAATAGAAGCCTAAAAGGGAGAGGCTGCCGAAAAACCTTACCGGTGTGACTGGCAAAGTAGCGGTTAATGTTATATATTATGTTTATATACCTGATATGCTCAGACCCTGGCCAATCCTATAATAGCACCATCCACAGTTTCCTGCGGAGGGAAAGATATCCATGACACAGATTGAAGTTATTGGTCGCCAGCTAGCTGAGGCGGTTAAACGATATACTGCCGATTATATCGAAGCCCGGCTTGAGGAGAGCCGCACCAGTCACATTACCTACCGGGGCAGGGAGCTGGAGTCTATCGGCCAGGCAACCGCCATCGGCGGAAACGTGCGCGCCCAGGTAAGGGGTGGCTGGGGCTTTGTCAGCTTCAATAACCTGAGCGAGCTGCCAAGCAAGGTTGAGCTGGCGGTGAAGCAGGCCCAATTTGTCGGTAAAGAACTAAGCCAGCTGGCACCCGTAGAACCAGCGGTTGATATTGTGCCCAGCGGCATAGATAAGAATCCGGTGACGATGCCCCTGGCCGAGAAAAAAGCGCTGCTTGACGAATATAATGATATTATCTGGCGCACCCCTAAGATACAGACTTCAACCATTGGCTACGGCGATAGCCATAAAAAGGTCATCTTTCTCAATTCGTCCGGCAGCTATATTGAACAAGAAAGGGCAGACATCACCCTGCGGCTGAGCGTGGTCGCCACCGGAGATAGTGAGGTACAGCAGGCAGGATTCAGTGTCGGTAGCAGGGGTGATTTCGGCGCCATACAGACTCTGCACCAGCAGGTAGAGCAGGTAGCCCAGAAGGCAGTAGCCCTGTTATCCGCCCCCCAGGTAAAGGGGGACAGATATACCGTGGTCTTAGACCCGGTGCTGGCCGGCGTCTTCGTCCATGAAGCCTTTGGGCATCTTTCGGAGTCTGACTTTGTTTATGAAAATGACCGCCTGCGGGAGATTATGGTTCTCGGGAAGACCTTCGGCAGTGCCGAGCTTAATATCGTTGATACGGCGGCCATACCCGGTCTGCGTGGCAGCTACAAGTATGATGACGAAGGTACACCGGCGACCAAGACCTACCTTATCCGTGAGGGCAAACTGGAGGGGCGGCTCCACTCCCGGGAAACGGCGGCCAAGATGAAGGAAAAGCCTACGGGTAATGCCCGAGCCGTTAGCTATCGTTACCCGCCCATTGTGCGCATGACCAATACCTATATCGAGCCCGGGGCAGCCTCTCTTGACGATATAATCGGTGACATCAAAGAGGGGGTCTATGCCAAGAACTGGTACGGGGGCATGACCAGTATGGAAATGTTCACCTTCTCCGCCGGTGAAGCCTATATTATTCGCCAGGGTAAGCTCGCCGAGCTACTCCGCCCGGTAGTGCTTACCGGCAACGTGTTCACCACGCTAATGAACATCGATGCCATCGGTAATGATCCCGAAATGAACCAGGGGGGCGGCTGCGGCAAGGGGGAACAGATGCCCCTGCCCGTAGCCAACGGCAGCCCCCATATCCGAATTCGCCAGTGCCTTGTCGGAGGCAGGTAGAGTGGAAAGTATTCTGGCTCAAGCCAAAATGGTGGCTGACGAAGCCGATGTCTTCATGGCCTCCTTAGAGGAGACCCCGGTACAATTCGAAGCTAACCGCCTGAAGCACATTCAGACCAAGCAGACCAGCGGCATCTCCCTGCGTATCGTCAGGCGAGGCCGAATTGGCCATGCGGCAACTACTGAGCTTGGCGATAGCCAGAGCGTGGTCAATATGGCAGTGGAAACAGCACAATTTGGCATGCCCGCCAAGTTTGAGCTTCCCTCCCTGACCTCCTACCCCGGGGTTGAGGTCTTCGACCCCGAGGTAGAGTCCGTGGCCATAGAGGAAATGGTCAGGCTTGGTGAAGAACTTATAACCAGAGTCAGGGGGCATACCCCGGACATTGTCTGTGAAGCCGGAGTGACCAAAGAGACGGCCTCAGTCCGCATTATAAACTCGCGCGGGGGAGAAGCAAACTACCGGAAAAGTATCTTCAGTATCGGTATTACGGGCAGTCTAATTCGTGGCACCGACATGCTCTTTGTTGGCGAATGGGAAAGCTCGTGCCACCCGCTGCCCGAGTCCAAAGCGGTGGCTCAGGCGGTGCTCCAGCAGCTTGAGCTAGCCAAAGACCAGGCTACAGTACCAACCCGAAGTCTGCCCGTCATTTTCACCCCAAAAGGGGTAGCCAGCGCCCTGATTCCGCCCCTGATGGCAGCGTTCAACGGCAAGACGGTCCTGGAAGGAGCCTCACCTATAGGCAAAAGGCTTGGCGAGCCGGTCTTTGATAACAAATTGTGGCTGTGGGATGACCCGACCATAGCCTACCGTCCCGCCAGCCGCCCCGGCGATGATGAGGCTGTCCCCAGCCAGCGCACCCCCCTCATCGAACAGGGGGCGGTGGCTCATTTCCTCTACGACCTACAGACCGCCGCCCTCGCCGGCACCCGGAGCACCGGCAACGGCAGCAGAAACCGCGGTCTGCCGGCTCCGTCACCCAGCGCCTTTATTATTGCCCCCGGCAGCGCCACCTTCGAGGAGATGGTGAGCGACATCAAAGAAGGGCTGGTTATTGAGCAACTCATGGGTGCGGCGCAGGGCAACATCTTGGGCGGTGATTTCAGTGGCAATGTGCTGCTCGGCTACAAGATAGAAAGTGGTAAAATAGTAGGCAGGGTCAAAGATACCATGGTTTCCGGCAATGTCTACCAGGTTCTTAAACAGATTACAGCTATAGGCAGCGAGCCTAAGTGGGTGGGCGGCTTCCTCCAGACGCCCCACCTCTACTGCCCCAGCCTGTCAGTGGCGAGTAAGTGATAGGATGGGCGATTGAGGTGATTAGGAGGTTGAAGTGAAGTATAAATGTTATTACCACGTTATGGTAGTTGAGTTTAACAGGAAAAGGAGATAGGCCATGCCTAAACAGAGTTTAGATAAAACCATCAAAAAAGCAATCCTTGAAGCTCGCAGTATGGTAGAAGCCATTGCCAAAGCAGATAGCGGTGAAGCTGAAACACGTAAACGTATAGACCACATCTTTGAAACACTTATGGGGTATGACCGCTTCAAACATATGACAGAGGAATACGCAATTCATGGAACTGGTGAGACCACACATTGTGATATTGCAATCCAACTCAGTCATGAAGAATCATCAAAACCTGAAATGCTTGTTGAATGTAAGAAGGTAAACATTAACCTTGCTCCGAAGCACATCGGGCAAGCTGCATCCTATGCTATTAATTATGGGTGTGAATGGGTACTGTTAACCAATAGTAAAGACTGGAAACTTTACCACATTACATTCACGAAACCTCCTCAGACTAAATTGATAGAGTCCTGGAATTTACTTAATGATGACCCTCTTGTCTTAGCCAGGAAGTTTGAAATAGTCAGTTACAAGAATGTCAGAAAGCAAGGCTTAGACAAATTATGGGAAAAGCGGAATGTCTTAACTGCCAGTAATATGCTGAAAGCTATCTTGTCAGAAGATTCAATCAGGCTATTTCAGCGTAGGATAAAGAAAACCGCAGATGTACCAGTTTCTCCCGAAGATATTGTCAGCCAGTTCCGCCACTTATTAAACGAGGCTGCGCTCTCCGAAATGGATAAAACCAAAATATCCCTACCAGCAAGGCAGCAGCGTGCTAAGACTTCAAAAGCCACTAAGAGTAAACCAATCTCAGTAGAGCAAGAAGTTGAGGCTATACTAGCTGAAAAAGATTCCGAAAAAGATTGAGGGGAGTCAAAGAGGGGCTTCGCCCCTCTTACATAGACAATTCCCCTTCCCCTTGTTAAGGGGAAGGGGATAAAGGGGATGGGGTTCAAAATAATATCCAAGGGGATGGGATTGATAGAAATGAAAAGTTTGGTGAGGTTTTATGCCCGTCCAAAATTTAGGTCGCCAAATATGTTAGCGGTCTGGCCCGGCATCGGCAATGTATCAATGATAGTGGCCACCTACCTGCAACGAAAGATGAATTTTAAGGAACTGGGCGAGATTGAGCCGTCCTATTTCTTTGACCCCATCGGGGTTATTGCCCGGGACAGCGTGGTTGAGGCGCCACAATTCCCACAGAGCCGGTTCTACTACTGGAAAAGCAGGAGGACAGGAAGCGACCTGGTTTTGTTTATCGGTGATGACCAGCCGGCATCAAAAAGCTATGAGCTGGCCAATTGTGTGGTTGATGTCGGACTGCGGTTTCAGGTTAAGCGGATATATACCTGCGCCGCTGCCCTGAGCCGCATCCATCACACCGAGCAACCCAGGGTGTGGGGGGTGGCAACTACCCAACAGGCGGTCAAGGATTTGGAGCAGTATGACTTGGTGCAAAAGGGTAACCTCCAAATCGCCGGCCTCAACGGGTTATTGCTGGGTGTCGCCAAAGAGAGGGGCATTGAGGCAGCTTGCCTGCTGGGTGAGGTGCCCACGTATACCTCGCAAATACAGAACCCGATGGCGGCTCTGGCAGTGGTCAAGATGCTGACTAGAATGCTGAACATTGAAGTTGATACCGCAGAACTGGCGCAGCTAGCCACTGAGACCAGCGAGAGAATGAAGCAGTTAGCCGCCGAGACTATGGGAGAGTATATCGACAGTTTTACCGTTCCTGTCTGGGAACACGATGAGGAAGAAGAGGAGGAAGAGGAGGATTAAGGCTGTGGAGTGGGCGATGCCACTCTCCGTTGAGGAGACTATTGCTAGCCTGGGTAAATGCGATGAGCCGTTATCCAGTTCACGATTAACCTGCCTATCAAATCTGAACTCAGCCGAGATGGCACTCTTTGAACAGGCGTGGACGGCTATTGAGCCAAAGCAACGACGGGAAATTGTGCGCCGGCTGGTTGAGCTGGCGGAGGGTAACTTTGAACTCAATTTCGATCCTATCTTCAGGTACTGCCTGAAAGACGAGGATGACGAAGTACGGACTAGGGTGATTGAAGGTCTGTGGGAGAGTGAGGAGACATCCCTGATTAACCCCCTGATCAAGCTGCTTGAGCAGGACAACTCGGAGAAGGTCGGGGCGGCGGCGGCCACAGCGCTGGGCAAGTTTGCCATGTTGGCCGAGCTGAACAAGCTGCGCCCATGCCACGCACCCAAGATATGTCACGCCCTACTGGTAGCAGTCAGTAATGAGAATCAACCCCTGGAAGTCAGACGCCGTGCCCTGGAGGCGGTAGCTCCAATGAGCACAGCCGAGGTGACAACGGCCATTACGGATGCCTATCACAGTGATAACCCCAAGTTCAAAGCCAGCGCTATGTATGCAATGGGCAAAAACTGCAACCGTTCCTGGCTACCGATACTAATTGAGGAACTGAATAGCGCCGAGGCTGAGATACGGTACGAAGCCGCCGGAGCCTGCGGCGAACTAGGAGACGAAGAAGCCGTATCCTATTTAGTCGAGCTCATCAATGACCCCGATACCAACGTCCAGCTGGCGGCGATCCGGGCGCTGGGTAAGTTAGGGGGCAAAAGTGCCAAAAGACAGCTGAACCGGTGCCTGAGCCATCCCAGTGCGGCAATCCGGGAGGCAGCCGGGCAAGCCATAAACGAGCTGGAGGCAGTAGAAGACCCGCTCTTCTTCCGGGAGACAGTATGATCAAGGGCACCAGGATCAGGCTACGCCATAAGAAATTGAGCGATGCCCGAAATGACTACACCTGGCAAACCGACCCGGAGCTAGCCCAGCTTGATGCTGTACCGCAGCTGACTATCGGTTTCGCCCAGTATTTGATAGACCACGCCTGGGAACTGCGTTTCTCCTCCCACACCAGACGCCGGTTCGCGATAGAAACCCTGGAGGGTAAGCATATTGGCAACTGTTCGTACTATAACATCAATGAGACAGAAGGGACTGCGGAACTGGGTATTATGATCGGCAACCGTGACTACTGGGATAAGGGCTATGGAACCGATACGGTAATCACTCTGGTAAACTACGTCTTCCAGAAAACAAATCTAAACCGCATCTACCTCAAGACCCTGGAGTCAAACACCAGGGCACAGAAATGCTTCGCCAAATGCAACTTCACCCAATACGGGCGTTTGTCCCGGGACGGCTATGACTTCGTGCTCATGGAATTGCACCGCGAACAGTGGCAACAGCAAGCGAGGAAGGAAAATCCAAGAGGGCCATCTACTTCAGAAGAAAAAGGCCGGGGGTGAAGCTCCTTCAAACACAATTTATGAGGATAGAATAAGGGGTGTTCTAGAGGGGCAAAGCCCCTCTAACAAATCACTCCCCCTCCCCCTCAAGGGGGAGGGGGACAAAGAGGGTGAGGGTGATAGAACCCCTTATTTGGCTGGCTCGGCGGGTGCCGGATTTTTATACCCTTCCAGCAAGACCTGGGGCACAAGCTCAATTAGCTCCTCAACCGTCCACAAACCTTCCTCTTTAAGAATGGACTTCTTCTTTACTGGCTCGGAGTAGAGGGCAATATTACCCCCGGTAACATCAAAAACCTGCCCATTTATATTTGCCGCCTCATCAGTGCACAAGTAGATTAAGAACGGAGTTACCGGCTCGGGGGCGGGGGGGCTGGTCAACTCTTCAAATCGCTCTTTGGTCATAAGCCCGGCTTCGTATCGTTTCCTGAAGCCAGCCACTACATCCTCAGCCAGAGTAAAGCGGGTAGCCGCCGTGGGGGCATAGGCATTGCAGGTTATCCCGTACCTGCCCACCTCCCGGGCCACGTTCCTGGTCAGGCCAACAATCCCGGCTTTAGCCGCCCCATAATTACAGTGCCCCACAGCACCGAGCCAGGCGGTAGAGGTAGTGTTTATTATCCGCCCCCATCTCTGCTCTCTCATAAAACCAGCCGCATGCCGAATACAGTTGAAGGAACCCTTGAGGAAGGAGTCCAAGCACCGGTCCCACTCCTCCTCGGTCATATTCCAGACCATCTTAGGGGCGTCAGCACCGGCATTATTCACCACAATGTCTATCCGGCCAAAATTATCAACGGCTGTCTGCACTATCCTCTGAGCAACATCAAACTCAGAGACACTGCCAAAGAACGGAACTGCCTGACCACCCGAATCGATAATTTCCTTGGCTGCCGTCTCTGCATCTCCACCCGGGGTGCCGGCGCGGCGGTTGTTGGTCACCACCTTAGCC
>CAZNSC010000142.1:0-7243 GCA_964575695.1 uncultured Dehalococcoidales bacterium
ACTGAACTCTGCCCAGACGCTGTAAAGCGTGGTCACTGCCGGGGATTTACCCCGATGGGAAGGCTGCAGAGAGAGAAGACCTGAGAGCCAGAAGACCTGTTGATGCTCAATAAGCTCGGAACCTGATGGTAAAGGGCTCCGGCTCATCCTAGGGGATGCGCCAGAGCTCTTTTATTTTTGGGCTAAGGGCGCACAGAATAACAGGAAAGGGGGTAAGAATGGAGAAAAGGGAAGTCATCGCTCACCGCAAAAAGTGTAAGGCCGATGGCACCGGGCTTTCTCACTACATTCTGATGGACAAAAAGGGGAAGTGAGAATAGCCAGGAAGCCGCGTGTGGTAGCGGCCCCTTCACGGGGCCGCTACACCAATACTGGAAATGGCCCAATGCTGCAACCTATTGACATCGGGCATGACGTTTACGTTGGCCTGGTTGACCCTGATACCGCCTTCTGGTCACTGGTGAGAAAGGACAAGCTGAGCAAGGTTATAGCCGACAGCAAGCTACTTTCCCAATACCGCAAGAAGTCGGCTGCTCTCGCCAAAGAGATGGAGATGCTCCGGTTCAGGCTCAAGCCTTCGGCTGTCTACTTAAACCCAACCGAGCGCTGCAATCTCAACTGTGACTATTGCTATATTCCAGAGAAGCTGCGTAGGAGCGGGAAACACATGTCACAGGCAGAGCTTCTGGATGCGCTAGCCATTCTGAAGAGCTATTTTAGCAGGACGATGCCCAAGGGCTCTCTCCCCCAGGTCATCTTCCACGGCTCCGAGCCCATGCTCAACCATGAGGCAGTGTTTACCGCTATTGAGCAGTACCAGAACGATTTTCGCTTTGGGGTGCAGACTAATGGCACCCTGCTGGACAATGCTGCCATTGACTTTCTGACCTCGCGAAGCATCGGCATCGGTCTGTCCCTTGATGGGCACATTGCCGAGGTTGCCGACCGCACCCGGCGCAATTGGTCCGACCAAGGGTCGTTCTCAAAGGTGACCACTGCCATGGAGCAGCTCAAGGGATACCCAGGCTATAATGTTATCTGTACGGTTACCAGCCAGAACATGCGGTCGCTGGACAAGATTGTAGACTTCTTCCACGCCTATGAGGTGCCAGCCTGCATGCTAAACCCGGTTCGCTGTACCCAGCAAGGCGCTAGAAACATCAAGCCGACTGACGCTCAGCTGGCAAAATACTACTTGGTAGCACTGGAGCGCACTTACGAACTTTACCAGAAGACCAGACGCAAGCTGGTGGTGGTTAACTTTGCTAATGTATTGGTCGGCATCATGGCACCCACTGCCAGAAGGCTTATGTGTGATATCTCACCTTGTGGTGGTGGACGATGCTTTTTCGCACTTTCGGCGAGGGGCGACATATTCCCCTGCGGTGAGTTCATCGGTCTGCCAGATTTCAAGGGCGGGAACATCTTCACCGATGATATAGACAAGGCTCTCGCCAGTGAGGCCTTCGGCAAAGTAACCGGACGCAAGGTGGAAGACATAGAGCCGTGTAGCCACTGTGCCATTCGCCATTTCTGTGGTTCACCGTGCCCGGCAGAGGCCCACGAAATGAATGGCGGCATGGATAAAACCGGCGCTTTCTGTGAACTCTATGAGGAACAGGTACGCTACGCCCTCCGTCTGATTGCTGATGGGAAGGAAGAGGCCTTTCTTTGGGATGGTTGGGATTCGGGGACAACAACAACTCTTGACATCTCCACGCTGTGACTCAGAAGGAACAAGACTAAGAAGGAGGAGGCCGGATGTCAGAACTTTTGACAAGAATAGTTGAAATGATAAAACCCCTGGATAAGGAAGCTATGGCCCAAGCACGGGCACGACAAGATACGCTGACCAAACCGCCAAGCAGCCTAGGGAGGCTGGAACAACTCTCCATACAACTTGCCGGCATTCAGGGCAAGCCGCTACCCAGTATCAGGCAAAAGGCTATCGTTACTATGGCTGGCGACCACGGAGTAGTAGCGGAAAAGGTGGGCAACTGGCCCCAAGATGTAACCGCCCAGATGGTCTATAATTTCCTGGGTGGCGGGGCGGGGATAAACGTAACAGCTCGCCAGGTCGGCGCCCGGGTCATCGTGGTCGATATGGGAGTAGCCACCGACCTCAAACCCCACCCCCAGCTTCTATCACGAAGGATAGCTGCAGGCACGCAGAATATAGCCCGAGGGCCGGCGATGACGGAGAAACAGGCAATAAAGGCAATCGAAGCCGGCATCAATATAGTAACCACAGAGATAGATAAGGGTCTGGATATCATCGGCACTGGAGACATGGGTATTGGAAACACTACCCCCAGCGCCACAATCTGCACGGTGATAACGGGAAAGCCAGCAGAGGAAACTACCGGCCTTGGCACTGGCCTTACCAATGAGCAACTAGCCCACAAGATAGAGGTAGTGAAGCGGGCTATCGAGGTAAACCATCCCAACCCAGAAAAGCCCCTGGATGTCCTGGCTAAAGTAGGCGGCTTTGAGATTGCTGGACTGGCTGGGGTAATGCTGGGTGCCGCCGCCCACCGCATTCCGGTGGTTATTGATGGCTTCATCTCCGGCGCCGCCGCCCTTATCGCCTCCGCCATTTCACCAAGTTTAACGGATTTTCTTATCGCCTCCCATTGCTCGGCAGAGAGCGGACATCGTCCCCTGCTGGAGCATCTGGGACTCAAACCGTTGCTGAACCTGGACATGCGCCTGGGCGAGGGCACGGGTGCTGCCCTGGGGATATTTCTGGCTGAGACAGCAGCCAGGGTTTTGGCAGAGATGGCCACCTTTGCCGAAGCCGGGGTATCAGAAAAGGAAGAGGAAAGTTGAGTTTTTTAGCCGCCTTAAGGTTCTTAACCATTATTCGAGTACGCACACGGCGCGAGGTTGCCCTCGAAGAATTAGCTCGGTCGACGGGATATTTCCCCTTAGTCGGCCTCATTATCGGGCTTATTCTAGCGGGAGTGTACTGGCTGTTGCACTTCATCCTCCCCTCAAATGTGGTCAGCGGGTTGTTACTGGTGGGGGCAGCGGTATTAAGCGGCGGCCTTCACCTCGACGGCTTCGTTGATACCATGGACGGTATAGGTGGGCACAAGACCACCGAGGCCCGGTGGCAGGTGATGCGTGACAGCCGAGCCGGTGCTTTCGGCATCGCTGGCGTCTTTCTCCTTCTCCTAGTCAAATATGCCGCGCTGACCAGCGTGCCTTCCAGCGTGATGATACCAACCCTGATACTCATGCCGACGTTAAGTCGCTGGGCAATGGTCTACGCTGTTTTCGCCTACCCCTATGCCCGACCATCAGGACTAGGGACAGTATTTAAAGAGGGCGTTAACTGGCGCAGGCTCCTTATAGCTACTGCCATCGCTCTGGCAGTAGCTATCCCTTTATTTCGGTTGGCTGGTCTTGTTATAATGCTAGGTGTCTGGTTAACCACAATAGCCATGGCCTATTATCTGAAGGGTAAATTCTCCGGTCTTACCGGCGATACCTACGGGACGATAAATGAGCTGGGAGAAGTAACGGTGCTTATCATGGCCTGTCTCATGACTTATAATCAGTGGCTGGGGCTAGCCTAACCTAGAAAGGGAATTCATGTCCACTATACTTATAGCACGACACGGCGAGACTCTGCTCAAAAGCTCCCTGAGATACTGGGGGCACACCGACGTCGAGTTGAGCGAACTTGGAATCAAGCAGGCAAAAAGGCTGCGTGACCTTCTGGCGACAGAGAAGATTGATGCCATCTACTGCAGCGACCTGAGGCGAGCTTCAACCACCGCCGAGATTGTCGCCTCCAAGAACGGTGCGGAGGTTATAGTATCCCCCGAGCTGAGGGAGGTTTGTTTTGGAGAAATCGAAGGTCTGACCTTTGAGGAGGTCAGACAGCGTTATCCTGAAGTGGTAAAATCCTGGATGGAAGGGGGAATCGACCTGCAGTATCCCGGAGGCGAAAGCCTAGCTGAAGTCAGCGAGCGCGCAAGCGACTTCGCCAGTCGGCTGAGAACGCTGCCATCAGGGCAGACAATCCTCATCGTGGCACACAGCGGATTCCTGCGCCTGCTTATATGCCACCTGCTTGGTATCGGGCCGCAGCACTGGTACCAGTTTAACCTGGATTTCGCCTCGCTCAGCATTATCGAAACCCATTCCCGGAGAGCAATATTGAGGTCGTTGAATAATACTTCTCATATCGGAGGGCTAAACTGAGTAGAAAGTGCATCCTGATAACCGGGGGGGCCCGGAGTGGTAAAAGCCACTTCGCCCAGGAGCTGGCCTTAAAGCTGAAGGAGCCGGTGCTTTTTGTGGCTACCGCCGAAGCTGGCGATGACGAGATGCGCCAGCGAATCGAAAAGCACAAAGAAAAAAGACCAGCCACATGGGAGACACTGGAGGCTACCACCAATATCGGCAGCCAGCTCAGCCAAAAAATGGGCGGGGCTAAGGTGGTGATTGTGGACTGTATCACCCTGTTACTTAATAATCTCTTTGCCCAGTATAGCGACCAAACTGATGCCTCCACCGTGGAGAAAAATGTCACCTGTGAAATCGACGAGTTAATAAAGTGCGCTAAACGCAGTGATGCTACCTTCATTATCGTTACCAATGAGATTGGGCTGGGGGTGGTACCGGCCAACAGCATGAGCAG
Organism: uncultured Dehalococcoidales bacterium; assembly: GCA_964575695.1. Taxonomy (GTDB): domain Bacteria; phylum Chloroflexota; class Dehalococcoidia; order Dehalococcoidales; family W111; genus CAZNSC01. The sequence continues at coordinate 4,652 of CAZNSC010000142.1, forward strand.
GCTATACCGCGATGTTTTGGGTAAGGTAAATCAGCGACTGGCTGAGGTAGCCGAGGAGGTCTACCTAATGGTCGCCGGCTTACCCGTTCAACTGAAGCCTCCCCCACGCCCCTAAGACACCAGCCCCTCAATTGACGAGGTTCTGCCCCTGTTGTATGATGCAGGTAGCTGTCGTCGAGATAGAATACACACCATAGTTTCGGTTCCATGGTCAAAGCACCACGCTACCCACTGATAGAAGAAATAGACTCCAGATTGTCGCCGCTTAATGCCTTCGAACTCTTCAGGGAAAAACAGTTCAGTTTCTTCCTGGACAGCGGCATGGACCCCCATAAACTGGGTCGCTACTCTTTCATGGGAAGCAACCCCTTTCTAGTACTCAGCAGTCGCGGCGATGAGATAACGGTGGCTAAAAGCGATGAAAAGAACAGATTTAGCGGCAACCCTTTCGATGTCCTCAGCCACTTTTTGGAGGTGTATCGCCTAGACCCCTGCCCTTCGCCAGTCTTGCTCACCGGCGGGGCGGTAGGTTACTTCAGCTATGACCTCTGCCACTTCATCGAGCGACTGCCCGGCACCGCTATCGACGACCTCGAACTACCCGAGTGCTATTTCGGATTATACGACCTAGTTTTAGCCTTCGACAATCTGAAGGATAAAGCCTATATCGTCTCCACCGGTTTCCCCGAATTGAGGGAGGAGAAAAGGGCAGAGAGGGCTGCCCAGCGCCTAAATGAGATGAAGGATAAACTGACGAAGGTAGCAGACTCAGGAACAAAGACAGCGATTACACCCACACCCCTTCTCCCCACCACGACGACTTTGAAGGGGAATTTTACCCACCAAGAATACCTAGCTGCCGTGGAGAAAGCCCGACAATATATCATTGACGGCGATATTTTTGAAGTGAATCTCTCCCAGCGGTTCGAAGCTGAGCTTTCCATCACTCCCTACGAGCTCTACTGGCGGTTGCGACAGATAAACCCGGCGCCCTTCGCCTGCTATCTTGGCTTCGATGAAGTCGCGGTGGTGAGTGCCTCACCAGAGAGATTCCTCCGCCTCCAGGGCGACTGGGTACAGACACGCCCCATCAAGGGCACCCGTCCCCGGGGGAAGACCCCGGAGGAAGACGAAGCGCTGGCTCAGGAGCTGGTAAACAGTGTCAAGGACCGGGCAGAGAATATGATGATCGTGGACTTGGAGAGGAATGACCTGGGGCGGGTATGCCGCTTTGGTACAGTCAAGGTCACCGAACTAGCTATACTGGAAGTGTATCCCACCGTCTTCCACCTCACCTCTACCGTGGAGGGGAGACTCAGAGAAGGCAAGAAAGGCATTGATTTGCTCAAAGCCACATTCCCCGGCGGTTCTATAACCGGCGCCCCAAAGATACGGTCGATGGAGATTATAGATGAATTAGAGCCGACAAGAAGGAGTGCATATACCGGAAATATCGGCTATTTGAGCTTTAATGGTGACCTTGACCTTAATATCGTCATCCGCACCTTCTTGGTCAAGGGGAAAAAGGCCTATTATCAGGTAGGGGGGGCCGTTGTTTATGACTCTGACCCCGAGTCTGAATATCAGGAAACTCTGTATAAAGCGAGGGCGCTGGGCAACGCCATCAATATGGCGACTCCGCTAAGGTAAATATGGTACTAGTCATCGATAACTATGATTCCTTTGTCTATAACCTTGCCCAATACCTAGGTGAACTGGGTTGGGAGCCAGTGGTCTATCGCAATGACCAGATAATTTTAGAGGACATTGAGAGCCTCAGTCCGTCTCACATTATCATCTCACCCGGACCCTGCACTCCCCTCGAAGCAGGCATCTCCAACGATGTTATCCGGCGCTTTGGTGGTGAAATCCCCATCCTCGGCGTCTGCCTAGGGCACCAGTGCATAGGCTATGTCTATGGGGGGCAAATTGTCTGTGCCGATGTCCCCACCCATGGCAAAAGCTCCCCTATTCACCATGACGGCAAGTCTATATACCACGGACTTCCCAACCCCCTTGAGGGAGGCCGCTATCACTCCCTGATAATAGAACGGGATACCTGCCCCCCGGTGCTTGAGTTGACCGCAACCACCAGCGACGGCGTGATTATGGGCGTTCGGCACAGGGAGTACGTGGTCGAGGGGGTACAATTCCATCCTGAGTCGATAATGACAACTGTGGGTCACGATCTGTTAAGGAATTTCCTAAAATTTGTCCAGCCAAGGTGGCCCAAGGAGTAGACTTATGAACGAAATCGTTTACCTAAATGGTTCCTTCATACCTCGCAGTCAAGCTAACATATCCGCCATGGACTATGGCTTCCTCTACGGCTTTGGTCTCTTTGAGACTATGCGCGTATATCGGGGCCGGGTATTCCGCTTGGAACACCACCTAAATCGATTGTCAATTTCCGCCAAAGTACTGCAATTGCCAATCGGGACGCTCGACCTGAAAGGGGCGGTAATGGATACCATCCAGGCTAACAAGCTTGATAACGCCCGCATCCGCCTCACTGTTTCCCTCGGTGAGGGAGGGATGGCCCCCGACCCCAATAAATGCACCAAGCCCAAGGTACTGGTCGTTTCAGTAGAC
>CAZNSC010000143.1:0-3647 GCA_964575695.1 uncultured Dehalococcoidales bacterium
GCCCAGCTATGTCCCCGTAGTCCCAGGTATAGGGACCCTTGGTCAAGGTGGGACAGGCCTGGGGCTCAACACAGATGATGCGCATGTCTGGCTTCTTCCCGCTAATCTTATCCCTTATCCAGGGCAGGAATTGCCCGGCAAAGTTTGAACCACCACCAACGCAGCCAATAATAATATCAGGATAGGCACCAGCCATCTCCATTTGCTTCCTGGTTTCTTCACCAATAATCGTCTGGTGGAGCAGGACATGGTTGACGACACTGCCTATGGAGTACTTGGTATCATCGCGAGTACCAGCATCCTCACAGGCTTCACTGATGGCTATCCCCAAGCTTCCGGGATGCTCGGGATTTTCAGCCAGAAGACGTCGGCCGACTTCAGTGTCCGGACTGGGGCTGGGCACAACGGTAGCACCCCAAGCCTCCATCAGTATGCGCCGATATGGCTTCTGGTTATAGCTTACCCTGACCATATAGACCTTGCACTCCAGACCGAAGAATACGCAGCCCATAGCCAGGGCACTGCCCCACTGCCCGGCACCGGTCTCGGTGGCCATGCGCTTGAACCCCTCTTTCTTGGCGTAGTAGGCCTGAGCTATGGCAGTATTTGGCTTGTGGCTACCCGCCTGGCTGGTGCCTTCATATTTATAGAAAATCTTGGCCGGCGTATCCAGAAATTTCTCCAGACGATACGCCCGATGCAAAACTGTGGGTCTGTAGGTGCGGTAGGCCGCCTGCACCTCTTCTGGAATCTCGATGTAGCGCTCAGGACTGAACTCCTGCCTGTTGATGGCATCGGGGAAGAGAGGAGGAGGCAGGGGCATATCCATAGGGCAGGCCTCCTTGGTTCCGGGATTGACCTCGGGTGGCAGCGGCTTCGGCAAATCGGGGATAATGTTGTACCAGTGAGTCGGCATGTCCTTCTGGTCAAGAAAATACATTGTTCTTTCCATCTTTTTCTCCTTTTATTTTAGTTTACATAACTTCTCTGTTATCTTAGTTATCCCGGCCCCCCGTGGGGCCACAGCCATGACATGGTAAACATAAGCTCACCTCCTTGAATTGGAGAACCTCCCGCCCTTTAAGGGGCGGGAGGTTCTCTTCCGCGGTGCCACCCTTGTTAGTCTATCCCATATGGGGGAATTGAACAACTATCTCTGTCGGGTACAGAGCCAATTAGCCCGATACCCTGGGATTTGATAACGCCTCCCCGGCGGCAGAGCCTACTCATTTACCAATCTGTAACTTTCGGTCTGCGGCTCCCAAGTCCATTCGGCTTCTGCGCCGGCATCGGTTCACACCATACCCGACTCTCTGCGCCTCGCCTCAAAGCCTACTAGTCTTGTTCGCAGCCTTTACCCTATTCTATTGGTTAGCATAAATAATAAACTGATATTGATAATTTGTCAATAGTCCCTCGGTGAGATGGTTTACCACCCCCTCACCCTTTGTCCCTCTCCCCTTCACAAGGGGAGAGGGAAGAGAATTCTTTAAATGGGCTTTGCCCCTTTAAATCCCCTTACAAAACAACCTCTCTCAGTGGTAAGGTAATGTCACTTTGCAAATATAGTAAAATCCTGCTAAACTAAGCTGTAATTAAGCTAAATTCCATGCCAGGAGGGGCGATATTGGCAACTAAAGAGCAGATAATAGGCACGGTGAAGGGTGAGGCGCGGACAACATTGACCGAGATAGAGGCCAAGGAGTTGCTGAGGCAGGTGGGGATAAGCGTTGTTGATACTCGGCTGGCCACCTCCAGGGATGAGGCGATGGCAATAAGCAAGCGGCTTGGCTTCCCCGTAGCATTGAAGATAACGGCGCCTGATGTTACACATAAGAGTGACGCCGGTGGCGTCAAGCTGGGGTTGAGAACATCCAGGCAGGTGGGTAGGGCTTATGATGACATTCTGGCGGCTATCAGGCAGAAGTACCCGCAGGCGGTTATTTATGGCGTCTCGGTGCAGAAGATGGCCCGTCCCGGGGTTGAGGTGATTATTGGTATGTCAAAGGATGCTCAGTTTGGCCCGGTGCTTATGTTTGGCCTTGGTGGAATACTGGTGGAAGTTCTAAAGGACGTCTCATTTCGGATTGTTCCCATAACCAGCAGGGACGCCCGGGAAATGATTAGAGAGATAAAGAGTTATCCGTTGCTGGAGGGCTACCGTGGTCAAGAACCGGTGGACGTCGCCCATCTTGAGGAGCTGCTCATGAAGGTTTCTCGGTTTGTGGAGGAGAACCCTGAGATAAAAGAACTGGATATTAACCCTATCTTCGCCTACAGAGATGGTGCTGTAGCCGTTGACGCCAGAGTGATACTGGAGGAGGGCGGCTAGTGAACCTGAGACTGATGCTTGAGGAGACAGCGGGACGGTACGGGGACAAGGCGGCAATTACTTCGGGTGAGCAACGGCTGTCCTACCGCGAATTAGACGAAGACTCAAATCGGGTCGCCAATGCGTTGATCAAAATGGGGGTTAGTAAAGGCGACCGGGTAGCCATGCTGATGGCTAATAGCGTGGAGTTTATCACCACCTACCTCGGTATTGTCAAGATTGGCGGCATAGCTGTCCCTCTGGACCCCAAGTATAAGGTCACCGAGTTAACGGCTCTTTTTGAGGATTGCCAACCGAAGGTTCTGGTTGTTGAAAGTTCGCTGCTGGAGCCGATAGTTCCGGCGCTACCGAACTGGGGGTCTATAGAGCATGTGCTCGAGGTCGGTCCTGAGTATACCGGACAGTTTCTTGGCTATCAGGAGTTGCTGAATTCCAGTTCGGGGCAAAGGGTTGACATAGAGCTGGTGCCCGAAGATATGGCTCATATTGCCTATACTTCAGGACCTACTCTCAGCCCGAGAGGAGTTATGCTATCTCATGGGAGTCTGGTGACCGAGGTGGAAATATCGGCCGCCGGGTTTCAGCAAACGGATAATGATATTGTAATGTTGTTTGCCTTACCGATGCATCACGCCTTTGGGCTGGTGGTAATCATGCTAACCTCGATTCACAGCGGCAGCAGGGTGGTAATGGTGCCCGGGTTATCGATAGGCAATCTTGCGGAGCTAATTGAACGAGAGAAGGCGACCATGTTTATGGCGGTGCCCTTTGTCCATGCGCTGGTGGTTAATTTGGCTAAAGAGGAAGGGGTGAAGCACGATTTGAGCTCACTGCGCCTGTGCGGCAGTGCCGGGGCGGCGCTACCGATCGACATTATGGAGGCATTCCACCAGTACTACGGCTTGGATATTGTTGATTTTTGGGGGATGACGGAGTCATCAGCCCATGTTACCTGCCAGTCGATTAATGGTGCCGTGAAGCCTGGTTCGGTGGGGAAAGCCCTGCCCGGCTGGGAACTGAAGATAGTGGACGATAATGCTCGCGAACTACCCCCGAAGCAACCGGGCGAGATAGTGGTGAGGGGGCCGATAATGACCGGGTATTACGGAAAGCCTCAAGCTACAGCTGCGGTAATAAGAGACGGCTGGCTTCATACTGGCGACATGGGTATGGTTGATGAAGATGGTGAAGTGTTCCTCACCGGAATGAAGAAGGATATGATTATTGCCAAGGGCCAGAACATCTATCCCAGTGATATTGAGGAGGTGCTCCGTGGCCATCCCAAGGTGGCTGGGGTGGGGGTGGTTGGAGTGTC
>CAZNSC010000143.1:3657-7168 GCA_964575695.1 uncultured Dehalococcoidales bacterium
ACCCCATGGGGGGGGGGGGGGGGGGGGTGGGCCGGCCCCCCCCCGCCCGGGGGGCAGATTTCCCGGCATTTTGGCCGGTGGCGCCGGGGGGCGGTGGCCACAGAGCAGGAGTTTAAACGGTTCTGCCAGAAGCACCTGGCCAATTATAAGGTGCCGAAAGAGGTTGTATTTATCGATTCTTTACCCAGAACGGCCACGGGTGAAGTTCGCAAGGAAGACCTTCGTTAGATAGGCTTGTCGGGTTTGACAATTATCCATGAAAAGACGAGTAGTCATAACTGGTTTGGGTGTCATAACCCCTCTCGGGGTCGGGGTGGACAAAAGCTGGCAATCCTTGTGTCAGGGTAGGTCTGGGATTGGTCCGATTACCAGGTTTGATGCCTCTGGTTTCCGAACCTTGATTGCGGGCGAGGTGAACGGGTTTAATCCAGCAGATTTCATACCGGGGAAACTGGCGCGGCGTGGAGACCGGTTCATCCACTTCGCTTTGGCGGCGGCTCAGATGTCGATGGAGGACTCCGGGCTTACTATTAAACCGGGTGATGCTGACCGGGTTGGGGTATCCGTGGGCACGGCTATGGGTGGGGTGGAAAGCCTGGAGAAGAATGAGCGGCTGCTGCTCAACGGTGCCCAGCGTCAGATTTCTCCCTTTTTTATCCCTTCCTTCATCTGTAATATGGCGACGGGACAGATTTCGATCCGGTTTGGAGCTAAGGGGCCGAATATGTGCTCGGTGACCGCCTGTGCTTCGGGGACACATGCTATCGGTGATGCCTTTCGGGTTATTCAACGGGGTGAGGCAGAAGCCATGATTGCCGGGGGGGCCGAGGCGGCGATCAGCCCGGTGGTATTTGCCGGACTGGATGCCTTAAAGGTCATGTCGGCAAGAAACGACGAGCCCCAGAAGGCAAGCCGACCCTTCGATAGAGACCGTGACGGCTTTGTCATTGGCGAAGGTGCTGGAATTGTTATTCTGGAAGAGCTGGAGTTTGCCCTTAATCGGGGGGCGAGGATTTACGCTGAAGTATTGGGTTACGGGCATAACAGTGATGCCTACCACATAACGGCTCCAGACCCCCATGGAGAAGGTGCTGCCATCTGCATGAGGATGGCTCTTAATGACGCCGGTATTGCCGCAGACAAGGTTGATTATATTAATGCTCATGGCACGTCGACATTGCTTAATGACCTCTCGGAGACCAGGGCAATAAAAAGCGTCTTCCAGGGACATAGCCGCCGGGTACCGGTGAGCAGTAACAAATCAATGACCGGCCATATGTGGGGTGGTTCCGGGGCGGCGGAGGTGATTTTCTGCATCTTAACGATTGTGAGAGGTGTCATCCCTCCGACCATCAATTATGAGGCTCCAGACCCCGAGTGTGACCTTGACTATGTGCCGAATGTAGCCCGCAAGACAGAGGTAAAAATAGCCCTTTCCAATTCCTTCGGTTTCGGGAGCACTAATGCTACCCTGATTCTCAGCCGCTTCCCATCATCGTAAAATAGCCCCCAGGTGCGCTGGCTACAGTTGGGCCATTTTTCTGCTCAGTTCCCGGCATTGTGCCAATATTTCCGGTGCTGGCTTCGGAGTCGCCGCTATACCTTCAAAGGCTTTCTTAAATTTGAACTGTTTGCGCTGATCGAACGCGTTGCATATATTCTCAATACTGTCTAAAGCTCGTCTCGTTCCAGATGATGAGCAAGTAAACCCACAGTAGGGTTTATTTGCGGCCTGGTCGCCAACAGTGAGCCAGGCCTGGTCGAAGAGTTCCTTAATTGTGCCCGCCATGTAGCCGAAGTTGGTAGGGGTGCCAAAAATGACGGCATCGCAATCGAGAAGGTCATCACCTGTTGCCTCGGCTGCCTTCTTCAGGCTGACTGTGGCTCCGGCTGAGATTGCTCCCTCATAGACTGCCTTCGCCATTGTCTCAGTGTTTGCGGTTCGGGAATGGTAAACGATTAATAACTTTGTCATGTCTGCTTATGCCTCCTATAAAATAGTTAAATATCCGACTGCATTATATAGTAGTCGTCTGGGCAGAGACAAAGCACACCAAGTGCCGGCGTATCCGCGGCTGGTCACTTTCAGCCCGCAATTTCTAAGAATTGGTTTAACAACCCCTGTTGATACCGTTTGCAAAGTGACAAGATATGTGGTATAGTGTAATACATAGTAGCTCTATGTATTAAGATGCCTGAGGTATTTTTGATAACCGCCAAGGCAGCAGTCCTATGTAAAACTCAAAGGAGGTGAGTGCCATTAAATTATTAGCTCTGGCAATATGTTCTCTGGGTGTCTGGGTGGTTCTCAATTCGTTTATCGCCGCTGCCTGGGATGACATAGTTTTTGGGGCGATAGCTGCTATCCTAGCGTTCATAGCGGTGTTCACCGCTAAGGAATAGCCATAAACAATTACCGCCCCAATAGAGTCTAGCACAAATCTACGAGAACTGCGAGGGAGCTGCTGCCTTGGCTCGATTTAGGTCAGACCAGTTGCAAAATGGGGCAAAATGTGCTTAAATTATTATACATAGGATATCTATGTATCACGACAGTCGAGGTAATCAAAATGGCAAAACGATGGGAGTTAGTGAAGGATAGCACCGATTCTTTGCTTCTCTGTCTAGTAGGGCAGCAGCCGATGTACGGCTATCAGATCATTAAGGAGCTTGAGCGAAGGAGCCAGGGCTACTTCAGATTCAAGGAGGGCACTCTTTACCCGGCTCTGCATCGTCTCGAGAGAGCGGGCTTGATCCAGGGTAAGTGGCAGCTGCTCCCCAGCGGACAGCAGCGAAAATATTATTACATCACTGATAAGGGGCTATTGAGCCTGGTGGAGAAAAAGAACCAGTGGCGGGACTTCTTGGTGGCGATGAACCTAATCATTCAGCCGGTGAATGCTTAGAATGAGGTAGGGAAGTGGCGACGGCCCTGAGCTATTACCTCGATATAGTAAGGGACAATCTGAGGCTTGACCCCCCGGCAGAGCGTGAGGCAATCCACGAGCTGGAGACGCATATTGAGGATAGGCTTCAGGAACTAAAGGATGCCGGGCTCGCCGACGAGGAGGCAACGAGTACCTGTGAACGGCTCTTAGGCTCAGCTAAGCTGGTCGCCCGTCAGATATACGAAGCGCATAGCCAGGGCACCTGGCGGCAAGCAATGTTAGCGTCAATGCCCCACCTGCTTTTTGCTTTTCTCTTTGCTCTGAACTGGTGGCGGGGCGTCGGCTGGCTGCTGGGGGCACTCATCTTGGTGCTCGGAATGGCGGTCTACGGGTGGTGGCGGGGTAAACCGGCCTGGCTTTTCCCGTGGCTGGGTTACTTCTTGCTGCCGGTAGTGGCGGCTGGTCTGCTGTTGCTCTATCTGCCTCAGGGATGGTCTTGGCTGGCAGTACTCGTCTATATCCCTCTGGCGGCATGGCTGCTGTACTCCATTACGGCCAAGACTATAAAACGGGATTGGTTATACAATTCGCTGATGCTGCTGCCACTGCCGACTATCATTGGC
>CAZNSC010000144.1:0-7129 GCA_964575695.1 uncultured Dehalococcoidales bacterium
AAAGGATATCTGGCGAGCAAGTCCAGCAAATTCATGAGGCTTCCATTCAGATTTTGAACGATCCGGGCCTGCTGTCCTTTAACCGTAAGACGGCTGAAATATTCCACAGTCACGGCGCTGAGGTTAGGGATGTTTCCACGGGGAGCAGCAGCGCCTGCTGGCATGTGAAAATTCCGGAGAGACTCGTTTTGGATGCTCTCGCCAGCACGCCCAAGACAGTCAAGCTGGGAGCCAGAAAGCCCGACAATGCCCTGGTGATGAAGGGTGACGAGCCAAGGGTATTCTTCATTACCGGCTCCGAAACGAATATCTGGCTGGATGTCGATTTTCCAACCTATGTTAAGAAATCTGACCCCACCAATGAGATTCAGGTGCCAGAATTTCACGCACGGCGCGGGACGGTCGCCGACCTGTGCGACTCGGCACATGTCTGTGAGCACCTTGAGACTGTTGATGGCTATATACGAACGGTAAATATTCAGGATAAAGATATTAACGAAGACAATAAAGACGTCAACAAATTCTTTGCTTCTCTGAATAACACCACCAAACACGTAATGTCGGGGCTAACCAACCCGAAACAGCTGGACAACGTAGTGAAGATGGCAGAACTCATAGCCGGAGGCAAAGATAAGCTTGAGGAAAATCCCATCATTTCTTTTATTACCTGTCTGGTTAAGAGTCCGCTACAATTCGTTGATGACACCACAGAGACTTTTATGGACGTCTGCCAGAGAGGACTACCCATCGTGGTCTCCTCTTCACCCCAGGCAGGAACGACCGCTCCCATCAAGGAAGTCGGCATCATGGCCCAAATAAACGCCGAAGTCCTGGCCGGCATAACCCTCGGCCAGCTGGTGAATAAGGGGACACCGGTACTCTATGGCAGCGTACCGGTGAGGGCGCGGATGGATACGCTTGGCGACTCGTACGGCTCGGTGGAAACCAGCCAGTATAACATCGACTGCGTTCAAATGGCACGATTCTACAAGATACCAAACTATTCTACCTCGGGCGTCTGTGATGCCAAGATTCCGGGACAGCAATCATCGATAGAGAGACTGTTCTCGAACATTGTGGTCACTCTAAGCGGGCCTCAATATCTGCACTGTGCCTTTGGTCTCCTCGATTGCAATGCCGTATTCTGCCTGCTCCAGGCTGTCCTGGATGATGCTTACTTCCAGATGATCAAGTTTCTCCTGAGACCACCGCGGATTAGCCAGCCAGAGTTCACTGAAGTTCTGAAACAAATAAGAGAAGTGGTGACAACCCCACAGAAGCTGTTCATTCGCTATATTCGTCCTGTGATGCGCACCGGGGAAATCTCAGCACCCTACCCCTTTGAAGGAGATGGAAATAGTGATCGCGTGTTCGCCTTAGCCTACGAGCGGATGAGAGAGCTCCTGGCAAGGCCTGTAGAGCACATAGACCGGGCCACCACTTCTAGAATATTCGAGGAGATTCCCGGCCTCTTGCCCAGGCTAAACGTATATGCAGAGGGGAGATAGCAATGAGTGAAGACATCCTAGCCATGCTCAAGGAAAATGTGATACAGGGAAGAAAGACCCGAGATGATGAAGGTATTGACGAAGGGCTATCAGGAACGCCCGGCGTACTGGAATTGACCGAGCAGGCCCTAGAAGACAACATTTCTCCGGAGGTAATCATCACACAGTGTCTGACCTCAGGGATGCAGGTTGTAGGTGAGAAGTTTTCCACAAAGGAATACTTTATCCCGGATATGTTGGCCTCTGCCGAGGCAGTGGGCGCGGCCATGGATATTTTGAAACCGTATCTCGAAGCGTCAGACGTGCCCACCAAGGGGAAATTCGTGATAGCCACAGTAAGGGGAGACATCCATGATATCGGCAAGAACATCGTGGCCATCTTGCTCAAGGGAGCCGGTTACGAGATTAACGACCTGGGTATAGACGTCCCACCGGAAAAGATTATCAGTGCGGTCAGGGAAGAAAAAGCTGAGTACCTGGGGCTATCCGCTTTACTCACCACTACTATGGTAGAAATGGGAGTTGTAACCGAGGTTTTGAAAGAGAACGGCCTCAGAGAGAAGGTCAAAGTCCTTATTGGCGGAGCAGCAGTCTCCGAGGAGTTTGCCCAGGAAATAGGAGCCGATGCCTACTGCATGGATGGCTTCCATGCCATTAAGGTACTCGAGGCGTTCGAGACAGCCAAGTCGTAGTTTATACATTATGGTTTTGAAGGAAGGTGAGCGTTTATGTGCGGTATAGCTGGATGTTTTGGGACAAAAGACACGAAGACCATCAACCGTATGCTGGATGCGTTGCCCCATCGGGGGCCGAATGACCGTGGCATTCACACTTTTGACAATATCGTTTTCGGTCATACCAGACTTTCTATTGTGGACGTAGCTCTGGGTCACCAGCCGATTCTGACCAATGGCGGCCGTTCAGGCATCATCTGCAATGGTGAAATATATAACTTTATGAAGCTTAGAGAAAAGCTGACCTCTAAGTACTCGTTCACCACCAACTCTGACACTGAGGTCATCCTACATCTGTATCAGGAAAAGGGGCCGGATTGTGTCAAAGAACTAGATGGGATGTTTGCCTTTGCCATCTTCGATGGTGACGATTTCATGCTGGCGCGCGACCCGATAGGCATCAAGCCGCTCTATTACGGCTATGTCAACGATAAGCTCTACTTCACCTCTGAGCTGGGAGCTATGACCCTGGCTGGTGTGGACGAGGTGCACGAATTCCCGGCCGGGCACTACTATACTCCTGGAGAAGGGTTTGTGCAGTACTACCAGATTCCGGAGATTCAGGACCATCTGTTAACCGACATAGAGGAAACGTGCACCTTAATCAGGGAAACATTCGTCAGCGCGGTGAAAAAGAGACTGCTGGCGGATAAAGAAGTCCCCGTGGGCTCTTTCTGCAGTGGCGGCATAGATAGTAGTCTAGTGGCGGCCATCGCGGCTGAAGAGATTCCGCATCTTCACACCTTTGTGGTAGGCATGCGGGATGAAAATGGGGACGAAAGTGACGACCTTAAGGCTTCCCGCATCGCCGCAGCGCATATAGGCTCGACACACCACGAACTGATATTTACCGAAGACGAATACTACGAAGCGCTGCCGATCGTTATCAACAAGCTGGAAAGCTATGACCCCTCTCTGGTGCGGTGCGCTGTTCCCTGCTACTTTACCTGCAAGCTGGCAGCAGATTACGTGACGGTAGTACTGACCGGGGAAGGTGCCGATGAACTATTCACAGGCTACCACTATATGAAGCATTACCCAATGGATGTGCTCAATAAAGAGGCCCGACGCTGCATCGATAATCTGCACAATATCAACCTTCAGCGGGCCGACCGCATGGGCATGTATTTCAGCCTTGAGCTGAGGGTGCCTTTCCTGGATGTGGAAATGGTTGACCTTTCTATGAAAATTCCTCCCGAATTAAAGATACGCCAGTCCGAGAAAGTGGGCGACAAGATAGAGAAATGGATTCTGAGAATGGCTTTTCAGGACACAAATTACCTGCCTGATGATATACTGTGGCGTTACAAGGTACAATACACTCAGGGGGCAGGTTGTGAGAGTCTTGGCGAAAAACTGGCCGAGAGCGAGGTCAGCCAGGATGAGTTCGAGCGTATCAAAGCCGAGAATCCAAGGGCAGAGATTAACAGTCGGGAGGCAGCCTACTACTTCAAAATCTTCCGTCAGTTTCATCCTCAGGACTCAATACTCGGTTCTATCGGGATCTGGACTGGCTTTGATTTTGCCGAGGAGAGAGAACGCGTTCGTGGTACCATGGACGGTGACCTGAAACATGTGCGCGAAGAGAAAGCGGAGGATAAGGAACCGAGCCAGCTCAAATAAGACGACCGGCTTTCCCACATCCTATGAAATGGACTATTTTGGGCTCCGGGGGGTGCATGGTCATCCCCAAACCACTCTGCCAGTGCCGGATTTGTAGGGAAGCCAGGAGGAAAGGGACCCCATATGCCAGAACCGGCCCTTCCGCTTTCCTGCACGATATCAACCTGTTGATTGACACACCGGCGGAGATTATAAGCCAGCTCAATCGTTCCTCTATCCGCCGTATCAACTACCTTATCTTCTCTCACTTAGACCCTGACCATGTGGAGGGGTTCCGGGTGGTGGAGCAGATGGCACTGGATTTTCGCACCTGGCGTGCCTATCCGAAAAAACAGATCTGTTTGCTGCTCCCGGAACAGCTAGGCGACCCTCTGAGAAAGCTCAGCTCTCAGTACGGCCCCGTTGTCGATTTCTACCAGGAAAGCGGTTTTCTACAGCTCAGGCCTTTTCATAACAGAATCCAGATCGGAGACGTGCGGATCACTGCCCTCCCCGTCGACCGAGATGCCCAGCTGGCCTTTATCTACGTTTTTGAAAAGGCACAGCGGAAGGTGGTCTATGCTGTTTGTGACATCAAGCCTTTCCCGCAGCACAGGCATGAGGTTCAACATGCCGATCTTTTGATTATCCAGCCGGGTATATTCGAAGAGGGTCTGAAACACGGTTTCAAGTACCCCGCGGAACATATCTCCAGAAAAACTCTCTATGCCTATGAGCAAACCATAGATCTGGCCGCACACCTGCAAGCCAAGAAGGTTGTCTTTGTTCACCTAGAAGAATACTGGAACCGGGGCCACGATGATTACTGCGCCCTAGCAGCAAAGGACCCAAAGATACGTTTTGCCTATGATGGTATGCAGCTAAAAGTGTAAAGAAAAAGGCAATATGCCAGAAAGAGGGAGGGCTACCCAAAAACTACGGAGGGGCAGGGTTGAATAACATTAAAGTCAATTGCTATTCGGGTCATACCTACGCCGAGCGGCCTCGCTCTTTCCTGTGGAAAGGCATAGAATACGAAGTAGAGGAGATAGAAAAAGCGTGGCAGGAGCCGGGGGAGAGGTATTTTCAGGTCCGCACCAGTGACAACAAATTGTTCCGACTCTGCTATAATGGGATAGAAAAGCAGTGGTCACTGACCGAGGTCGTGCGTTAGTTAGTTTGGAGAGCCGATGATAGAGGAGGGTCAGAGAGAGGCGAAACCTCTCTTACAGAATCACTTCCCCCCTCCCTCGCAAAGAGAGGGGGGGGATAAGGTGGGAGGTAGAACAATGCTAAAAGAGATTCTCAAAATACTGGAAAATGATGCCCGGACCGCCACCAAACAGATCGCCACCATGACCGGCACCCCGAGTGCTGAGGTTGCCAAGCTCATTAAGCAAGCCGAGAAAGAGCGAACCATCCTGAAATATAAGACCATAATCAATTGGGACAAGGTAGGCGATGAGCAGGTGTGGGCGCTAATCGAGGTCAAGGTCACTCCAAAACAGGAGGTGGGCTTTGATTCAATTGCCGAGCGTATCTACCGTTGCCCTCAAGCGCGCACCGTTTACCTGGTATCGGGAGCCTGTGACCTGGTGGTCCTGGTAACCGGCAAAACCATGCACGAGGTGGCTGACTTCGTCGCCCAGGAACTCGCCCCTATTGAGGGGGTGCTGGGGACAGCCACTTACTTTGTCCTCAAACGCTACAAGGAGGACGGTGAACTCCTCCAGGGGGGAGAAGAGGCTAAGCGGCAACCGGTAATACTATGATTACTTACGGGGAGATCTGCTATGTCAATAACTATTAATCAACAGCGCAGGACATATCCCAGTCTTATCTCACAGCGGGTAAACCAGCTTACCCCCTCCGGGATAAGGAAGTTCTTTGACCTGCTAGCCTCTATGGAAGGAGTCATCTCGCTCGGTGTCGGCGAACCTGACTTTGCCACGCCGTCGCACATTCGTCAGGCCGCCATCTACTCACTGGAAAAGGGCTACACCATGTATACCTCAAATGCAGGTATGCCTGAGCTTCGTCAGGAACTGTCACAATACCTGAAGGATACCTACAATCTGGACTACGACCCTGAGGGTGAACTTCTGATTACGGTTGGTGTCAGCGAAGCCCTAGACCTGGTAATAAGGGCTATCCTCGACCCCGGGGATGAGGTCATCATGTCTGACCCGTGCTATGTTTCCTACAACCCCTGCGTCATGCTGGCCGGAGGCACACCGGTCATGGTGCCAATCAACCAGGAAAACAACTTTGAGATCAGCGCTGCTGATATCGAGGCACGGATTACCAATAGAACCAAAGCCATTCTCATCGGCTACCCCGCCAACCCTACCGGAGCCGTGATGCCCGGGGACAAACTGCTCAAAATAGCTGAGGTTGCCCGGCGCCACAAGCTACTGGTCATCTCAGATGAAATCTATGCCAAGCTAGTCTATGGCGTGGAGCACACGTGCTTTGCCACATTACCCGATATGCAGGAGAGAACCATTCTTCTCGGTGGGTTCTCCAAGGCTTATGCCATGACCGGCTGGCGTATCGGCTACGCCGCCGCCCCATCAGAGATTATTGCCCCGATGACCAAGATTCACCAGTACACCATAATGAGCGCCCCGACCATGGGACAGGTAGCCGCTATTGAGGCGCTAAAATCAGGCGAGGGCGCGGCGGCTGAGATGGTTGAGGAATACAACCGGCGCCGTTTGGTCATCGTCAAGGGGCTGAATGATATTGGCCTCTCCTGCTTCGAGCCACGGGGGGCCTTCTACGCCTTCCCATCAATAAAAAGCACGGGCATGACCTCAGAGGAATTTGCCGAACGCCTGCTGATGAAAGAAAAGGTGGCCGTAGTCCCTGGCTCAGCCTTCGGGGAGTGGGGAGAAGGCTACGTTCGCTGCTGCTATGCCACCTCGCTAGCTGACATTGAGGAAGCACTAACCAGAATAAAGCGGTTTGTGGCTAAACACCGCAAGGCTTAATTTATTTATTAACCCCTCACCCTTTATCCCTCTCCCCTTATTAAGGGGAGAGGGAAGATTTATTTTAAGAGGGGCTAACGCCCCTCTTAAACACCTTCTGTTTTAACAAGTAGCTCTCCATATCCCCAAAGTTTCTTATCTATTCCCACCCGCCACCCCTTAAGGTAAGTCTAAGAGAGGCTTCGCCTCTCTTTCTATATCTCCCCCTCCCTTATCAAGGGAGGGGGACAAAGAGGGAGGGTTACCTTAATAAAATCCTCCCCCTCTCCTTTGAAGGAGAGGGGGATAAAGG
>CAZNSC010000145.1:0-7003 GCA_964575695.1 uncultured Dehalococcoidales bacterium
TTGCCATAGGCCAGCTTATAGAGGGCGGTAGCCAGGTGGTGAGGCTCATTCCCCAACCTGACGCTCCCCTGGTCGGCGTAGTATTCCCGGATGCGGGAGCCGTACAGGACGAGCAGGTTGGTAATGAAGTAGAGGACAAAAGCCCCCAGGCCGATAAGGGCGGCATAGCCACCGTCCCGTCTGCCACCGAAAGCCCCGCGGAACATCATGCCAAAGGCTATCCAGTACATGATGAGGGGAATTGCGGAGAGCAGGGTGATGATCGCCATATCACGGTGCCTGATATGAGACAGCTCATGCCCCAGCACCGCCTTGAGTTCATCCTTGTTGAGAAGGTTCATGAGCCCCTGAGTAACGCAGACCCGCCCATCTCCCTTGGTCCGGCCGAAGGCAAAGGCATTGGGGATTGCCAGCTGCGAAATGCCTACCTTGGGTTTGGGAAGGCGGGCATTTTCTGCCAGCTCGGCAACCATACGGTGTAGCTCCGGCGCTTCACCTTCTGAAACCCATTTTATTCTCATTGTCCAGGCTACCATGGCCGGGCCAATCAAGTACTGAATGCCGAGGAAGACCAGGGTAATGATAATGTAGAACATGGCATTGCCGGCTCCCATCCATGTCCCGATCCCGGTGATCACCCCGTAAAGGATACCGAAAAGCAATGCCACCAACAGAAACATTCTTGTCTGCAGCCACATACGCCGCCTCCTTGATATATTCGGGCGCTGACCTCGTTTCCTATAAATTATGATACATTAACCGGTGGGATTGAGCAACACGCTCGCCGCTAGGCCAGTAACAGTCTATTCTGGAGCCATTCATCAAAGCAATTTGACGGCGGCAAGGCTTTCCACAATCCATGTCTCCTTTCATGATAACGGCGAATTTGGGGAAAATCTTGATTTGGGGTCTTGACAACTGCCCTGTCACGCCATAGAATAGTAGAACAACAGGGACTATAGTACTAGCCGTATTGTACTGGAATTAATTGGCTGGTGTCTGCGAGGGGCATCATGTTGACGAGTCGAAGGTCAAGCATTGAAGTGATTGCTGACATGCTCCGGCTGGGTGAGGCGGGCAAGACGGAGATAATGTACAGCGCCAACATGAGCTATGCCCAACTTCAGAAGTACCTCAAGTTCTTACTGGAGCTGAAACTAATCGATAGAGTGACTGTGGGCAATCCGGTCGTAACTTACAGAATCACCAAGAAGGGACTGAGGTTGCTGAGGAGCATTGATAGTATCCTGGAAATCCTTGAGATGAGAAAAGAAGAGGACTTTTGAGTGCTTGAGACTGTGGTTGACCGCGAATTTAGACAAGCCCCGTGCGCTGCCAGCATCTACCCGACGGGGTTGCCGTTTAAAAGTGACTTTTTGTGATCCCCTTTCCAAAGTGACATGAGACAAAGGAGCGTGTAATGCCCGAAAAAAGGATGCTGGTCATACCTGCTGAATTGGTCAGGAAGATTGACGAAAACCGTGGTGATATGACGCAGGCGGAGTTTATAGAGTTTTTGATCGATAACCAGCTAAACGATAAACCCAAAGAGCCGCCGGAATCGGGGGTAAAATACGCCACCAGGGAAGAAGTCCATTTGTTTGAAGAAGACATAAAGCATCTTCTCAAGAACTTCCTTGATTTCTTTGTCAGCTACGGGTTGGAGTTGGGCAAGCAATCACCAAAGACTGAAATTGATGAGCTGACATCCAAGCTACACGAGCTGGAAGGTGGTCTGGCCTCGGAAGGTAAAAGGGGAGAGGCGAAGATTAAGTGGAAATAACCTTATCACCCTCACCCCTTAATCCCCTCTCCCTCAAGGGAGAGGGGATTATTTTTATAAGAGGGGCTTCGCCCCTCTGACACCCCGTAGATATATCTCCCTCAAGGGGGAGAGGAATTTTTTTGATAAGAGAGGCAGAGCCTCTCTTTGATTCTCCTCAGAGCAAAATAGCAGGGCGTTTAAGAGGGGCCCTAGCCCCCTCTTTCAAATCTCCTCCCCCTCCCCTTGCCAGGGGGAAGGGGAGGAGATAGGGTTGGTGAACTGGGGACTTCCTCACTCTATAGCACCCCTTTGGGTATATGTCGTTCAAAGGAGAGTGAGGATAGGTAGAAAAAGAAAGAGCCCGCCTTTAGGCGGGCTCTCTGGCGTTAAATCAGGTAAGGCTCACATCATGGATAGGTGCCACTGAAGCCGCAATACCAGGGGCTGTTGGCTGTTGCCGGGTCGGCATCATAGATGCCGTAAACCACACCATTTTCGCCCACTATCCAGGCATAGGTGCCGCCGGGGCTGGGGACTCCATTGTAGCTGTCAGTAGCCTTGGCCGATTCGGGAACTTCATTGATATAGGGTCCCTTCTCCCCGGTGAGCACGGCAGCGCCATCACGGTCACTGCTACCGGCGCTAGCACCCGCTGTCGGCGTGTTTGCCAGCAGGCCTACCCAGACACAGGCGGCTTGTATGTCGGCATCTTCAGCCGCGGAAGTGTCATTCCTCTCATTTACCCGGTAATTACCGGCGTTGTTCGGATCCTCTACCGTCGTATCCAGGTACAGGTCAGAGGCACTCCCGAGGGATATCGGATAGTAATGACTGCCGGCGGTCTCATCCGAGTCACCCCACATGTCGGTAGTAGAGTTATAGCCGGCATGGATGTCAAAGAAGAAGGTGGACACCGCCATCTGGAGGGTCTCCTGGTCAGTGTCATACGCCTGCTCGGCACCACGGCCAAACATGCCGGTGACGTTGGGGATGACCACCGCCGCCAGCACTGCCAGGATAGCCAGCACGATGAGTAGCTCCACCAGTGTGAAGCCTGCCTGACCCCTCTTCGGTAACCCCTTTCCGCTTAAAATAGTCTTTGTCAGTTTCATTTCGCTTTTTTCACCTCCCTTTGTTTTTGGTTTATCTGTCACCCTATCCCCTTTATCCCCCTCCTCTCAGGGGGGAGTTCGTTAATCAGAGTCGCCTTTATTCCGGGTGTTCCCGACGGCGGGGATAGGTCGCTTCGGGAACTTCATCCTCTCAGGCTCCTTTGGTTTCTTCGGCTTGGTCACCTCCTTTCAGATTTTTCGATTTACATCTATAACGAGAATAACATGTAGGATGGGGGCGGACAATCCCCCAAACGGGTGATTTCGTCTTTTCACCCTCACTCCCTGGGTTTCCTTCTCTTGTTCTCCCCTTATTAGTGCGGAGCGGGAGAAACCAAAGTGGTATACCGGGATGTCTAACGGGGTAAAGGGTGATGGGTTGGGAAAGAACATCAGGCGCTGCGGGCAATGTAGGCGGCAGCCTCGGCTCTGTTCTTGAAGTGGTACTTATCCATGATGTTGCGCAGGTGGGTCTTTATGGTGTTCTCGCTTACAAAGAGCTTGGTGGCTATCTCACGGTTGCTGAGCCCCGCTGATACCAGCTCCAGGACATCTCTCTCCCGCTGGGTCAGGGCAGTGGGTGATTCTGGCCCGGAGTCGGCTCTGTCTTCTAGCAGGTCATCGAGCAGTCTTGGTGCCAGTTTCGGGGTTATTACTGCCCCTCCCTGGACGACCTGTCTCAGGGCGTCAACCAGATCATCGGGGCGCACATTCTTGAGCAGGTAGCCGCTGGCACCGGCTTTGATGGCGGAGTAAAGGTCCTCTTCTTTATCAGAGATGGTCAGCATCATCACCTTAATCCAGGGATGGTTCCTCACCAGAATCGCCGTCGCCTCAACGCCATTCATGGTAGGCATAAAGATGTCCATCAAGACAACATCCGGGGAAAGGTCCCGGGCACGCTTGATTGCCTGCAACCCGTCCATCGCCTCCCCGATAATGGTCATCCCCTCGGCCTGCTCAATCACCGATGATAGCCCCCGGCGGATGAGGGGGTGGTCATCAACAATAAGGATTTTTATCTCAGCTCCGTTATCCACGGTTCACTCCATTCAGCGGGATGCTGACCTTGACCTCGGTGCCGCTGCCCGGGGTGCTGTTTATCATCAGCTTGCCCCCGAGTGACTCAGCCCTCTCCTTCATAATTGTGAGGCCATGATGGTTTTGTGGCTTCTGTCTATCGTGGTGGGTGGAAGGGTCAAAGCCGCAGCCGTCGTCCTTGGTGGTTATCTCCAACCTGTCTTGATTGTTACAGACCCCGACCTCCACGGTGGTAGCCTGGGCATGGTTTCGGGCATTGACCATAGCCTCGCCCACGATATGCAGTAGCTCACCGGCTACCTGCGGCAACAGCTTGGGGTCGCCCCCGGATATGGTGAAGTGGCTCTTTATGCCGTTCTTCCGGCTGAATTCCTTCACCTGATGGGAAAGGGCAGACACGAAGTCTGCGGTCTCTGGAGAGGGGCTTCCCAGGGTATTTATGGCTTCCCTCACCTCCTCGTAGGTGCTGTCCAGGCTCTCTTTTATCTGTTCCAGCTCGCGGAGGCTGCGCTCCAGGTTGCCTTTGGCCAGAGTATCAGTGACCAGACTCGTCTTGAGGTTGACATAAGCCAGTGTTTGCGCTACCGTATCATGAAGCTCACGGGACAGCCTCTTTCTCTCTTTCATCACGGCGTCCTGTTCCAGACGGCGGTAGATACTGAGGTTTGTTGTGTAGGGCAAGACACCGGTGAGAAAGCAGGCAATGATATAGATGCCGGCAAAGCTCAGGTTACCCAGGGAGGGGTCTGGGAAAAAGAGGCTTGCCACCAGCGATGCGCTGGTGAAGGAAGCACAGCCCAGGGCAATTGACTTGTGGAAGATAAGGGCGGCATAGATAATGGGGCACAGGGAGTAGAACAGGAACGGAGAACTTAACCCGCCGGTCAGGAACAGGGGCAGGGTGCAGGCTACCACATCTACCCCCAGCCCAAGGTAAGTCTCATGAAAACGGCGGTAGTGGTGCAGGAGCACCCGTGTCAGGCTATAGAGTCCCAGTATGCCCAGGGTGAGGTAGGTTAGAAGTTGGGTTGGGGGTGGGGGCGTGAGCAGCACTAGGTGCAGCGCCGCTACCGCTAGGGCAAAGACGCGGTAGGCACCCAGTAGCTCATAGGCTGACCTTTGGGTTTTGGCTTGCAACCCTTTTTCCCCCTTAGTAGTCATCAGGATTGATAGTCACGGACACTTTGCCGATACTATCAATTCGCCATACCCCTTCGTTCCAGTGTCGGGGTAACTTGTTTATAAAGTCGGGATAAAAAGCCAACTGTTTACCACTGGCGGTGAAGCTGCTATCCCATATTATCAACTTGTATTCTTCCCTTTCCGGGCGCTTACCATCATCGGTGGGATACAGCCCATTGCTATTCAAGATATAGGCACCGACTGCCTTTTCTATCGTCTGGATGTCAGTCTGAAGCAGCTCGGCTCCGGCCTTACCGGTAGTCCCCCAGCCAAAGTGATAAATCGTGAAGCCAAGGACAACAATAAGGCCTATAATCAGGATTGATTCAACAAGGGTAAAGCCAACCTGAGTCTTCTTTCTCAACCCCATCCCCCTTGTCCCCTTCCCCCTGTCAAGGGGAAGGGGAGTTATTCTGGTGGAGAGGCTCCGCCTCTCCTAGACTCTCCTATATCTATTTTCTTATGTTCCCTCTTCATACTGGTAGAGGGTAATCACGGTGAATTGACCCTCCCACCACGCCGGGATGGTGCGGTCGTCCTTCTCCTCTGCTGGATGGAAATCGATTTCAATGTCCTCAACGGTCAGGGTGGCAAAATTGGCAGCCTCAATCTCACCGATGAGGCTATTAATCCGCCCCAGGTCCCCCTTCACCGTAAGCTCATAAGTAGCCTTACTATATTTATTGCCCTGGGAGTCCTTGTCTTCCTTGATAGTTATTGTGCCCGCTTTGTCATTGGGCTTTAATTTAATGAGGACCAGGTTTAGCCTTTCTGCCGAGTCAACTACCAAATCGCCAATCTGAACCGTGGCTGGCCGTTCAGGGAATAACGGCTCGTTCCCGCTGAGCATGGTGATCGTAGATTGGAGCTCATCAAGCTGCTGTTTCAACGGCTCCGGGTTCATCTCCTCCTTGGCGGTATTTAGCCGCATCATTGCCAGGTTTATCTCATCCTGTATATCCGGTTGTTTCGCCTCAGCCTGACGGTAGCTAGTTGAAAACTGGACGCTACCGGCTACAACAATTATGAGCAGAACAATTAATGCCATGTGCAATTTGGTCAGTTTCTTCATTATTAGCCTCCTGGTTTAACTTTCAGTAGCATGGTGAAGACAAAGATTTCCTCGGTTTTGCCCTCTTCATCAGTCGGGCGATCCTCACTACCGATTTCAAAGGCAACCCGGGAGAAGATGTTGCGGTTCTCCAGCAGTCGAGCATATTCCACGATTATGACAGCATCCTGAACCTCACCGCTCAGCTCACCCTCCACAGTGAGTTCGTCACCATTCTGCTCGAAGGCAGTGATCTGTACATCAGACGGTGCCAGCTCCCGTATCGCCTGCAATACCGGCTTCCAGTATATCCTTTGGGCATTCTGTGTCTCGTAGTCCTGCTCCATAGCTTTCAGAGTGACTATCTCAGCCTCGGCTTCGGTAATGCGTTCTTCGTATTCCTTCATTGTCGGGTCAGCGAGTACCGTTTGCGTCTCAGCGTTTATGGAATCCAGCTGGGATTGCAGTCGTTCGAGCTCGCTGTTGGCAGCGGCGTTCTTTCCGTAGAAGCCATAGCCATAGTAACCCACGGCCAGGATGACGACGATTAATCCTACCGTGAGTGGTAGTACCCAGCGTTTGGGTCGGTATTCCTCTGGTAATAGATTTATGTCTACTTTCATTCTACCCTCTCCATTCTCCCTTCCCCTTTGATAGGGAGGGATAGACTTAGTTGCCAGAGGGATGCTATCCCTCTAAGACTCTTCCTTTAGTTTATTTGGTGATCTTATCCTCCTTTATTCAACACCGTAGCTGTAGGTGATAACGCCTACCGGGGAACTTCCTGTTCCAGAAGCTATGTCCGTACGGAAGGAAAGGAAGAGATAGACCAGGTTCCAGATTTCGATATCA
>CAZNSC010000146.1:0-6922 GCA_964575695.1 uncultured Dehalococcoidales bacterium
AGTACCCGCTGATGCTGGCCTGGGCGGTGACCATTCACAAGGGCCAGGGCAAGACGTTTGACAGGGTGATTGTCGACATCGGCAGCGGCACCTTTGCCCATGGCCAGATGTACGTTGCGCTGAGCCGCTGCACCACACTGGAAGGTATTGTCCTCAAAAAACCCGCCCTCAAGAAACATATCTGGACGAACTACCAAGTGATGGATTTTCTGACAAGGTACCAGTATCAAAAGGCGGAAGCTGCCCACCCGGTGGATGATAAAATCGAGGTAATCAGAGGAGCGATTGAGAACAGGGCATCTTTGGAGATAGTGTATCTCAAGCCCAGCGATGAGAAGACAATGAGGGTTGTCAGGCCGGAGGCAGTGGGAGAAATGGAATACCGCGGTAAGAAGTATCTCGGTATGCGGGCTTTCTGCCTGAAGCGGAATGAAGAGAGGGTCTTTCGGATTGACCGGATACTTGGGATAAAGGAATTATGAAAAAACTGCGCTTGTATGTCATTAGAATACCTGGCACAACCTAACTTATTCCTGCGTCCTCACCGCACTACTGTAAGATCTTCTATCTCCCATCCAATAGACTGCAGCTTTTCCAGGTCCTCAGCAGTTAGATGGCCTTTGTGTATAGCAATGCCAAGTATTTCCCTTGGTCTTGTGCCACCTACAAAAATTCGTTTCATGTGTTCTCCAAGCTGAGCATCGATCGAAGAATCACTTATTTCAGTTTCACCTTTGATGATATAGGGCAACAGTTGTTTTAGGTCATGCTTCTTATTTAGATACGTCTCCAGCACGAGAGTCGCGGAATGAGTCTCACCTTTCACACTATGAATAGTTCCCACTTCTATTTCCAGTCCTTTGTGATTAAGTACATTGATTCTCTGGCGGGTTGACTCAAACGCTTCTTTCTGGAGATTGCCGATTTCTTCATTCCACTCGAGAAAACTATTGGCTTCAGAACATAGCTCAGCACCGCACCATTGCTTAGTTATATCACGAAGTGTCTCCTTTACTGACGTCCAATACTCTCGATTCAGGGATTGGCGATACATACATACATTGGCTATGAGCTTCTGGAATCGCTCTTTGTCTTGCCGGATTTCAAGTTCCCTTATCAGTCTATTATCGTTAAACTTAAGTCCGTCTAAGTTTTTTGCTCCCTGAAGATGAAGAAATCGGAGAATCCCTGTCATTACAATGACATAAGGCTCTCTTAATTCGCCAGTCTCCTCCCTAAGGCGGTAAGCCTTTACTACATATCCCATCAATGAACTTGCATTGCCTGCCTTCTCAGTGTAATCCGGTTTGAAATCACTCCAATAGTCTGAAATATTTAACGGAATATTTTCAGGTCTCGGATTTCCCCCAGCCTTCCTGAATCCAACTGCTTTGACAACAAAGTCCTCCGGTACCTGATTATTATGCACTCTAAGAACGAAATCTCCGAAAGCTTTTAGCACATTCTGGATCGAATCATTGTCGAAAATGAACATGACTCGTTTCCCTGGTTTCGTGAAATTACCCTTTATCACCTGTCTTTTTGATGAAGTGAGGTTAGTTGCAAATGCGGCAATCTCTTTGCCAAAACGCTTACTTTCTGCCAAGTCAATAGCGTCTTCTTTGGGGAAGCTTCTTTGAATTTCGTCTTGTGGGTTCCCTGAGTATATTGACTGGTTAACATCGCCGAATCTCTGCAGAACACACCCTTCGCCAAATATTTTCCCAAGTACCCTTTCCTGCAATGCATTGGTATCCTGCATTTCGTCAATGAATACCCAGGGGAAACGTCTGCGCACTATGGTGATGATGGAGGGATATTCTGTTACATATGCTTCTGCGAATGCGAACATATCGTCGAACCTGAAAATCCCCTCCTCGTGTGACACACGTTTCTTCAGATTACAGAGCTGCTTATAAGTGTCAGTGGTTTCACCTACGTTTAGCTGCCCAACACCACTGCTTAGTCTTAGCTCCGGTCCTTCGTATCTGAGGTTGCCCAAATAATCCTTATTAGGATGATTCCTAAGCCAATTATTCGCTTGAGGGTATTCCCTTATTATTCCCTTTGCACGGTTTGAGAACCTTAAATCGTCGATAGTAAAAACCTCTATGCCATTATTCCTCAAGTAGGCGAGGGCGAGAAACCTATCAACGAAGGACTGGATGGTCCCTATAAAGTGTGGATAATCGAGCAAGTCATACGCAGTAGGATGAAAAGGCAGACGCTTTTCGACTTCTTTTTTTGCGACATTAGTATGAGATAATACACATATCCCTCTATCACGCCACGTCCATTTCGTACTTAATACAGCTAACTTTGCCACAAGAACGGTTGTCTTTCCGCTGCCAGGCCCTGCCTGGATATCACGTGAATTGATGCATTTCAGGGCTTGCCGCACCTTCTCATCAGCAAAACTGCAGCTGAAATGTTTTCGGAAATATAATTCAACCTCATCAATGTCTTGGTCTGTTATTTTAATCTGAACTTCCGTTAACATGGGTATTCCCTGTTACATAATCTATTGCCTGAACGATATAATCTGGAAGTAGTTTTCTTAATACTTCAGAGGAAACAGGATTGCTTTCTAGGTATTTTGCACAGAACTGGGCAGCTTCAGCCTTGGATGCCTTACGCTCGTGTAGGCCAACATAAATCTTTGCTGCAATGTCCTCTCCTGTAGAACCACTCTTTATCCAACCTTCATACTCTTTTTGCGCATCATTAATTATCGTTTTCTCATCTTCTTCCAGTAAATTGGCACCTCTTGATGCCAACTTAACTGCTATATGCATTTGAAGCCCTAGGCCACTTAAGGCAAGGTCATATTCAAAAGTCCATTTAGGTGAAACGAACGTCACGACAGGATAACCGTCATTGGATGTAAGTCTTGTAATATACTCTTTCATTTCCTCTGCAGTATACTGAGACTCCAGTTTTCTTTTTCCAGTATCCAGATGCTTTTTGGCTGAATCTGGTACTACGTCCCGGTCTGCTATACAAGCCACTTTTATTGGTATGCCTGAGTCGTCCGGGGACTGATATATCCTTGAATATCGGAATAGCCCGCGACTACCTACTTTCACAATTGAAACGCCGTAATCAGTGAATGATCTGTCTAACAGCTTCGCCAAAGTGGGTAATAGGATGTTTTCTGCGTCACCCTCCACAATGACCACGCCCTTGGCGAAAAACATATTAGCTTTGGTTACATCCAAAAAACGCCTTAAGAATAAATAATCTGCTTTTTCCAGTTTGGTATGGTTAGCTCGTAAGGAAAACGCTTTGCCTGAGCACATTATAATTAGCGTTTCAAGATCAACTTTGGATGCGAGATTTGGGCTGTGTGTCGTTATCACTACCTGTACATTTTTGTCTCTCGTCTTTTGCTCCAGGAAATCCATAAGACGGAGTTGCATTTGAGGATGCAAATGAGCTTCCGGTTCCTCTATTAGTACAAGTGGCAACGCGTATTCATCCTCACTAAGGAGAAGCAGTTCCGTTGCCATGAACAGTACATTGTTTACACCAAGCCCACGCTGGGTTCTCTGTTCTAAGCCTTCCTCAGGTTTCAACCATAATTCAAATTTCTCCAGGATTTGCCTGATTTCTGCCTGCTTGCCTATTCCGATGTCCCCTTCTAGTCTACTGTGTCCTATTGAAAAATCTTTTAAATACTCATCGTTTAAATCTCTCTTCGCACTTTGAATGAATTCATTACTCTCTATCAACTCCTCAGCTCTTCGCATTATCTCCACTAATGTTTTCGGTTCACAGGTGGGATCTTTTATATCAACATTGCATTTGCTTTGATCCTCACAACCTGGCCTAGCACTTAGTATTTGTGCAAGCCTAGAACCTCTCCCCCCGGATAACTCGGCTTCAGCATCGCGGAGCGGACGCAGATATGTTGTTCTCAGGAACTCACGTATTTCACCTTCGATGGCAGGGCCGTCCCCTTTTTCTCCGGAGTGCCTAGTAACGTATATTTGGGCCCGCGTCTTTCTATGTGTGTTTTCTAGTCTATTGGCTCTGAGAGTAATGTACAAACATGGTGTGCCATCCTTGACGGTAAGGAATTCTACAAACCTGTGCTCTTTCTCCGAAAGCCCCCGGAAAATACAACGTATAGTAATATTGGTAGCCCTCTGATTCCCCTTCAGGTGGAAATCACCGTCGGTGAACCAAGGTGTTTCCCTGCTGGTTGTTAATAGAGTGTAACGAATGGCATCTATTATGGCTGATTTCCCAGAATCATTTTCACCTGCTAGTACATTCAACCCGGGATTCAGATGGAGTCTTAGGTGGTGTCCGTCTTTTTCTGCTCCAAAGATTCTAAAATTCTCTATGTATATTTCGGAAATGAACATTTGTCACCCCCATTGGGTCATTGCCCAAATTATTACACTTCCTGGGCGAAAAACAAAGTGCCTATTCCGAAAATGTCCACCTTTATTGGGTTTGTCCGCTATCCGATGGTATGCTGGGGTGAAAGGCTTTTGCTTGTGCTATCGAAATCGTCCTTATCCGAAGTGAGGTTTGACTGTGTTACACCATTCGACTGGACAGGGCGCAGAGTCTCGCGCCTAGTTCGCAGCGGTTGCCTTCTCTTGGTGCTCCCTGTTTTTCTGGCTGAAGTATTGCGGTGTTAACTCAGGGTAGAGCGTCAGCTGCGGCCGGTACCATTCCCACTCGGGCGCTTCCCTTCCCTTTGCTGACAAGCGGTAGTAACGCCTCGGCGGCGCATCAGGATTCCCCAGACCTTGAATATAGGAGTCCACTTCTTCACCGGTCGGCTCAATGAAGCCAAGCTGCTTCAGATAATGGAAGTAGCGGAAGAAGCTGTGGTAGCGGGCGCGGTGAAGCTTATAAGGTATCCTGTCCATGTGCCACTCCAGACGCTCGGCATATTCCTCCGTAGTATAAGGCTCCTGGTTCTTTCTTAGCCGCTTTTCATTTTCCCAGGCGACGGCATCCCTGGCATACACACGGCGCAGAGCTTCTTTGTAGTAGGAAAAGACGTGTTCGCCATAGTCGCCTTCGTTCGGGTCGATTTTTGGTGAATTCTCGGGACCGAGTCCTAAGAGATAGTCACGGATAAACTGACCTGCTGTGAAAGGTCTTAGAAACCTCTCTTCTTTCCGGGGCCGGCGGTATTTCCGTTCCTTTCTCTTCTCCTTGAAATAATCTTCTATAGGCACTTCATCTATCATCGGATAAAGCAGCCGCTGCGGGTGTGACCAGTCCTCATCGGAAGCCTCAATACCTTCTCTGGTCAGGTGGTAAAGCTTACGGGGATGAGCGTCAGGATGGTTTCCGGTCACCTCCTGCATGCTCGACGGTTCCTCTTCACCAGTCAGTTCAACCCATTTCAGCTGCTTGAGCCAGTGGAAATACCTCTGGAAGCTATGGTAGCGGGATTTCACCAGTTTGTAGGGTATACGACGGAAGTGCCAGTCAACCCTCTCGGCGTATTCTTCCGGGGAGTATGCAGGTAGCCCGGCTTTGATCCTGGCCTCATCCTCGCGTGCGGTAGTATCCTCAGCATAAGCCCGGTGTAATGCCAGCTTGTAATGATAGAAAATGTCTTCCTGGCAGGCGCCCCCAGCCGGATTGATGGTGATGGTCTCTCCCGGACCATGACCGAGAAGGAATTTCCTGATGAACCAGCCGCAGCCGAACGGCCTGATGTATCCACCGCGGCCGGGCCTGAGCATCGTCATGTTGCCATCCTGTGTCTAACTACTTCGTACAACCTCTTGGCCTCTCTCTCCACGCAGGCCACGTCGTTATGCGGACACAGAGCCTCGGCTTGCCTGGCTGCCCACAAGCCATACTTCCCGGCTATCCGTTTCAGGTCATCTCGAGGAATGGAATGGTGGGTTTGGGGCAATAAGCCTTCCTTTCTCGGGAAGTATTTTGCCAGACATTCCGGACATATACCGTGTGTCACTGATTTGTCCTCGTAAGGCTCCTTTTCTCCCATGTACTTACCGCACCAGGCGCATTTGATTACTAGCGGCAGAAGCGGCGGCTGCCAGCTTCTCTCCCGGCGCTCCGTCCTGAACGGAGACAGCCAGGGATTTCTTTCGATATCGGCAACGATGGTCTTGATAAGGGAGAAGGATATCTCGTCACCCCGGGCGGTGAAGATGACATTATCCTCAGGCAGTCCCTCAACGTACTCCCTGGCTTCTCCGAGGTTTCTGAATCCTTCGAGGATGTCTTTGTAGACCGCCTTTCTCGCGTCGCTGACTGTTCCGTGAGGCCACTTTTCCCAGTTGGGGTCATTCTTCTTTTTGATGATCAGCCTGTCGAGAGTTTCTATGCCTTTAGGCTTCAAATGTTCACCTTGGGCCGGCGTATCCTCATCGGTTTCAGGCTTCGTTTCCGGCAGCATCAGGTCAATAACCGGCTTGACCGCCGCTTCCTGCTTTGGCTCCAGCGCCTCGGCGACTAAAGACCTCACCAGTACTCCCAGAACCATGCCGAAGATAAGGGACATGCCAAAAGCTATGCTCGCGTCCATTACCCTCTGCGTTTCGAGGGTGGTCAGCCGCCCGTCTTCCATCGCCCTTGCCATCTCGACTACGACGCCCACTTGCTGCGGCTGGTACATCGCCGGGGTCAAACCCTCCTGAAGCGGCCACATTGTCACCTCGTCTTCTCCAGTTCCTCAAGTATTGTGCCGGCCACCCGGCGTATAGAACTCAGGTTCTGGTCAAGCACCTTCTTATCCTGAGCCCACAAAGCCACGTAGGGAAAGGAACGGACGCCGGTATCAAACCCGTAGTGGGCGCCCACGACATAGGCAGCACTCTCGGCGATGGTTTCCGCATCCTGCCGGGGTATCCGGAATACGCCTTCAGAATAGTAGTGAGCTATTTCGTGGACCAGGGTCTTGAGCTGCTGCGCCCTCGGC